>CAJFEV010000041.1 GCA_904374795.1 uncultured Bacilli bacterium
GCAAAAACACTTCTATCTTTAAAAAAAGAAACATTTATTGTATAATGTATAAAGGTGATCTATATGTTGTACCCGAACAAAATAGAAAAAAATGGATACAAAACTATAAATTATAGCAACCGAGGAATGAATTTAGAGAACCTAATCAATGAATCAAATGAATATTATGTAGAAAAAGACATTGCCTTAATTTATAAAAAACCTACTCCTATTGGTATCAGTGAAGCTGTCTATACCGAACATGGAAGAATTATAAAAAATGGATATTTTAAAGCACCATCAACACTTGATTATAATGGAATATACAAAGGAAAATATATTGAATTTGAAGCAAAAGAAACCCAAAAAAAAACTTCATTTCCTTTAGCAAACTTCCATGAGCACCAACTAAAATATATTAAAAAAGTAATTCAGCATAGAGGCATTTGTTTTATAATTATTAAAATGAACAATCAAATTTTTCTATTAAAAGGTGAAGATTTAATAAAATTTATAGATGAAAACACGAGAAAAAGTATTCCTTATGAATATTTAGAAAAAAAAGGATATGTAATAAAAGAAAAATACAATCCAGCGCTAGACTATTTAAAAATAGTTGATGAAGCTTATCTAGAAAGGATATAAAAAATGGCAAAGAAAAAATTAAAATTGAAAAAATTGGGAGAAATTAAAGAATCGGTTAAAAAAGAAAAAGCTAAAAAGAAAACCACAGCAAAAGAAAAAGAATCTAAAGAGAAAAAAACAAAGAAAAATCGTCATATTGGGACAAAAATATGTATGGTATTTATCACAATGGGGATTGCAGTTGCTTCGATTATAATCGCATTTGGACTTTATATAGTATTTACTTCACCAGAATTTACTGCTGAACAATTATATGAAGCTGAATCCTCAATTATTTACTGGGATGATGGTTCCATCCTTACTCGTATTGGAACAGAAGATCGAGTCCTAAAAAATTATGAAGATTTTCCACAAGTCCTAGTTGATGCTTTAGTCGCAACCGAAGACTCAAGATTTTTTCAACATAGTGGTTTTGATGCAGCCCGCTTCTTAATGGCCAGTGTCGGACAGGTTTTAGGAAGAAGCGGTGCTGGAGGAGCTTCAACTCTATCTATGCAACTTTCTAAAAACTACTTTACCTCAACAGAAGATTCAGGGATTGAAGGAATCATTCGTAAATTTCAAGATATTTATATGGCTGTTTTCAAAATTGAAAAAAACTTTACCAAAGAGCAAATCATTGAAATGTACTTAAACTCTTGGTGGTTTGCAAGCGGAAATAATAATGTAAATGATATTTATGGAGTGGAACAAGCAAGTCAGTACTATTTTGGTAAAACTGTTTCTGACTTATCTTTACCAGAATGTGCTTTACTAGTCGGTATGGTAAATAACCCTTCTTTATATAATCCATATACATATCCAGAATATGCTAATGAAAGAAAAAATACCGTTTTAAGTTTAATGTACCGTCATGGTTATATTACGGAGCAAGAAATGAAGGATGCTCAAAGTATTCCAGTTGAATCTTTAATTGTTCCACAGCAATCCTCTTCTACTCCATATCAAGTATTAATCGATTATGTTGTTGATGAAATTAAAGACAAACAAAATATCGATATCTCAAGAGGCGGATACGAAGTATATACAACATTTAATAAATCAGTTCAAGATGTTATTAATAATATGCAAAATGGGGCTGCTGCTGAATGGCGTGATGATAAAATTCAAGTGGGTGTTGCAGTTACAAGTGTCACTAATGGCTCTATTACAGCCTTAGGTCCAGGAAGAAATTATGTAAAAACAGGAGATAACCGCGCACTATTTAGAAGACAACCCGGTTCTACAGCTAAACCACTTATAGACTACGGTCCACTCATTGAATATAACAACGCATCTACTGGTCAAATGTTTATTGATTTTAAATATGCTTATAATGGCGGAGGCTATTTAAATAACTGGGATAATTCTTTTAAAGGAGTTATGACACTTAAAGACGCACTATCAGCATCAAGAAATACAACCGCTCTAGAAGCTTTCCATCAAACAACTGAAGAAAACAAAAAAGAATTTTTAAACAATTTAGGAATTGACGAGGATAATTATATGGATTCGGACGGAAATACAAGCCTTCATGAATCATATTCAGTCGGTGGTTGGCCACAAGGTATCTCACCATTAGAAAGCTCAGCAGCTTATGCTGCATTTGCAAGAAGCGGATATTATATTGAACCTTATTCTTACACCAAAATCGTCAATACGCAAACCGAAGAAACTATTGAATATAAATATGAAAAAACAAGAGCAATGAGTGAAGAAACTGCATGGATGATTACAGACGTCCTTCTTCAAGCAACTAGTGAAGGTGTCGGTGGCTCAATCAATTGGAATTTACGTGGATCTATTGCTTCTAAATCAGGTACAACAAATTACGATGAAGCTACAGCTGCTGAAAAAGGAATACCTTATTATGCTACACCAGAACATTGGGTAAATACATACAACACAGAATACTCCATCTCTATGATTTATGCTTATGATAAAAAAGATGAAGATTCAAACCATTATCTAACTAGTAGTACAGGTTCTCCTACTCGTGGAAAAATAAATGCATATTTAGCAAACAATATTTTAACGAAAAACGAAAAATTTACAAAACCTGATACCGTAGTAAGCGTTACTGTAGAAGCAAATACACTTCCAACGAAACGAGCTAGTGAATACACTCCAGATAATATGAAATATACTGCATACTTTAAAGAAGGTACTGAACCAAGCGAAACTTCAACAAGATTTGCTAAACTATCAGATGCATCAAACGGAGATAGTGAAACTGATGGAAATACAATTACTCTTTCATGGGATGCTGCAAAAACACCTGATGCACTAAACACAAATGCTGTACGTACAGAATTTGCAAACTATTTTGCAAACTACAAAAAAACATATAGTCATAGCTATGAATTATTTGAAACAGAATACATGCGAATTTATGAATCATACAACAATTCTTCAATTGGCACATTTGGATATCAAATTTATTTAAAAGATAAAAATGGAAATTTAACAAATCTAGGCTGGACGGACAAAACCACCTATACTTACAAAGCATCAACAAGTGGTGAATACACCTTTGTAATAAAAAGTGCTTATAGCATCTTTAAAACAAACCAATCAAACGGATTGGAAATAAAAGTATCAATAAAAGGTGATTCTTCCGAAGGAAATAAATTAAAAGCTACTGCTTCAACACTTTGTGTTCCAGTAAATGGAACAGTTGATGCCAAAAAAGCAATTAAAGCTACCTATGATGGAATAGATGTTACTGATGAAGTGACAATAACAGCTAGCACCGTAGATACATCAACTACAGGAGAAAAAACAATAACATATACTGTAAGTTACCAAGGTACTCAAATAAGAGTTTCTGGAAAAATAACTGTTTCAAATACTTGTCCAAATGAAGGAACATAATAAACAATTCAATATAAACTAAACTCGAAAAGCTAATTATAGATAATTTCTAAAGGATTGTTACCTATTATTAACAGGTAACAATCCTTTAATTTTATTTGATAGCAATAAATATCTATAACTAAATTGACTATTTTTTATATATCGTCCAAATTTTAACTTCCCATGAATAGATATACTTGTCGTGTCATAAACAAGATTTTCTGTGATACTTTTTCAATACAAAAAACCTCGTTTTCATATCAAAAAAAACGAGGTTTTATCAAACTAAAGAGTAACCTTTTATTTTTTACTTTTAAAATATTTACAAAAATCTTGAAATTTACAATCTTCGCATTCAGGTTTTATAGCTTTACATTTATAACGGCCAAATAATACGAGTTGATGATGTAATCTACTCCACTTTTCTTTTGGAAACTTTTTCATAAGTTTACGTTCAACAACGAAAACCTCATCATTTTTATAAGCTAAACCTAACCGTTTAGAAACCCTCTCAACATGAGTATCAACAGCAATAGCTGGAACACTATAAATATTTGATAGTACCACATTGCACGTTTTCCTTCCAACACCAGGCAAACTTTCTAAGTAATCACGATCATTTGGAACTCGACCATTATAATTTTCCACTAAACTTTTAGCAATATGAATTAAATAACTAGCCTTTTTTGTATAAGAACCAACTGGCCGAATAATGCTCTCAACATCCTTTTGACTAGCCTTAGCCAAAGAAAAAATATCATATTTTTCCCAAAGAATTTTAGTAACCTCATTCACTCTTTTATCAGTACATTGTGCTGACAAAACAGTAGCTATTAAAAGTTCATAGTCTTTTTTATAATGGAGTTCACAACGAGCATCAGGGTACAATTCATCTAAATAAGAAATAATTTCTTTAATTTTATCCTTCATCTTCTAACCAATTATAATCAAAAAGCTTTGGAGCTTTTTCCATATCCTTTCTTCTATTTGTTAACCCACTTTCTACCTCTGTCATATTATGATAGCCCTTTTTTTGCCATTCATATAAAATTTTATCAATATAACGTAAACTACTTACCCCATTATATACAGCTTCTTTTAAAGCACCTAAAACCAGCTCTTCGCTAAATCCTTTTAAAAGCCAAGCATTAATAATTTCATATTCCATTGGTGAAATGCTTCTTCCAAGTTCCTTTTGAAACAAATCAAAAATTGTTTCCTTTTTCTTTTCTTCTTGCTTCTTAACTTTTTTCTCAAAAATATTGCGATATAAAGGCTCTAGACTAATCACTTCACAGCACTTATTCGTTTCATCTTTACAAGCTTCTAATTCAATAAAATTCAAAGAAAGCAAACGATTAAAAGAAAGCAAAACATCTTTTTCTTCTATTCCTAAAACTTTACTTATTTTATCAACATTAAAAGTTTTATCTTCTGCATCTTCAAAATACATTAAAAGTAAAAATTCTACCAAAGATAAATGGTTTTCAACCGCTACTTGAACTAAATGAGTAGCTACAGTAAATCTTTTTTCCGTTAAAAACTCAATATTTGGCATTCTTTTTACCTCCACTCTTTTATATATTTTTGAATACTTTCTTTAGTATTTAACACCTTTTTTAAAATAATTTTTTCCTCTAAATCTCTCAAAAGTTTTCCTAAATTCTCACCTTTTATACCACTATAGTCTTGAATTTCTTCAGTTGTTAAAACGATATCTTTTCTAGAATGTATAGGCATATTTTGATACATTTTTTCTAATTTCTTTACAGGAAATTTTAAAATTTTAGCAACAGTTAAACATTGATAAAATCCATAATCATATAAATCAAGCATCTTAATTGTACCACACTTTACTTGCTCTGCAATACTTTTTTGACGAATTTTTAATTCTTTTTCCACCACATATTCACGGTCAGTTTTTATCTGTGCCCAAAGCCCTGAAAGATCCTCAACAAAAACCACTTTTTGATTCGTAATTCCCAATTCTTTTAAGAGTCCAAGTTTCTTTAATAAAGAAAATCCATCCGATAGTAAAATCCCGTCAAGCTCTTTACGAATCTTTACTATTGAAACATTTTTTAAATTTTTCTTTGTTTTTAAAATAGCTTTTTTCAATAACCTATCTATCTCTAAATGATACATAGAAGCAAAACGAACAGCTCGTAAAATCCGAATAGGATCCTCTTCCAATCGCACCATAGGATTTCCAATCATTTTTAACTTTTTTTCTCTTAAATCTTTTCTTCCGTCATAAAGATCAATAATTTCCTCATTTTTATTCATATAAATGGCATTCATAGTAAAATCTCTTCTTTTAGCATCTTCTAACATATTAGAAGAATAAACCATTTCACAAAGTTTTCCTTTCTCATAACAGATCTCTTTACGATACGTTGTAATATCTACTGTATATTGATCAATTTTCAAATGATAAGACCCATACATTTCTGTTTTTGAAGAAGGTCCAAATAACAAAGTTAAATCTTTAGGCAAAGCATTTGTTGCAATATCAATATCATTGGTTTTTCGACATACCAAAGCATCTCTTACAAATCCACCAACTAAATATGCTTCAAAGCCACTTTGTTCAATTTTAACTAACAAATTTTTTATTACACTTGGTATCAAAATATCACCACTTACCTAAATCTATTATAAACCATTTAAAAAAAGAAACTAAAAGAAAAAACATTTTTTGACAAATGATTGGCATAAATATTTTTGCCTTAAGAACGAATCAAAAAAATTGCTAAATTACGTAAATATATGCTACAATAATTACGTAATAAATACGATAGTACTTCTTATTATGTGAATTCATTTTGTTTTTTAATAGGAATGATGCTATATGAAATTAGAGCGTTTTAAACAAAGAGATCCAAAGAAAATAGGAATAACAATATTTACTATAGTATGTATTTTATTAATAGCTGGAGTATTTTTCTATACCTCCTTTGCATCTTTTGAAACTCATGATGAATTTAATATTATTGAAGGTACTGTAGGAAGTAATGGAGACTTATATTTTGCTTTTTATGTAGATGATGTAATATCTAAAACAATGCCTCAAAAAGGTGAAGGATATAAAATTAATAAAGAAAAAACAAATTGTACCAAGGGAGCAAGTGTCGAATTTAATGAAACAGATTGGTCTGTAAAAGTAGTAAATATGACTGAAAGAAATACAAAATGCACCTTGTATTTTGAGAGTAGATATAGTGAAGACATATTAAATGGAGCAGATCCAGTACTTAAAGAGCCATTAATAGCCGTTACAATAGATAATAATGGAACGGTAAAAAGAGCTGATCTATCAACAGAATGGTATAGTTATGAAAAAAAGAACTGGGCAAATGCTGTCATACTTAACCATACCGGAGAATGTAATAGAAAGTTATTTTGTATGGATACCAAGATATAAGTATCTTATCTTTGATGATGGAAATTATACAAGTCTAACCAATACCGAAAATGCAGTCCAAACTATACAAGTCGTTTTTGAGAATAAAGATACACCAGTAAGTAGCGGAACATCTGTAGGAAGTTGGTTAACGCATCCAGCATTCACTGCATTTGATTCAAATGGAATGTGGGTAGGAAAATTTGAACCAAGTCGAAATGGTGGAAATGGAGATAATATAAGAAATGGCGATGCAGTACAAATCAAGCCAAATGTAAGTTCATGGCGAAATATACAAGTAGCTAATGCGTTCTATACATCCTATGATTATAAAAGAAATCTAGAAAGTCATATGATGAAGAATACAGAATGGGGAGCTGTAGCTTACCTTCAACAATATTGTAATGATGGAACATGTAATACAGCTTATCCAAATAGTATACTTGCAAGTACAACTGGAAACATCACAGGCATTTATGATATGAGTGGTGGAACCTGGGAATATGTCATGGGAGTTATATTAGACGAAAATGGTAATCCAATGAGTGGAAAAAACAGCATCTATAATTCAGGTTTTAATGGGACATTTGGATGTCCTACTTGTGATAATGACACTTCAGGTTTAACCGAATTAACAAATGGTTATAGCTGGCCTGATTCTAGATATTATGATACCTACGTCTATGCTACAGTAGATGAACAGTATGGGAGAAGAATATTGGGTGATGCAACAGGAGAAATGGGACCATATGGTTCAGTCACTTATTTAACTCAAATCAGAAAAGTCAATAGTTGGTATACAGATCTTGCTTACTTTATATGTTTAGATAGTCCATGGTTTGTTCGTGGTGCAGACTATGCCCACGGATTGGCTGCAGGTATATTTGCATTTTATCGCATAGTTGGTAACGCAGATAATTTCTCAAGTTTTCGAATCGTCCTAACTCCATAAGGCATTTGTCCTAGTATTATTGACATGAAAACAATAATTTAGTATAATTTATCTTGCTTAGAAGTTTGGCAGCGAAATGCCCTTTATAATGTGTAATTAGACCAATGGATTCACGAGTATACTCTGCCAGTAGAAAGTGTTAATAATTACTCCCTATAAAAAGGTATTTCAAATAACTTTTAGCAAATAAAATAGAAAGGAGAAAATTATGGCAAGATATACAGGACCTCAATACAAAAAATCACGTCGTTTAAATTTTTCAACATTAGAAAATGGTAAAGATATTGCTCGCCGTCCTTATGCTCCTGGAATGCATGGAACAGACCGTCGTAAAAAATTAAGCGAATATGGTGTTCAATTACAAGAAAAACAAAAAGTTCGTATTTTATACGGTTTAAACGAAAAACAATTCCATAGAGTATTTGATAAAGCTTCAAATATGTCAGGAATTACTGGTGAAAACTTATTATTCTTACTAGAAAGTCGTTTGGATAACTTAGTATATCGTATGGGACTTGCTACTACTCGTCGTGGAGCTAGACAATTAGTTAACCATGGACATATTACTGTAAATGGTAAAAAAGTAGATATTCCTTCTTATACTTGCAAACCTGGAGATGTTATTGCAGTTAAAGAAAACTCTTTAAATCATCCAGCAATCCTAGCGAGCTTAGAAGCAACAACAAACACTAAAGCTTTTGTTGAATTCGATAAGAAAAAAATGTCTGGTACTTATGTAAGACGTCCAGATCGTTCAGAATTAAATCCTGAAATTAATGAAGCTTTAATTGTTGAATACTACAACCGTTAATCAAAAAAGCAATTCGTTGCTTTTTTTTTCATTCTTATGTATAATTTTATAAGAGGAGAATAAATTATGAATAAACTATTAACTACATTAAAAGAAAATAAAAAAAAGGTTTTTATATTTGGAGGAATAGCTATTTTAACCATAATTTTACTAATAATATTAATTGTCATTTTCGTTAATATTTTTAAAAGATATGATTACCAAGAAATTGAAACAATCATGGTAAATGAAACAAAAAACTATTTAAAAAGAAATCCATCTTTACTTCCAACAGAAGAAAATCCTTTAATTACTATTGAGGCTTCCACCTTAATAAATGAAAAATATATGAAAGATTTTTCAAGATTAAGTAAAGATAGTAACTGTTATGGATCTATAAATGTAATATACAACAACGGATATATTCGCTATTCCCCTTCTCTATCATGTACAAATTATGAAACGACTTCATTATATGATACTCTTCTTCAAAACGAAGCAATTGTAACTGAAAGCAACGGCTTATATGAAATGAACAACTACTATACCTATCGTGGAGAATATGTAAACAATTATCTAAATTTTGCAAATGAAAACTGGCGTATCTTAAAATTTAATGAAAATGAAATATACCTAATCTTATCAGATACCGCAAATAAAATGGATCCAGTAGTTTTTGATGATCGATATAACGAATCTTTAAACAGTAACCGTGGATATAATAATTTTGAATCAAGCCGTATTGAAGAATCCTTAACAGAAATTTATAATAACTTTTTTGCAAATTATAAAAATTACTTATTAACTATGGATGCTTGTGTACATACAAGGAGTGAAAATGACTATGATAACTCAGGAGCTATTGAATGTTACACCACTTATCCAACACCTATCAGCCTTTTGCCAGCTTATGATTATATCAATGCTTCTATTGATCCATTATGTAAAACTGTATCCTCAGGGAATTGTACAAACTATAATTATCTTTCAAAAGCCTCAAATGACTGGTGGCTATTAAATGGTACAAATGAAAACACTTATGATGTATATCGAGTAAATACACGAGGAACTATTGCTTTAGAAAGAGCAAGTGTGAAAAATCATTTACGAGTAGTCATTGCTATACCAAGTAACATTTTATATAAAAGCGGTGACGGAACACAATCAAATCCATATGAAATTTATCCATACTAAAAGAAGCTCTTAAAAGCTTCTTTTTTAAAACCATAAATTAGAAACATTAACATTACTACTTAATGGAGCAGGATCAGGCATATCCAATTTTGCAAGTGCTGGTAAAGGTATAGCACTTCCAAATACTAAGGCAATTCCTCTTCTAAGCGTTTTCAATCTCTCCAACTCCTCTGTTGTTATACTAGAAGTTATAGAATCAATCATTTTATAATCTTCTGGATGAAAAATACGAAATACCAAAAAATTCGAACATTGAGACAAAGCGGTTTTAGAAAGTTCACTAGGTCGTTGCGTAATAAAGCCCATTAAAACTCCATATTTTCTTCCTTCTTTAGTAATTCGATCAAAAATATTATAGCCAATTACTTCTGCATCATGATCATTATTTACATATCGGTGAGCTTCCTCTAACACAATATTAATTGGAAAAGAACCACGATTTTCCAAAGAAGTAGCAAAATCAAAAAACAACTTAGAATACAATTTAGTTAAAATTTTAGCAAATCTGTCTTCCATTGAATCTAAATTTACATTAACAATTTGAGCTGTTTCACCATTTTCTACCCGAAATAAACTTTCAACATAATCTTTTTTACTAATAACATAAGGATACTCAAAAAACTTCTTATAAGGGCCATTAATAAGTTGATGTAAATGAATTTTTAAGGTGATTGCCCTTTCATACATCGATACACTGTTATATACGCCTTCACTTAACAAAGCAAATTCTAAAGCATCATAAATATCCTCTAAAGTATATACTAAATTAGGAACAACCGCAAAATTCTCAGAATTAGAAATTTTAAATTGATTAAAAAAATCAATTACACGACTAATCGCATTAATTTTTCCTTGATCATCAATATTTAAACATTGCCTTACTGTTCTTGTATAACCTGGTTCCTTAATTAAACTATTTTCATTTAATTCTTCCGTATGATATTTAGCTAAAATGGATAAAATCTGATCTCGGATTTGACTTGCTTCTTTTCCACTTGCTAAAACTTCTAATAAACAAGTAGCAATTATACTATTCTTATAACGAACAGAATTCGGATCATCACTTTTAAAAATTCCAACATACTGCAAAGCTTTTTCTAAAATAGGAATCAAAAAAGGATCCTCAACATTCAATAAAATTGCTAAATCATCTGCATCTAAAAAATATGGGGGAATAGTAATAACATTAGCAATATCTTCTTTCTTATTTTGAAAATTTTTCACATGAATTCCTGAAATACTTGAAAAGTTTTTAAAAGCATTTTGATACTCACCATATACATCAAACAAAATAATATGAGCATTTTTAGGTGGATTTTGATTAAAGTAAAAAACATTTTGAATTAATCTAGCAACTCCACAAGATTTTCCAAAACCAGAATTTCCTATAATAGCAAAATGATTAGAAAAAAAATCATTTAAATTTACCGTAACTTTAAAATTATCATATAAAGTAGAAGTCCCAATCAAAAGTGTATCTTTACTATGATAATTCTGATTTCCAATAAAAGTTTCTAACTCTTGAGCAGTAACAATTCGTGGAGAACTAGCTAATTTAGGAGCTTTATAAATTCCAGCAATAAACCCCCCATTTACAATTTCCCCAATCAAAAAAATAATAAAATGTTCTTTTTTTACTTCAACAATTTTACCAATAATTATACGATTATCTTCAGCAAAAGAAACATGTATGCCCTTTAAAAATAAAGGAATCTGCCCACTTAAATTTTCTATAGTAATTGTATTTTCATTTGCATTAAGAATTTTTCCAAACATAACCATTCACCCTATTTATTCTTCTAAATTGTATCATACTTTTTCTTTAAAGAAAATACTTACTGAAAAGGAACTTCTTCTTTTACTGTTTTAGGTAAATATTCTAAAAAAACAACGAAAAAGAAGGTATTCCCTTCCTCGTTAGAATAAGATTCCACCTAGAATAATTGCAAGTAAGATATATAAAACCAAGATAATGAATGCACTAGTTTGATAACCAGCTCCATTACATCCTGTGTCCTTATTTTTGCAACAATTCATAAGACACCTCCTTTTTAATATTTTAAAGACTTAAATGAATGCTCCTACAATTAAGATTAGTAAAATAAATAATACCAAAATGATTGCAGGTCCAAGTCCATTTTCACGACAGCAGTTCATAAAACTCCCTCCTTTATTTGTCTTTTCAATATAGTTTATGGTTAATTTTTTAAATGGTGCATACATAAAAACTTGTATTTCGAAAGGCGAATTGATATAATATTTATGTTTTATGAATGGAGTGAAATAATGAAAAACAAAACAAAAAAAATCGTCATTCTTGGAGCTTGTACACTTCTTTTATGTGGATGTGGAAAAGAAATACCTACCCTATCTGATGGAAGTCAAGCTGTTGTAAGCTTTAATGAAAACGCTGAAAGCATTTCAGCAAACCAGCTTTATGAAAAAATGAAAGAAAATTATTCTCTAAATGCAATTTTAACATTGATGGATACTGAAATTTTAGAAAAAAAATATCCTGATGATTTAGAAGATGCAAGAGAACAAGCTGAAAGCACCATTGATTCTTTAATAAAAACTTACGGTGAAGATCAAGTTATCGCAATGTATGGCTCAGTTGATAGTGGTGAAGAGACTTTATATTTAAGTAATTTAAGAAATAAAGCAATTTTAGATTATGGAAAATCTTTAGTAACTGATGATGAAATTAATTCGTATTATGAAAAAAACATCTATGGAGATGTAACAGTCGATCATATCTTAATTACAACTGGAGTAACCGAAGATACTTCTGACGAAGACAAGACAAAATTAGAAAATGAAGCGAAAGAAAAAATTAATACCATTATTTCTGAATTAGACAAAGCTGAAGACAAATTAGCTAGATTTAAAGAACTAGCTGCTGAATATTCAGAAGATGAAGCTACAAAAAATAATGGAGGAAGTTTAGGTGCGATTAACACTGGAACACTATCAAGTAGTTATGATGAGATCTTAGAAGCTGCAAGAAAATTAAAGGATGGCGAATATTCTAAAGAAGTAATTACTACAAGTTTAGGATACCATGTTATCTTCCGTGAAAGTAGCAGCGAAAAACCTTCATTAGATGAGAAAAAAGATGATATAACAGAAACATTAGCAAACGAAAAATTATCAGATGATCAAACTCTTCAAGTAACAGCTTTAGATGAACTTCGAAAAGAATATGGAATGACTATTAATGATTCAGATATAGCTGAAAAATATTCAGCATATATTGCAAATCAAATTGCAAGTATCAAATCACAATCTTCAAAAAATTAAAAAGATGGTTAATAAAACCATTTTTTTATTCAAAAATTTTTTCAATCTCTTCACTACTATATCCTCTTTGATAAAGCTTTCTTTTAACTTGCCAAACAAGTGCATTTCCATCATATTTAGAAGAAAGCTTTCTTAAATACTTTTCCTTTTCTTTAAGTAACACATTCTCATCTATTTTTATAGAATAATTTTCCAAAATAGACTCAATCATACTCATACTGTATCCATAAGAATAAATATACATTTCAAGTTTCTTTTTAAAAAGCTTTTCACTTTCTTTTTTTTGACTTTTTTCTCTCTTTTTTACAATCTTTAAAATTCGTTCTTGCCAAACTTTATCAGAAATTTCATCAAGTAAAGAGTAATCTAAAATTCCCAATTTTTCTAATTCTTTTTTGATTTTAAAAGGACCATATAAAGTCAAAGTCAATTGATCATGAAGAAAAGCCTCTAAAAATTTTTGATCATTAATATAACCTTCTTTTTTTAATTTTTCTAAAACAAAATCTCGACACTCTTTAGAATATTCTTTTTTTCTTAAAAACTCATCCACTTCTTTTCGACTACGCATTTTTCTAGTTAAATATTTCAAAGCTTCATAATATCCTTCTAACAAAGAATTTTCCTTCTTAATTCGTTCTAATTCTTTAACCGAAATATTTTTTTTAAGAAACAAATCATATTTTAAAACAAGTTCTTCATAAATAGATACTTCCCTATGATCATTTAAAAAAGCCGTATATAAATTTTTCTGTTCTTTTTTCCATTTAAGTATTTGCATAATATCCCTCGTATAAAGTATAGAAAAAAAGAGAAAAAAAAGCAAGCAATATGCTTACTTAATAGGCACTTCAATTGTCACATCACTCAAAGGATAACTCACACACGGATGAATATAATGAACTTCTTTATCAGCTTCACGAACACAAGAATTTTCTGTTTTTACCTCACCATTTAAAAGTTTACTTCTACAAAAACCACATTCCCCAACCGTACAATGAACTAAAGTTTTTACTCTTCCCTTTTCCATACTTTGAAGTAAAGTTTCTTTTCCATTACAAGGAATCGTAAGGTTTTTGTCATTCATTTTAATAGTCAATTGAAAATTCTGTTCCACTAAATCTTCTGGAATTTCTCTAAAAATTTCATGACGAATAAATTTGTTTGGAATATCTAATTTTTTAAAAATGTCATTTAACGAAAAATACATTTTTAATGGTCCACTTACAAAAAAGCTTTTATTAGCAAATCCTTCTTGTAAAATTTTTTCTTCATCAATAAATCCATAAGCATAATCGTTTCGTTTTTGCTCACTTAATACATAAATCACTTTTACTTTTTTATTTTTAGAACACACTTCATCAATTTCCTTTTTAAAAATCAAATCAAACTCACTTTTCGCACCATAAAATAACGTAAGAGAATGAATTTTTTCTAAAAATTTTTGATCTTGTAAAAAAGCCATAAACGGTGTAATTCCACTACCTCCAGCTAGAAAAACTACATCTTTACTATCCCGCAAAGGCTGATAAGTAAAATGTCCAAAGGGGCCTAAAAGATTAAAAGTGTTTCCAACCTCACATTCATGAAATAAATAGGTAGAAACGATACCATGTGGTTCTTTTTTTACAGTAATACGATACATTTCTAAAGAATTAGGAGCACTACTAATCGAATAAGGTCTTTTAAAAGTTCTACCATCAATATTAACGGCTAAAGTGACATACTGTCCAGTTAAAAAAGGAGGCATAGATTCAACTTTAACGGGTTTTAAATAAAACGATTTTGTATCTTCTGTCTCTTTAACAATAGTACTAACTTGTACCTTTATTCCTTTCGGATGCAAAAGACTAGCTAAAGTATTAGATAAAGTTGTACTTTGAATAGGCGAACTAGTCGATTTGTTAATTTCCTTTTCTCTTTCTTCCCCTAAATTCTTAAATTTTAACATATCAAGTTTTTCATTCATTCCAATTTTAAACTCTTTCATTTTTCATCTCCCCAAGCGTTTTTAAAGCTTCCATCTCTCCATTAATATAAGTTGAACTATATCCACTTAACCTAGAACCAAAGCCTCCACAAAAACGAAGTCCTTTAACAAAAATTTCATTTTCTTCATTCATAATTCTAGGCAATAAATTATCATAGGAAGTAGCTAGATAACCATAAATTACTCCATCCGGATGTCCCGTATAACGTGCAAAAGTTACTGGGGTGGCAATTTCAATTTCTTCAATAGCATCACGAATATCCACTCCTGTTGCTTGTTCAAAAGAAGAAACTAAAGATTCAGCCAGTTTTTCTTTAACTTCAAAATAATTTTCTTTATGAACAAATTTATCAAAAGCATCTCCAAAAATAAGGCTCGTTAAAACTAAAGTAGAAGTATCTAAAGATGTATTTCTTAATGTAGCAGCTAAATTGCCTGAAAAAACATCATGCATTCTTTTAAATTCCTTATTACTATCCAAAGAATGATAGACAAAATATGTTGCATTATCCAATCCAAGATCTTCCATAGTTTTATTTAAACCTAAATAAACACTTACCCCACGTGCCCCAAGATTTCGCGCATTAACAAACGACTTAGCTTTACTAGGCACAAAATCATTTTGAATAAGCTGACCATATACAACATTAGGAGAAACATTTGCGAGAATATGCTTTGTAAAAAATTTTTCGTTATTGTTCGTAACAACACCTACTACTTCACTATTTTGTGTCAAAATTTCTTTCACACCAGTTAAACATTTAAGCGTACCACCATTTTTTACAAATTCTTCACTTAACAATAAAGAAATATCATGACTAGTCTTTTTAAAAATTACAGGTCCATCAGTAATATAAGAATAAACCATAGAAGCATAATGTACAAAACTTAACTTAGATGCTGGACTCCCTAAATAACTCCAATAAGAGCATAAAATTTCTTGAGCTTTAAAAGGCATATTTATCTTTTTTAAAACTTTTTCTACACTATAAGGAGCAACTACCATGAAACGAGGATATTTTTCCATTAAAACTTCCGTTTCAGGATGACCTTTGCTTTCATTTAGATAAGAAAGCGCGGCTTTCGTTTCCTCACATAGTGAAAAAAACTCTTCCATGCTCTTTGTACTTCCCGGTACATATTCTTCCATTTTTAAAAGAAAAGCATCTTTACCAACCGGCATCACATATTTTTCTTTTTGATCTAAAGTATATGCCACAAACGTCTCTGGTAATTCTTCTACAGAGACTTTATCAAGAATTCCTAATCTTGAAAACAAATCATATACAGCACCATGATGTTCTTCAGTTCCAAACTCACATAACTGATGTAAACTTGTATCAAATTCAAAACGTCCACGTATAAAAGACGAAGCTAAACCTCCAACAACTCTTCCCTTTTCTAACAAAAGAACTTTTTTACCTTTTTTTTGCAAAGTTAAGGCAGAAACTAATCCCGCATTCCCAGCCCCAATAACGATTACATCATATTCTTTATTTTCCATGATATTCCCTCTCTATTCTTTCTAAGTATACCATAAATAAAGAGGAAAAAAAACAACATTCGATAGACGAACATTGTTATAAATTCTCTTTTAATTTACAAAAAATTTCTAAATGTAAATACTCATCTTCTAAAATTCTTGCAATATTTTCTTTCAAGTAAATATCATCAAGTACACTCATCACCATTTGATAATTATAAATTGCTTGCTGTTCACTTTCAATGTTAATCTCTAAAATAGTTTTTAAATCCATATCATAATAAACGTAATCCCCATTCCAATAAAGAATATCATGATAATTGCAATCAGCATAGATAGGCCTACATCCTAAGGCTTTAATAAGCTTACCCAAAATTTCTAAATGACGCATCTCCACCACAGCAATCTCTCTTAATATAGAAGTAATTTCTTCATCATCTAAAACCATAGTCTGATAACTATATTGCATAATCGCATTTAATTCACTTTCATTTGAAGCATATAAATGCGTCAATATTTTCGCGTTTTCTAAAGATTTTTTTTCAACTCGAATTTTAGGATAAGGTTTATTTACTTGACATTTCATATCTTCACCTAATGAAGTATATGAAAAAAGGCTTTGAATTATTTATATTCAAAAATCAATTTGTAAATCTAAGCAAATATCCATCTGGATCTTGAATCAAAAATTCCTTATCCTCATAGATTTCATCATTCACTTGATATGTATTACACATCAAAGATTTAAAAAAAGAAATATTTTTACCTTTTAACTTTTCATAATAAGAATCTATATCAGAAACACTCATACTTAAATTAATACCTCTACCAAAAGGATATTCTAACTTTCCAACATTCCAATGATCATTAATTTCTTCAATCATAATTTGATTTTCTTCGAATTCTAAAAAATAAAATTTTTCTCTTTGATATTTTATCTCGAAACCTAAGTTTAAATAAAACAATTTACTTTTCTCTACATCCGTCACACTAAGCTCAGGAATTAAACTATTAAACTTCATGAATCCATCTCCCAATTCATATCTTATAAATTCAATATTAAAAAGAGAACTTCCTCTATCTAATATAACTTACTCCTATTCTTAAGAATAATTCTTCTAAAATAGCAAAAGCATCCGATTTAACAACAATGTAATTTCAGATGCTATATCCATAAAGGTTTACATTTGATCACAATCAAATATATCTTTTTTATTGGTGCCTTTAGTGGGTAGATACCGAACCTCATATAAAAGCGTACCTCCACCTCAGTACAGTAACAATATATCATACATTTTTGCGATAGTGAACAATTTTTTAACAATATTCTAACATTAGTATAACAAATTTTACTATAAAATATTTTTAATAAATATATAGCTGTTCGCTTTAATACATTCAATAGTATACTTTTTGTAGGGAATATCAGTTGTTGAGTGTCTACCTTTAATCTTTATAGAGAGGAGGTTTGATAAAGATGAAAACTAGGACTTTTATTATAAAAGTTCTTAAGCTCATTGCTATCATTTTATTTCTCCTTACCATTATGATAGTAGTAATAAAAAAATGACACTCATTCGCTTGAATAAGTGTCGCTGAATAAGTGCCATAAGGCAAATTATTGGGTAGACA
>CAJFEV010000042.1 GCA_904374795.1 uncultured Bacilli bacterium
GGTCAAGATAAATTCGACCTATGGTCTCACCATTGACTGATTATCAAACTTATTTCCCATGCAATTTAAAATGGGAACTTTCAATTTTATTTAATGAATTAGATTTTACTAATTGACAAAATTTCAAAAACATAATATGCTTTATATAGCATAGCTATAAACGCTGTGCTGGTACATGTTCACGATCACTTCTGAGCGTGTACCTAACAAACCCCCTGAAGAGAGCGAAAGCTCTCATTTTTTGGAATAAAAAAAACTTATCAAGTAAATAGCGAAGAAATTAAATGCTAGTATTTTTGTTTATGATTATGAACATAGAGACGCACATAAAATTATCATCTATCAGCTCATTTTAGCTTCTGTCAAACGAAAAATTTATAATCAAAATAGAATATTTGAATTATAATTAAATAAAGGAGGAAAAGATTTGAAAGATTGTATATTTTGTAAAATTATTAATGGAGAGAGTCCTTGCCGCAAAGTATATGAAGATGATTTAATTCTTGGAATTATGGATATTGATCCTTTTTGCGATGGACATATTTTATTGATTCCTAAAAAGCATTATACAGATATGATGGAACTAGATGAAAAGATTTTGACCCATATAAATAATGTCGCTAAAAAACTTACTCCAATAATTATGCAAAAACTGGGAAAAGTAAGCATGACCGTAAGTTATAATTATGGAGAAAAACAAAAAGTCAAACATTTTCATATGCATTTATTACCAAACATTGATGATAATCCGCAAGAGGATGTAGAAAATATTTATCAAAAATTACAATAGAATACCCATGTGGTATTTTTTCTTTTATATGAAAATACAATAGATTAGGTGAAGATATGAATTATATTGATGAAAAAACATATGAGTTATTAAATGAACTGGAATTATTTAACCAAAAAGAAATAGAAGAACATATTTTTGAAAAATTAAAAATGGTTCCTCTAGAAACACAAGAAAATATTGACATTTTTTTAAGCCAATTTACTTTTTGGGGAAAATTAACTACTTTAGAGAATAATACTGTGATTAAAGTAAGTTCTTTTTTAAAAGAAAATAGTAAAGAACTAAAAAAATTTTATAACAGCTTAAGTGATTACCGTTCAAAAAAGACCTTTTATGCTATTATAAACAATTGGTATAATTACGATTTTAAAAATTTGGGAGAAGTTATTGAAAAGTATTTTCCTCATTACTTTGATTTAGATATTATTCCATCTTGTAAAAATGAAGTTTTTGTCGATTTAGGTGCTTATACAGGTGATACAATTGAGGACTTTATAAAAACTTATGGCAGAGAAAGTTATAAAAAGATCTATGCTTATGAAATTACCGAAGATAGTATGCACATTTTAAAAGAAAATTTATATGCTTATCCAAGGATTATCTACGCGAAAAAAGCAGTTATGGACTTTGTGGGACATGGCTCAGTATTTGCTCATGAAATTAGTACCTCATCCAATCAAGTTTTAGATGGAGATGGAGAATTGCTTATTACAACTTTAGATGAAGACATTAAAGAAAAGGTTACCATAATAAAAATGGATATAGAAGGTTCTGAGATTCATGCTTTAAAAGGAAGTGAAAAACACATAAAAGAAGATAAGCCAATTTTAATAATTTCAATTTATCATGGATATGAAGATTTTTTAAGAATTTGGCAATATATTAATAGCCTAGAAATTTCTTACGAATATTATTTAAGATATTATGGTGGGCCAATCTTTCCTACTGAAATTGTTTTATATGCAATTCCTGTATAATTGAAATAAATAAGAGTAAACTAAAAAAGTACTAAAAATGATAAAAAAATTAGCACTTACACTTGACAAGTGCTAAAAAAAGAGTATAATGATAATTGTGAAAGGAATGATAAAGATGAAATTAGTACCTAGAAATTATTATTTAGATGATTTGTTTAATAACTTTTTTGAAGGAGATGAGAATAAAATGAAATGTGATATTTATGAAAAAGATCAAAAATATCATATTGAAATGGATATCCCAGGATTCAAAAAAGATGAAATTAAAATTGAATGCAATCAAGGAAATCTAACAATTACTGCAGAAAAAAATGAAACCGACGAAGAAAAAGAAGAAAAGAAATATATTCGTCGTGAAAGAGTTTACGGAAAATATCAAAGAAGTTTCTATTTAGGAGATATTGATGAAGAAAATATTGAAGCATCATTTGATCACGGAACACTTTCTGTAGTTATTCCTAAAAAAGAAGAAAAAGATACTAGAAAATATATTGAAGTAAAATAAGGAGCAAGTCTTCTTATTTTTTTTTTGTCAAGATTTTAATTTTGTGATATAGTATAAAAGAAAACAAAACAATTTTTATGAGGGGGAATATACATGTATATTACTACAAAAACCATTCATTTTACACCGGGAGAATTAATTACTACAGAAAGAGAAAAATATATTGGAAAAAAAGAACCTTTACAAACAGTTTTCAAGGGGGAAAAATTGTTTGTAAATTCAGAACCGGTAGCTGTTTTTCGAGATAAAAATAATGAAAAAGAAGATCATAGAATTACTGAATTTAGTTACTGTCAAGAAGACAAAATAAATTTTTTAAAACTTCAAAATCTGCTATTTCAATTAAAAATGGCACGCTTAAAACGGTTATACTTACCTTATCAAGTTATGGCGCCTGAAAAACATTTTACAGAAAAGTTTTTAACTATAGGACAACTTTCTACAATTCCAACTTTTTATACGGTTGTTGATATAAGGGAAAATAATGAAGGATGCTGGTATACTTGTATGAATAAGTCGCCTGTTATTGTGACTCCAAGAAATGAATTTGGTGCGTTAATAACACCAAGCGATCAAGAACTTTTAAAAAAATTAGAAATGAGGCGAAAATAATGGGATTTATAAAAACACCTATTAAGGGAACAAGAGATTTTTTGCCGGAAGACATGGCCTTACGAGAATATGTATTAAGCATTATGAAAGAAACCTATGCATCATTTGGCTTTGAAATTATAGGAACACCTTGTCTTGAACATATTGAGAACTTAACTGGAAAACAAGGCGGAGAAAATGAAAAACTGATTTTTAAAATTTTAAAAAGAGGAGAAAAATTAAATATTGAAAATATAACTGAACCAAATGAACTAGTAGATTGTGGATTACGTTATGATTTAACCGTTCCTTTATCTCGGTTTTATGCTAATAATATGAATGAATTAAATAATCCTTTCAGAGCATTTCAAACAGGTTTTGTTTGGCGTGCCGATCGTCCTCAAAAAGGAAGATATCGAGAATTTATGCAATGTGATTTAGATATATTTGGTGAAAAAACAAATCTTGCTGAAATAGAACTCATCACAGCTATTACGACATTTTTGAAAAATTTGAATTTTCAAAATTTTCAAATTAAAATAAATGATCGTCGTATTCTGACAAGCATGGTAGCTTTTGCAGGATTACCAATAGAAAAAGCTGATGAAATATTAATTTCTTTAGATAAGCTTGATAAAATTGGAGTGGAAGGTGTAGAAGAAGAACTATTAAAAGATGGTTTTGAAGAAGAAAAAGTGCACAAATATTTAAAACTATTTCAAAATCCAACTCAAAATATAGCTGATTTTTGCCATGAGTTTCAAATAGATGATGCAATCATTCACAATTTAGAAGAAATTATTCACATGGTATCACAAAATGTAAAAGCAAGTCTTGTATTTGATCCGACTTTAGTAAGAGGAATGAGTTATTATACTGGACCAATTTTTGAAATAAGTGTTGAAGACCTAGGATCATCTATTGGTGGAGGAGGACGTTACGATAAAATGGTTGAAAAATATGCCAACATATCTGTACCAGCAGTAGGTTTTTCTATTGGATTTGAAAGACTAGTATTACTATTAAAAGAACGAGGATTTAAAATCCCTACAAATAAAGAAAAAATTGCTTATATAATAAATAATATGGACGAGCAAATTTTTAAGAAAATTCAAGAAGAACGAAATGAAGGAAAAATCATCAAAATTGCTTATCGGAATAAAAACTTTAAACATCAAAAAGAAGTTTTAACAAAAGATGGCTACAAAATCATAGAATGGTAAAAAATTCCATTCTTTTTTTTGAAAAAATTTCCATATTATTTTTAGGTGAAGTAAAAATGAAAAAATATATATTTTTAACTGGATTTATTATGCTTTGTTTACTTATTATGAATATTACTCCAAGCTATGGAATGGAAGTTTTAACCGAAAAAAATGTGAAGATAAATAGTCAAGAATTTATAAAATATGTTACAGAAAATAATTTACAAAGTATCAAACGGCTTTGCGTAGATGAATTTTGTGATACATTAAGAGGAAGTAGTTTAGAAAAATCTTTTGAAGTATTCAGAGAAAAATATAAAAAGTATTTAGAAAAAACGAAAGGAAACGAAATTGCCTTAGAAGCTTCTTTAAAAGGTTTTATAATTACCAAAATAGAGACTTCAAACTAAGTCTCCCTGATAAATATCACGTTTCTTCATTTCTTTATCGATATCGTTTAATAAACAAACTTTTTTTAAAAGCCAAGAAGGTTCAAGCAAATCTTCTTTTTTTGGATCTCCAGTAATTCGGTGAATCACAATTTTTTCATCCAAATATCTGAGTTGTTCACAAACAATATCGATATATTCCTCTTTGGTTAAAATATGAAAAGGATGATTCTCATAAATCTTTGCCAATAAAGTATTTTTTAGAATATGAAGCATATGGATTTTAATGCCATCAATATGCAAACTATTTAAATATTTAACGGTTTCAATCATATCCTCTTTAGTTTCATAAGGAAGTCCATTAATAATATGCACAACAACAGAAATATTTCGCTTTTTAAGTTCTAAAACACAATTTTTAAAATTTTCTAGAGTATGTCCACGTCGGATAAATTTTAAAGTTTTGTCATGTATCGATTGTAAGCCGAGCTCAACAGTTAAAAAAGTTTTTTTAGATAACTCTTCTAAATAATCATATGTTTCTTTTGTGATCGCATCACTTCTTGTCGCAATAGATAGTCCAATAACATTTGGTAAAGCTAAAATAGACTCATATTTTTCTTTTAAAATAGATAAGGGTGCATAAGTATTCGTGCCAGCTTGAAAATAACCAATTGCATAGCTTCCTGGCCATTTTCTTTCCATTACTTTTTGAACATTTTTGAACTGCGTTACTATATCATCATTCTTGTTTCCAGCAAAATCTCCACTCTCATGAGAACAAAATATACATCCGCCATTTTTCATATGTGGACAAGAAAAACCTGCATTTAAGCTTACCTTATAAACTTTTTTTCCAAATTTCTGCTTATAAAAATAATTTAGAGTGTGATACCTTTTATTATCTAATGTGTATTGAAACATAACTTTACATCTCCTACTAGAAAAATCCTTAATCCTATTATATAATAAACAAAGAAAGTAGAGAAGCATTTATGACAAAAGAAGAACTAGTAAAAGAAATAAATCGATACGCTAAACAAGTGATTTTACAAATATTAAGAGATTATCAAGATAGTTTAGGAATAGAAAATGATCAAAGACTAAGAAATTTATTAACTAAAGACTTTGTAGTTTTAAATGAGACAACTATTGAACCACAAATAGATAACCTAGTTCATATTTATTTAGATCAAGAAGATTTAAATGGAAAATCATATGAAGAAATGGAAATACTGATTAAACGCAATATTATAGTTAGAGAACTTTTTCGCTATATCATAACTCCTCAAATAGAAAATGAACAAGATAGTAAAAAAAAATGTTTTGTTGATGCTTTAACGGAAGGATTGCTAGAAAAATATGCTGAAGAATTTTCATTAAAACATGATTTAGGTAAACCAATGATAAAAAATAAGCAAAACTATGATCTAGCCACAAAATTATTAAAAGGAATTCCTGATGGTATTTCCAAAGATGCTTTATTTTTTCAATACCAATATCCCTTTATGCTAGAGTATTACAAAATTGGAACAGGCAAAGACTTATTTACTGAATGAAAGTCAGGATGTTAACACTAATTCTAAAAATGAGGGGTATAAGTTAGAGTTGAAAAAAGAGAAAATGGATTCGAAAGCTTATTCCAAGGGATTTCTTAAAGGGTCATGCGTAATTATAGCTTGCTTATTTTTAGGCTTTTTCTTAGCCTATTTCTTAATAAGATAAATTACATAAACAAGAAAAAACATGATATAATATGTAAATAAGATAGGGGTGAAGACTTGTGTTTAATCAAATGGATCCACATTTCAGACCGGATTATCAAAATGCCAAAAGTAAAAAAGAAACAATTTTTAAAGGCCAAAAATATCGTATTACCATACTTACAGAACGGTTAGTACGCCTTGAATTTAATAAAGATGGAATATTTTTTGATGATTTAACAGAACAGGTTATAAACAGGAACTTTCCGGTTCCAGAATTTAAAGTAGTGGAAGATGATCGATATTTAGAAATCACAACGAAATATTTTATGTTAAAATATCAAAAAGAAAAGCCTTTTGAATCCTTAAATATTGAAATTATGCTTTTAGATACTGATAAATCTTGGTATATGAAAAATAAGGAAGTAAGAAATTTCAAAACTTCAGGATTAGGAATTAATTTATCCACACCCAATTATCAAAAAGGATTATATTCTGTTGATGGTTTTGTTTCAATAGATGATAGCCCAAGTATGATTATTAACGAAGATGGCTTTTTAACGCCAAACACAAGACATAGAACAGACATTTATGTCTTTATGTATCGAAGAGATTTTGGACTATGTTTAAGAGATTATTTTATGCTAACTGGATATCCAGAGCTTATTCCTAGATATGCGTTAGGCATTTGGTGGAATAAAAATGAAATATACAATTTTAATGATATTGCTGAACTTATATCAAATTTTAATCGATATCAAATACCTTTATCCATTATATTATTAGGAGAATTTTGGCATTTAAAAGATGCTAAAGACTTAACCAAATATAAAACAGGTTACACGTTTAATCGTAATCTTTTTTCGGATCCAAATTACCTATCAAAATACTTACATGAACGTGGGATACGTTTAGGACTTACACTTGATCCGAAAGAAGGAATTATGCCTCATGAAGATCATTATGAAGAGATTGCAAGAAACATGGGGTTAACAGATAAAAGTACAATTCCATTCAATGTTTTTGATAAATTTATTTTAAATAGCTATTTTCATAATTTAATTAAGCCATTAGAAGATAAAGGAGTAGATTTTTTCTTTTTAGATTATAGCAATGAAAAAGACTTATACACATTAAGAGCATTAACTAGATACCATTTTGAAGACTATAAAAAATCTTATGAAAAAAGAGGATTAATTTTAGCTAAGAATGGTTTAGTAGCTTCTCACAGATATCCAGCATTGTATAGTGGAAAAACTTTAGTTTCATGGGAAACGTTAAATACATTACCATATTTTAATTCTATGGCTTCCAATAAAGGAATTTCTTGGTGGAGTCATGATATAGGTGGATATGAATTTGGCATGGAAGAAGCACTATTATACATAAGATACATTGAATTAGCTTGCTTTAGTCCAATTTTTCGACTTTCCTCAAAAGAAGGAAAATACTATAAACGTGAGCCGTGGAAATGGGATGTGAAAACCTTAAAAATTGTAGAAGACTATTGCCAGCTACGTCATAGGCTGATTCCATATCTTTATACAGAAGCAAATAAATATCACGAGATAGGTTTACCTTTAATACAACCGCTTTATTATACAAATCCAGCAATTTATGATGAACCAACCTATAAAAATGAGTATTATTTTGGTACAGAACTTTTAGTATCGCCAATAACAGAAAAAAAAGATGCAGTTATGAACAGGACTGTAGCAAGAATCTATTTGCCAGCAGGCATGTGGTATGATTTTAAAACTGGTAAAAAATTCCCGGGAGACAAGCATTACGTAACATTCTTTAAAGATGAAGATTATCCAGTATTTGCAAAATCAGGTTCAATAATTCCATTAGCAATATTAGAAGAAAATAAAAATATTACAAATGTTCCAAAAGATATGGAAATCCATATATTTCCAGGAAAAAGCAATATTTATAAGTTATATGAAGATGATGGCGTGACACGATTGAATGAACAAGGTTACTACATAAAAACTGCTATCGATTATAACTATTTACAAAATAACTTTACTGTAATCATCCGTCCTTTAGAAGGAAAAAGTGGAATTATCCCAGATTTAAGAAATTATAAAATACGTTTTAGAAATACGAGAAAAGCGGATGAAGTAATCGTTTATCTAGATAAAAATGTTTATGAGTCAACAAACTATGTAGAAGATGCAGATTTTATCGTTGAAGTAAAAAATGTGAAAACGACAAGTCAGTTATCAATAAATTGTAAAGGAAAAGATATTGAAATTGATGCCGTTCGTTTGATAAATGAAGATATAGATTCAATTATCAGCGATTTACAAATTAAAACGGAATTAAAAGAAATGCTGGGTTCCATAATTTTTAGTAATCAAGATATCAAACATAAACGAATCGCTATTCGAAAATTAAAATCGAGAGGATTAGACTCAAAATTTATTAAAATGTTCATGCGCCTTCTAGAGTACGTTTCTGAAATTTGACAAAAAGATCAATTTATATTATAATAACCCCCATCAAAAGGGGGTTTTTGTATGACAAGAGAACAATTTGATAAATTTGTAGTTTCAATAAATGGCTGTTTAAAGGTTTTTGAAAGTCAAACGATTAAAAATGCTATGATAAGCTTATATTTGTCGGGGGGGGGGGTCAAAAAGGCTACACTACAGTATAAGTTCCTATAATATAGCTCACTTATTGGGAATAAAAACCGATATTATTAAAGAAAAATGCTTTTTAAAAAAAGATATGAGTTCATATGAAGTATTGAAATATTTAGTAAAAAATAGTTATACAGTTTATAACAAATGTTTTTTAGAAGGAAATCCAGTAAGTCCATTTTCAGATTTTATCCAAGAAAAATTATCTGCTTTTTGTAAAAACTTATTTCCAAACTTTTCTGAAATCGAAGCAATTATTGAATTTGATAAAGAAAAGACGTTTTTAAATGAATATTCTAATGAATTTATGGATGTCAACTATTTTATTTTACGAAAAAGAGAAAATACGATGTTTTTATTAGGTCTTCGTCAAAAAGAAAATAGAAAAAATGAATATGAACCCATAACATCGTTAGAAATTACGAAGGAAACAGAAGAATTCTTAAAAAAATATTTTTGGAAACAAAATTGGTATTATGTAGGTTGTTTAGAAGTAAAGGATTCTTATACGTCTTTAGAAAAATATCGATTAACTTATTTACAAAGAGCTGAAAAAGTTCAAAAATTACGTGATTATCAAAGGAAATTTAATGCTTCTATTTGTGTAGAAGATGATGCCATAGCAACTTATAAAACTTTTGAAACCATTACGAATCAAATGAGAGAGTATCAAGAGTTTGCAAGATGGCTCACAGATAAAATACACAATAATATTGTGAGTACAGAAATGTTTGAGTTTTCCACCATTAGAAAGTTTGATCAAGACTTATTAATGAAACTAACAAATGAAATAGATGATATCTTATATTCGGGGTTTCAAAGAGATGCGCAACCCTATTCAATTCTAAAAGAAGAAAATCAAGAATTATCTAGTCAAAATCAAAATCTACAACAGGAAAATGCAAAGCTGCGAGAAGAATTAGCCGTCCAAAAACGAGCTTTAGAAGAACAACGGCAAATAAATAGGACATTAGAAGAAAGCAACAATCAATCAGAATTAAAGTTATCAAGAATTGCAACAATTCTTCAAGAAAAAAATGTCAATAGTTTTTGAAAATGTCCCAAAAAAATTTAAACATTAACGGGAAAATATTCTCGTTTTTGTTTGTAATTTTATACCTTTTCTCATTGAAGTCA
>CAJFEV010000043.1 GCA_904374795.1 uncultured Bacilli bacterium
AATATTGGCTAAAGGAGAAACAGAGGAATTAAAATTTGATGGTACAGTAGATAATAATTTAAGATATGTTGGATCGGATCCAAATAATTATGTATCTTTTAATAATGAATTATGGAGAATTATAGGTGTATTTAATAATATCGATAATGGAACAGGAACAAAAGAAACAAGATTAAAAATTATTAGAAGTGAACCATATAGCACGGGTACAGCATGGGATATTGGGAATGATAATGACTGGACAACAGCAAGTTTACAAGAAGAATTAAATGGAACCTATTTAAACAGTATAGAAAGCTTATATCAAGGAATGATAGATAATACCAAATGGAATCTAGGAGGAAGTAGTACAAATGATGACGTTACAGTAAGTATGTTTTATGAAAGAGAAAGAGGCACAGAGGTATATAGTGGAAGACCAACAGAATGGATAGGCAAAATAGGATTAATGTATCCAAGTGACTATGGATATGCAACAGCAGGAGGAAGTACAACAAATAGAGAAACATGCTTAAATACTGAGTTATACAATTGGATTAGCTCAAATGTAAGTGATTGTGATAACAACGACTGGTTATATGATAGTGAAAATCATCAATGGACCTTAACTTCTTATTCTAGCGCTTCGAACCTCGTGTTCCATGTGTACAGTAATGGCCGCGTGAGCTACCACAATGCGGATAATTTGCAACGTGCCGTTTTCCCCGCCTTATATCTAAGCTCTAACGTTAAAATAAGTGGGGGAGATGGGTCTGAAAGTTCACCGTTTACCTTAAGTCTATAGGAACCCTAAAAATGGGAGATAGCTACGTGTAAAAGTGGCAGGATGCAATTAAAATATTAAATTTTTTCAAATACAAGGAAAAGTGATGTTATGAATAAAAAAGGATTTATTTTTATTGAAACGATTATTGTGACAGCTGTTTTACTAGCATCTTTGATGCTAGTTTATTCCTTGTATGTTTCATCATTAAGTTCTGAAAATATAAGACTTCGTTATGATGATCCAGTAAAATTATATGAAACGTTTTATGTGAAAAAATATTTAGAGAGTTTTGATTTAAATCTTTTAAAAGAAAGAATTCAAAATGGAGAACCATATCAAATGATTTATCGAGGTCAAAGTGATATCTTTGGAAGTTCTTATACAGCTGAAAAAATATTTTTTGAAAATTTATGGATGGAATTAAATATTCATAGTATTATTCTAATTCCGTATAATGTATCTACGCTAGTGGAATGTACCTCTTCAAAAACTACAGCCATTTGTTCAAATTCTAGTTTATTAGGATATCTAAGAACTTTGGATGATGGCGATGAAAATGCATACCGTTTAGTTGTTGAGTATGCGACGGATGCATCTGGCAATAGCTGTACAAGTAATATTGGTTGCTTTTATTACTATGCCAGTGTAAAGGTAGGTGCCTAATATGAACAAAAAAGGTATGACTTTAGTGGAGGTTATTATCAGCGTAGGCTTAATTTCTGTCGTTATGTTATTTTTATTTAATTTACTTTTAGATATGCAATATGAAAATAGTCATGCTTCCTATTTAAAAGAAAATCAAGTAAATCGCGCTACGATAATTAAAACTGTCGAAGAAGATTTAATGAATAATACATTAAATAATGTAAGAATAGAACGTAATGCAACAAGTGCTATTATCCGTTTTGATTTCTCGTCTTTTGTTACAGAGTTAACGGTGATGAAGGATAGAATTTCTTATGAAGGAGAGACTTGGTTAATTGAAACAAATGGAAATGATGAAGCATATTACGATTTTGAAAATGTGAAAATAAATCCTGAACGAGATATAGAAAGTTGTTCATATAATTTGAATGTTGATTCAGATGGTGACGGAGTATGCAATTATAATTGTGACACAAATAACAATGGTATACTAGATGAAAGTGAACGTTCAACCGTTAACGAAACTTTTAAATCATGCTCTTCATTTAAATATTATAGAGTAATCATTCCTGCTATTACAGGTGCAGAGGACAACATCATTGATGATTTAGAATTTTTCTACATAGGAAGAACATCATAATTAATAAAGAATCTCTTGAAAAATAGAGCTCTTTTTTTGTGACATCCTGTAAATCTCACTTTTTATAATAATTTTTGAAAAAAGTTTTCTAAAACTTTAATTTTAAACATATGTATGATATCATTAATGTGGTGATAATGATGTATAGTTATATAAAAGGAATTGTGTGTGATCAAGAATCTAATTATATTGTATTAGATAACAATGGGATAGGATATCATATTTTTGTTGCTAATCCATTTCAATATAAAATAGATGAAGAAGCAAAAGTATATATCTATAGTTATATTCGGGAAGATGAATACTCCTTATATGGATTTTCTTCTAAAGAAGAAAAAGAACTTTTTTTAAAACTTTTAAATGTTAAAGGAGTAGGGCCAAAACTGATTATGCCTATGCTCGCAACCGGTAGTGTCAATGGAATTATAGATGCAATTGATCGTGAAAATATTTTGTATTTAAAAAAATTTCCTAAAGTAGGAGATAAAGTAGCTAGACAAATTATTTTGGATTTAAAAGGAAAACTAACTGCATCAACAGCTACTGCAAGTATTGGCGGTTTTGATGAATTAGTAAGCGTTTTAGAAGGATTGGGTTATAAAACTGTGGATATTAAAAAAATTCTTCCCAATATGGATGCAAATTTAAAAATCGAAGAACAAGTAAAAGAAGCGTTAAAACTATTACTAAAATAAAGCTATGTCATGAAAAATCTTAAAAAATGTGATAAAAATATTAATGATTATAAATGCGTTAGAAAGGAAGAAATTATGATGGAAGATGAAAAAATATTAGATGCTGAAGAGCAAGATGGTGATGTTTTTGAAGCAAATATTCGACCTCAAAGTTTAAAAGAATATGTTGGGCAAGAAGAGATCACAAGCAATTTAAAAGTTTTTATTGAAGCAGCCAAAATACGTGGTGAGTCTTTGGATCATGTTCTTTTATATGGACCACCTGGTTTAGGAAAAACGACACTCGCACATATTATAGCTAATGAATTAGGAGTAAATATTAAAACAGCAAGCGGTCCTTCCATCGAAAAAAGTGGCGATTTAGCTGCCGTTTTATCAACTTTGGAACCGGGAGATGTTTTGTTCATTGATGAAATTCATCGTATGCCAAAATTTATTGAAGAAATTTTATATCCAGCAATGGAAGATTTTGAGATGGATTTAGTTTTAAATAGCGATGGAAAAAGTCGAAATTTAAAGATTGATTTACCTCCATTCACTTTAGTTGGCGCAACGACTAGAGCAGGAGATATTTCAAGTCCGTTACGTGATCGTTTTGGTATAGTATCAAAATTAAATTACTATTCTGAAGATGAACTTTTAAAAATTGTAAAACGTACCAGCCGAGTATTTGAAATGCCAATAGAAGAAGATGCTGCAAGATTAATAGCTAAAAGATGTAGAAAAACGCCAAGAATTGCTAATCGTTTATTTAAAAGAGTTCGAGATTTTGCTTTAGTTGGCGGTAAAGAAATTATTGATTATGAATTAGCAGACGAATCCTTAAAAAAGCTTAAAGTAGATGAATTTGGTTTAGATGCAATTGATATTGAATATTTAACAAGTTTAATCACAAAATTTAATGGAGGACCTGTTGGAGTAGAAACCATTGCGACATCTATTGGAGAAGAGCCATCAACCTTAGAGGATGTAGTGGAACCATTCTTGCTACAAGAAGGATTTATTAAAAGAACGCCAAGAGGCAGAGTGGCTTGTGAAAAAGCTTATAGTCACTTAAAAATTGGAAGGCAAGGCACATTATTTTGAAAAATTGTAATTGTATATTGGTAACTCCTAATAATGAAGAATGGGAGATTCCTTATTATGAATTAGAGCATTTTTGTAAAAAAATTGTTTGTGATTTTATTTTTGCGAAAAAACAAAAATTTAAAGAATCTTTGGATCGTAAAAAGAAATTTTATGAATTTCAGAAAAATTATAGGTCTTTTTCGCCATATTTTGATTTTGTTTTTCTTGAGTTAGGTTATAAATTAAAAAAGCCATTTTTAATTCCAGACAGTATTCTTGTATTTCAGGAAATAAATGGAATAATTTATTATTATGCAAAGTATTTTAAGGAAAAGGAATTTTTATCTTCTTATAATAGAGAATGTATAAATGCCCCCTTATTTATTCAAGCCAATGAAAAAAATATAATTTGTAAGAGCTTAAACCAATTTTGTTATCAAATCCCGGATAGCTATATTACTGAATTAGGGAAAATTATATATCTAAATTCCTTTATAACCACTCATGATTTTTGGGCTAATTTATGGATTCATAATTATTTGATGAGTTCTAAAGAATTTTGTGAAAAATATGTATCTTTAATAAATGAAGATTTTATTTATCGTGGAATGGGATTACTCTTACAAAAAGAAAAATTATGGCTTCGTCTTGCTAGAGGTGGTTATGGTGAATATTTAATCGCTGCAAATAAAACGGATATTACTTTAGGTCAACAGCAATGCATTTCATATATTGAAAAAAAGTATCAGCGAGTATTAATATGTAAGTAAGAAAGAGGGATGATTATGGTTTTATTAGATGGAAAATCTTTAGCGAAAGAAAAGAGAGAAGAAGTAAAAAAGAAAGTTGAAGATTTAAAAGAAAGGGAAAAAATTGTTCCAGGTTTAGCCATTATTCGAGTTGGAAATGATCCAGCTAGCGAAATTTATGTTCGAAACAAATTAAAAGCGTGCGAAGAAGTAAAAATTCATGCAATAGAAAAACACTTTGATGAAAGCATAAGTGAACAAGAACTTATTGATTGTATTGAATATTTCAATAAAGAAGAAACAATTGATGGAATTTTGGTACAAAGTCCTTTGCCTAAAAATTTTGACGAGCAAAAAATTATCTCACACATTTTAGGAAGTAAAGATGTTGATGGTTTTGGGATCGACAACTTAGGCCATTTATTAGCAAACCAAGAACAAGTGCTTGCTGCAACACCACTAGGAATTATTCATTTACTAGAAAAATATGAAATTCCTATTGCTTCAAAAAATGTAGTTGTTATTGGCAGGAGCAAGATTGTAGGAAGACCTTTGGCAATTATGTTTTTAAATCGGGATGCAACAGTTACGATTGCTCATTCTAAAACAAAAAATTTAAAAGAAATTACTTTACAAGCAGATATCCTTGTTTCTGCAGTAGGACGTCCGAACTTTATAACTCAAGATATGGTAAAAGAAGGAGCGGTATGTATCGACGTGGGAATTAACCGAATAAACAACCAAGTAGTAGGAGATATGGATTTTAACGCTATAAAAGAAAAAGCTTCGTTTATCACTCCTGTTCCTGGTGGAGTAGGTCCAATGACAATTGCCACTTTACTAGAAAACGTATACCAGTTGGCTTTAAAAAGAAAGAAGGAAAAATAATGGATCCAAAAATCGCGGAGATTTTAAAAAAGGAAGAAAAAAGACAAAAAGAAAATATCGAACTAATTGCCTCAGAAAATTACGCTTCAAAGTATGTTCGAGAACTTCAAGGAAGTATTTTCACAAATAAATATGCTGAAGGATATCCTGGAAAAAGATATTATGGAGGCTGTGAGTATATTGATGAAATGGAAAATTTAGCAATCAATTATGCGTGTAAATTATTTAATGTGAAATATGCAAATGTACAACCTCATTCAGGTTCGAGTGCTAATATGGCTGTATATAGAGCATTATTAAAAAAAGGGGATAAAGTCATGGGAATGAATTTATCAAATGGAGGACATTTAACCCATGGACATAAAATGAGTTTTAGTGGACAAGACTATGAAATTGTTTCTTATGATGTCGATCCGGTTACAGAAATGCTTGATTATGAGGTAATTCATACACTTGCTTTAAAAGAAAAACCTAAAATGATTATTGCTGGAGCCAGCGCTTATTCAAGGATTATTGATTTTCAAAAATTCCGTGAGATAGCTGATGAAGTAGGTGCATATCTATTTGTAGATATGGCACATATTGCGGGATTAGTCGCTGCAGGATTACATCCGAATCCTTGCCTTTATGCTGACGTCGTTACTTCTACTACACATAAAACCTTACGAGGACCAAGAAGCGGAATCATTTTAACAAATAATGATGAAATTGCTAAAAAAATCAATAAAACTGTTTTTCCAGGAATTCAAGGAGGACCTTTAGAACATGTGATTGCTGCTAAAGCCGAGTGTTTTTACGAAGCTCTACAGCCAAAATTTACTGAATATCAAAAACAAGTTTTAAAAAACATGCAAGCTTTAATTGAAGTATTAAAAAAAGAAGGATTTAAAATCATTTCGGGTGGATCGGATAATCATTTAATATTAGTAGATGTAAAAAGCTCATGTGGATTAACAGGAAAAGAAGCCGAAGAGCTTTTAGATAAAATACATATCACAGTAAATAAAAATACCATTCCAAAAGAAACAGAAAGTCCTATGGTTACAAGTGGCATAAGAATAGGAACTCCTGCTATGACAACAAGAGGTTTTAAAGAAAATGAGTTTAAAAAAGTCGGAATTATTTTAGTTCAAGCTTTAAAAAATAGTCAAAACGAAAAAGAATTAGAAAAATTAAAAAAGGAAGTATTAGAACTAACAAGCAGATTTTAAAAAAGGAGTAAAAATGAAAAAAGGAAAAATCATTGTAATTGAAGGCTCGGACTGTTCAGGAAAAGAAACCCAAGCTAAAAAATTAGTAGCAAGATTAAAAAAGGAAGGGAAAAAAGTGGCATATTTTTCTTTTCCAGATTATAAAGCAGAAACAGGAAAAATTATAGGAGGACCAATATTAGGAATACCAGATATCGGAAAATCATATTTTAAAGATGTTAGTTCTTTAGATCCCTATGTAGCAAGCTTATACTATGCTGCAGATAGAAGATTTCATATAGAAGAATTACATAAAGCTATAGAAAATAATGAATATATTTTAAATCGATATATTCCATCTAGTATGGCTCATCAAGGCGGAAAAATTCAAAATAAAGAGGCAAGAAAAAAATTTTATCAAGAAATAGAATACTTAGAATATGAAATATTAAGTCTGCCTAAACCAAATATAATCTTTTTCTTATACGTACCAATAGAAGTATCTTGTAAACTATTGGAGCAAAGAGGAAATGCCGATAAAGCAGAAACGAACATTCAATATTTGCAAAACGCAATGCAAGCTTATCAAGAATTAGCCAAATTATATAAATATTGTATAATTGATTGTACATCAAAAAAGCAACTTCGAGATATAGATGATATACATGAAGAAATATACCAAAAATTATTTGAAAGGATTTAACAATGAGTGCAGAAGATTTTAATTATGATTTACCAGTAGAGTTAATTGCTCAAACCCCTTTAAAGGATCGTTCAGCATCCAAACTTTTAGTAATGGATCGGGATACCGGAGAAATAGAACATAAACATTTCACAGATATAATCGATTATCTAATTCCAGGAGATGTTTTGGTAATCAACGATACAAAGGTTATACCAGCAAGATTAATTGGAGAAAAAGAAGAAACAAAAGCAGTAATTGAACTTCTTCTTTTAAAAGAATTAGGAAGTGATGAATGGGAGTGTCTTTCTAGACCGTTTAAAAGATTGCACGTAGGAACAAAAATTTCTTTTGGTAATGGCTTATTAGAAGCAATAGTTACTGAAAAGAAAAGTGAAGGAATTGTTCATGTAAAATTTATTTATCAAGGAATTTTTTTAGAAATTTTAGATAAATTAGGAGAAATGCCATTACCTCCATATATTCATGAAAAATTAGAGGATAAAAATCGCTATCAAACCGTATATGCAAAAAATGTAGGTAGTGCTGCGGCTCCGACTGCGGGTCTTCACTTCACGAATGAATTGCTTGAAAAAATAAAAGAAAAAGGAATTATTATTACGAATGTTACCTTGCATGTTGGCTTAGGAACTTTTAGACCAGTTGAAGTGAGTGATGTAACCAAACATCATATGCATAGTGAATTTTATATGATGAGCAAAGAAACTGCTGATATTTTGAATCTTGCAAAAAAAGAACACCGAAGAATTATAGCTGTTGGAACAACTTCAACAAGAACTCTTGAAACAATCATGCATAAATATCATACCTTTAAAGAATGTCATGGCAATACAGATATCTTTATTTATCCAGGTTTTGAATTTCAAGCGATCGATTGTTTAATTACTAATTTTCATTTACCAAAAAGTACATTAGTAATGCTAGTAAGTGCATTTTCTTCCAAAGAAAAAATTCTTCATGCTTATGAAGAAGCTATAAAAAAAGAATATCGTTTCTTTTCATTTGGAGATGCAATGTTTATTAAGAGAGAACGCATATGAAAGAAGATCTCTCTCTTATTTTAACTTTGTTTTATGAAGAAATTATTCCAGAAGCTCAAAACGGATGCATTAATATAGATGATTGGCAGTATCATTGTCATTTTACTACAGAAATAGGACCTATTTCAAAACCTTCAGAATATGCAGCATTACACATTCATAACCAAAAGAAATTTGAGCATTTATTATGTACATATGCATTATGTATGATGAATTATCTTGAAACAAATCCTGAGTTTTCAGATAATGATGCCATTTATTTTTTTTATTCGGATAAAACGTTGAATAAAAAATTAACATATAAAGCAATTTGTACTTTTCTTTGGGCGAATGCTACATTTGATGATTTTTTAGAGCCAGAAAATTATTTACAAAACAGAATAGCATTCTTTAAAGATCCTTTATATAATTCATATAAAGAAGGAAAGACTTTGCTTGAAAATTTGGAAACAATTACACCAATATTTCAAAAAGTTCAACCATTATCTTTAAAAATAAAAATTTCAAAGCAAAATCCCGTTGCAGAAAACTTATATGCTTTAGAAACTTATTTAGAAGGATTAAATGAAACATATATTTTGCCAAAAATATATTATGGCATAAATAATGAAATTTGTTATATAGGAAATATACAAAAGAAAAAGCAAAAGCGAAAAAAGTTTCATAAAGATATAGAACGTATTTTGTATAAGTTTGATCATAAAATTCCTGAAGGGTATAAAAATATTGAACCGAATATTTTACTTGCATTAGTTTGTTTCTTTCTAATTCTCAGAAAAGAAAATATTTCAACCGTCATTTATAACGCCTATTATCCGCTCAGAAATGAACTAAAAGCATATTTAGTGAAAAAGGAAAAACTGTCTGAGCAAGAATATTACCGGATTTTTCAAAATATTACTTTAAGAAATTTTGAAGCCATTAACAGATTACAATATCAATTTGATGGAATAAAAATTCAAAGTTATCCTTTTGATATTACTACTAGCATGAAAATAAATCTTTCTTCTATGATATCTAAATTGGATGATAATTTATTAAATCAAATTGTTACATCGATAAATTTCGAAGAAAACTTAAAAAGAAAAAAATAAAAAGTTTAGGTTAATTTAAGTTCGGATATTCGAAATAGATATTCGAATTTTGAAAAATAGGCAGATAAATACAATGCCTATTTTTTAATGAGAATAAAATTCATA
>CAJFEV010000044.1 GCA_904374795.1 uncultured Bacilli bacterium
GTTATGTTGAAAGTGGTAGATGGAATGAAGTAGAAAAAATAGTAGTCGATAAATTATTATCATAACTACTATTTTACCTACAAAAATTTTTTACACCCGTTTTAAAATAAAAGATTGTTAAAAATTTAAAAAACGTTTATAATAAAAGAAGAATAGGTGATATCAATGAGACTAAAATATAAGATACTATTAGCAATCATAACAGTAGGTATAGGAATATGTTTGATGACGTATCAAAGTTATGCATTATGGGTAGCTACATACACAGGTGGAGAAAATATTGTGAACGTTGGATGTTTTGAAATTGAATTCACAGAACAAACAAGTTCTATAGGACTAAACAATACCTATCCAGTAAGTGACACAAAGGGACTTACAACAGAGCCTTATACATTTACGATAAAAAATACCTGTACAATTGATGCCGCATATGATGTTACCTTAAACACCTTAACCACAAACACTATGCAAAAAAATTGGATTAAATATGCAATTCAAAAAAGTACAGAAGTAAAACCATCAACAGGAATAAATTTAGGAACAAATAATATCTATAATACAGCAACAGAAGAATTACAAATCGCCAATTTAGATGAGTCTATCATTATAGCAAGTGGCGAATTAAAAGAAGAAGAAAGTGTAACCTACAACCTATATTTATGGATGGATGAGACAACAGGCAATGAAGCAATGAACACAAGATTTGAGGGAAGTGTAAACATTATTACTTCAGCAACAAAAATTGAACCGACAGCAGCAGATACTATTTTAGCTAAAGGAGAAACCGAGGAATTAAAGTTTGATGGAACAGCAGATAATAATTTAAGATATGTAGGAGCGAATCCAAATAATTATGTATCTTTTAATAATGAATTATGGAGAATAATAGGAGTATTTAATAATATCGATGATGGAACAGGAACAAAAGAAACCAGAATAAAAATCATAAGAAGTGAACCAATAGGAAGCTATAGTTGGGATAATAAAGCAAGTGGTACAGGATCATCAATAAGCGAATATGGAAGTAATGATTGGAGTGATAGTGCATTACAAATCGTGTTAAATGAAGGAGCATATTGGAATAGAACAAGTGGAGAATGTCCATATGGAAAAAATGGAGCTACAACGTCTTGCGACTTTAGTGCTACTGGCTTAACAGAAGAAGCAAAATCTATGATAAGTAATGCCAAATGGAACTTAGGAGGAACAGCAAGTTATACAAGTAGTAGTAATGGATTAGCAAGTCATTTCTATGGATATGAAAGAGGCACAGAAGTATATACTAATAGACCAACGGAGTGGATAGGAAAAATAGGATTAATGTATCCAAGTGACTATGGATATGCAACAAATGGAGGAAGTACAACAAATAGACAAACATGTCTAAATACAGAATTATATAGTTGGAATGATTATGATGATTGCCATAACAATAATTGGTTATACACAGGATCATATCAATGGACCTTAACCCCCTATTCCAGCCTTTCGTTCAACGTGTTCCGTGTGGACAGTCTTGGCGGCGTGATCGCGGGCGGTGCGAACTACACGTCTAGCGCGGTTTCCCCCGCCATATATCTATCCTCTAATGTTAAAATAAGTGGAGGAGAAGGAACGGAAAGTTCACCATATGAATTAAGTCTAAAGGATACCTAAAAATGAATGAATGGAAAAAGTTTTTAAAAAGATGGATCTAACAAAATTGTAAGATTGTGATAGAATAAAAGAAGGCAAGAAGCTTTCTTTTTTTATATACTTTTTGTGAAAGGAAGAAATTTTTATGGAAACAATTTTAAAAATTGAAGATATTGAAAAATATTATGGAAATAAGGCCAGTTTAACAAAAGCAATTGACCATATTTCTTTTGAAGTGAAAAAAGGAGAATTTATTTCCATTATGGGCGCTAGTGGAAGCGGGAAAACAACTCTTTTAAATTGTATTTCAACTATCGATAGAGTCACCAGCGGACATATTTATTTGGAAGGAAAAGATATTACCAAATTAAAAGGAAATGAATTAAATAAATTTCGAAGAGAAGAATTAGGTTTTATCTTTCAAGATTTTAATTTATTAGATACGTTAACTGCTTATGAGAATATTGCTCTTGCTTTATCGATTCAAAAAGTGAGTCCAAAAGAAATTGATAAACGAATTAAAGAAATTGCTAAAAAATTAAATATTGAAGATGTTTTAAAAAAATATCCTTATCAAATGAGTGGAGGACAAAAACAACGGGTTGCTTCTGCAAGAGCAATCATTACCAATCCAAAACTTATTTTAGCAGATGAACCAACTGGTGCTTTAGATAGTAAATCTTCTAAAATGTTGTTAGAAAGCTTTGAAAATTTAAACAAAGAACTTCAAGCTACCATTTTGATGGTTACCCATGATGCTTTTACTTCGTCTTATGCCAGTCGTGTCATTTTTATTAAAGACGGAAAAATATTTCATGAACTCATTAGAGGAAAAGACACAAGAAAAGAATTTTTTGATAAGATTATTGATGTGGTAACTCTTTTAGGAGGAAACCTAAATGATGCTTTGTAAATTGTCTTTAGGAAATATTAAAAAAAGTTTTAAAGACTATGCCATTTATTTTTTTACATTAATTTTAGGAGTTGCTGTTTTCTATATTTTTAATGCAATTGATAGTCAAACGATTATGCTTGAAGTAACATCATCAACAAGAGAAATTATTAAACTTATGACAAGTATGCTTTCAGGTGTTAGTGTTTTCGTTTCCTTTGTCTTAGGTTTTTTAATTATATATGCGAGTCGTTTCTTAATGAAAAGACGACATCATGAATTTGGTATTTATATGACATTAGGTATGGGCAAAGGAAGCATATCAAAAATTTTACTCTTTGAAACTCTTTTAATTGGATGCATTTCATTACTTGTTGGTTTAGGCTTAGGAATAATGCTATCTCAAGTCATGAGTATCTTTGTTGCAAATATGTTTGAAGCGAATTTAACCAAGTTTACTTTCATCGTTTCTGTTCCAGCCATTATAAAAACCATTGGCTATTTTGGAATCATGTATTTAATTGTCATGATTTTTAATACCATAAGTGTTTCAAAATGTAAATTAATTGATTTAATTTATTCAAATAAAAAAACAGAAAAGGTACGTTTAAAAAATCCTATTCTTTGTGTGCTTATTTTTATCGTTTCTTCTTGTTTTTTAGGATATGCGTATTACATGGTAACCGCGACCTATGGAACTTTAGAAACGTTAATTATTCCCATTGCTTTAGGTTGTGTAGCAACATTCTTCATCTTCTGGTCACTTTCTGGTTTGTTATTACGAATCGTAATGTCTTTGAAAAACTTTTATTATAAAGGAATAAACAGTTTTACTTTTAGACAAATTAGTAGCAAAATTAATACAACCGTAATGTCGATGAGTGTTATTTGTATTATGCTTTTTTTAACCATCTGTGTCTTATCAAGTGCTTTATCTTTAAAAAATAGTTTAAATGCAAATATTAATGAGCTTGCACCTGTAGATATTCAACTGATGAAATCCTTAGATATGAATGAAACAGCTTTAGAAGATGGTTATTCGATAGAACAAATAGAAGATTCAAAAATTTCAATAGATGAAACTTTAGAAAAACTAAATTTTGATAGTTATCGATATTTTAAAGATGCAGTAGATGTTACAATTTATGCAACCAATGAGTTAACAGTGAAAGATTCACTAGGAGCTTATTATGAAACATCAAAAAACATTTATCCAACAATTGATTATACTACAGCAGAATCGATTATTTCCTTAACAGATTATAATAAAATAGCTAAACTGTTTCATAAAGAAGAAATTTCTTTAAATGAAAATGAATATGCAGTAGTTGCAGATTATGATTCTTGGGTAGATATTCGTAACGAAAGTTTAAAATTAAAAACTCCAATAAGTTTAAATGGAAAAGAATATGTTCCAAAATATGAAGAATGTATAGATGGTTTTGTCTATATTTCTTCTAATCATATCAATGCAGGTCTTATTGTTGTTTCAGATTCAGTAGTTCAAAATTTACCGCGTGAACAAGAAGTTTTAACAGCCAATTACAATGCTTCCAATGAAGAAGCAAAAAATGAAATAGAAGAAAAAATACTTGCTTTAAATGAAGAAGCGTATGCTTCAAATACGACGATTTCAGGATCTACAAAAATTTCCATTAAAGAAGCTAGTACAGGCCTTGGCGCAATGGTAACATTTATAGGAATTTATTTAGGAATTATCTTCTTGATTTCCAGTGCAGCATTACTTGCTTTAAAAGAATTATCAGAAAGTGCAGATAACAAAAATCGTTATCGAATGTTAAGAAAAATTGGCGTAGATGAGAAAATGATTCGTAAATCTTTATTTACTCAAATTGCTGTTTTCTTCTTGGCACCATTACTTTTAGCTTGTATTCATTCCATTTTTGGAATTAAATTCTGTAACTTAATTTTAAATTCCATGGGAACAGATCAACTATTAGGCTCAATTTTAATGACTGCTGGAGTTTTAATCTTTATCTATGGAGGATATTTCTTAATTACTTATTACTGTAGTAAGTGGATGATTGAAGAAAAATAAAAACGATTTCTAATTAGGAATCGTTTTTTCGTCTTTAATATAAGTAAAAAGTTCTTTGGGAGTACAATGTAAATAAAGACAAAATTCTTCAATGTACTTAAAAGAAATAGAAGTGGTTTCTCCACGAATAATTCGATTTAAATTTCTTGATGTCATATTCATTTTTTGACAAAGCCAATACTTATTTTTTCCATTTTGTTTTAAAAGTTCTTCAATATTTATTTTAATCATGACTCACGTCCTTAAAAGTATAATACAAAATATCTTTATTCCAAATAAGATACTTGCGTTACCCCTATATTTTGCTTTATAATAAATATGGTAGAAAGAAGCATAAGAAAATATAAAAAAACCATTATAAAAATAGGAAGTGATGGCATGAGGAAACGAGGAATTTTGCAATGTATTTTCATAGTAAGTCTTGTTATTTTATTGATAAATACTTTAAAAATAAATGTTGTGAAAAACAATCTTTCTTTTTCTAATTCAAATGTAGAATTAGCCATTTACTTAGATGATGAACAAACGAATAGGATTCCAAGTAAAGACAGTGGATACTATTTAGATTTAGAAAAAAGTACATGTACGAATAATGCAAATATTTATTTTGATACGAATACATGGAGCCCGGTGATAAAAAATATGAGTGAATATAAAATAAGATGTGAACTACATTTTGGAAGTACTTATAAAGAAACTATACTAAATGGAACAGACCCAGTTTTAGAAGAACCATTAATACCGGTAACGATAGATAATGATGGCACGGTTAGAAAAACCTCACTCGCAAATGAGTGGTACAGCTATGAAAATAAGAAATGGGCTAATGCAGTAATTCTTTTTGATGAAAATGAAACTTATGAAGATGGAGAAATTATATCAGAAGAGAAAATAGAAAGTTATTTTGTATGGATACCAAAGTACAGATATCAATTATGGGATTTAGGATTATATGATACAGCTACCCAAATAGATGAAAGTAAAGTACATGAAATATCTATAATATTTGGAGATTACACCACATTAGATGAAAGAGAAGGAGAATGTACAACCCCAATGAAAAGTGGCTCCACAGGCAATTGTCAAATAGGAGACTATATGACCCATCCCGCATTTCTAAGTATTTCGAGTACAGGATTTTGGGTAGGTAAGTTTGAAACAGGATACAAAGGAGCAACAAATATAACAGAAGCTGAACAAAATATCAATGATTCAAGTAGAATTATAGTTAAGCCAAATGTGTATAGTTGGAGAAATATTCAAGTAGCCAATGCTTTTTATAGTTCTTATAATTATCAAAGAAATTTAGATAGTCACATGATGAAGAACACAGAATGGGGAGCTGTAACTTATCTTCAACACAGTGTCTATGGCAGTGCAACAAGTGTAAGAATCAATAATAATTCAGATTATATAACAGGATATCAAGCTAATGATGAGTCTATTTGCGATGAAGGAGATACTAGCGAAGATTGTAATCGTTATTGCAATGATAATAGCTGCAACCTAGCTTATCCAAATAGTGTTCTTGCTAGCACGACAAACAACATAAGTGGTATTTTTGATATGAGTGGTAGTTGGAATTATGTAATGGGAGTTATGGTAGATCAAAATGGTTCACCTTACAGTGGACGAAATAGTTTATATAATTCAGGTTTTAACGGACCATTTGGTTGTCCTGATTGCGATAATGATACCAGTGGTTTAACAGAGTTAACAAATGGTTATGATTGGCCGGAGGAAAAATACTATGATTTATATTATTATGCTGATACGAATAGTAGTAAATATTCCAATAGAATTTTAGGCGATGCAACTGGAGAGTTAGGGCCATTCGAATCAATTGATAATTCTTTGCAGAGAAATAGTTGGTATAAAGGAATTGGATACTCCTTAACTAGAAGTTATCCAATATTTAATAGAGGAAGTAGTAATCAATTTGCCTTTTCATATGCACATAGTGGAAATCAAACCAATCGTGTTTTTCGAATGATTTTAACTCCAACAAACACTATATAATGAAATTAGGTATTCGGAACAAAAATTATAAAAAAACACTTTAAAATCATCAGTAAAATTAGCACTCTATATTGACAAGTGCTAATTTTTGGCGTATAATATCCTTAGTTTAAAGGAGGGGATTAATATGTATCCAGAGAATAATGAAGAATTAAAAAATGTTTTGGAAAAATACGGACGTGATATTACTAAAAATGTTCGTGATAATAAAGTGGATCCGGTTATTGGACGTGATGAAGAGGTACGTAATGTAATTCGTATTTTATCGCGAAAAAGCAAAAATAATCCAGTTTTAATTGGTGAACCTGGCGTTGGTAAAACTGCCATTGTTGAAGGACTTGCTCAAAGAATTGTTAAAGGAGATGTGCCAAATTCTTTAAAAAATCATACGATATGGGAACTTGATTTAGGAGCTTTAGTAGCTGGGGCTAAATATCGTGGTGAATTTGAGGAACGATTAAAAGCCGTTTTAAAAGAAATCAAAGAATCAGATGGTGAGATCATCATGTTTATTGATGAAATTCATATGATTGTTGGTAGTGGCGCTGAAGGAGCAATGGATGTATCTAATATGTTAAAGCCTATGCTTGCTCGTGGAGAAATTCATGTTATCGGAGCCACTACATTAAACGAATACCGTAAATATATCGAAAAAGATGGTGCACTTGAACGAAGATTTCAAAAAGTTTTAGTTAATGAACCAACCGTAGAAGACACGATTACCATCTTACGGGGTTTAAAAGAACGCTTTGAAATTTTTCACGGTGTAACAATTAAAGATAGTGCTTTAGTAGCTGCAGCCACTTTATCAGATCGATATATTACAGACCGATATTTACCAGATAAAGCCATCGATTTAGTAGATGAAGCCTGTGCGACTATTAAAATGCAATTAGACTCTGTACCTGTTGAACTAGATACTTTAACCCGAAAAATTATGAGTTTAGAAATCGAACGTCAAGCTCTAAAAAAAGAAAAAGACGATTTATCTGTTCATCGTGTAGAAAAAATTAATAAAGAATTAGATGAATTAAAAGTAAAAGAAGCTGACCTAAGAAAAAAATGGGAAAGCGAAAAAAGCGTTAAAGAAAATATCAATAAAAAGAAAGAAGAGTTAGAACGTGCTCGTTTTGAACTTTCTACCGCTGAAAACAACTATGATTTGGAAACAAGCGCTAAATTACGCCATGGTACTATTCCACAACTTGAAAAAGAATTACAAGATTTAAGAAATAGTGAACAAAATAGCATATTATCTGATGTCGTGGATGATGAAGGAATTGCTCAAATTATTTCTCGTTGGACGCACATTCCAGTTGCAAAATTGGTAAGTAGTGAAAAAGACAAATTGCTGCATTTGTTTGAGAGATTACAAAAACGTGTTATTGGCCAAGATGAAGCTCTTCATTTAGTAAGTGAAGCGATCATTCGTGCTCGTAGTGGCATTAAAGATCCAAATAGACCAATTGGTTCATTTATCTTTCTAGGACCTACAGGTGTTGGTAAAACAGAAGTAGCAAGAAGTCTTGCCTATGAATTATTCGATGACGAAAGACATATGATTCGAATCGACTGTTCAGAATACATGGAAGCATTTAATGTTTCTAGATTAATAGGAGCTCCTCCAGGATATGTTGGTTACGATGAAGGTGGAGTATTAACTGAAGCAGTACGTAGAAATCCATATAGTATCGTTTTATTTGATGAAATTGAAAAAGCACATAAAGATGTCTTTAATATTTTACTACAAATACTAGATGATGGACGACTTACCGATAGTCAAGGAAGAACAGTAGACTTTAAAAATACCATTATTATCATGACAAGCAACTTAGGTAGCGAATATATTTTGGAAGACGAAAAAAATGCTAAAGAAAAAGTACTAGCTGAATTAAAACTCTCATTTAGACCAGAGTTCATTAATCGTATTGATGAAATTATTGTTTTCCATTCTTTGAAAAAAGAAGATGTTGGAGCAATATTAGATAAAATATTACGTGAAATTTCTAAAAGACTAGAAGTAAATCAAATTCGTATCGAAATTACTAAAGAAGCTCGTGAAAAAATTATTGATGAAAGTTTTGATCCAAAATATGGAGCTCGTCCAATTAAACGTTATGTTACAAAAAATATTGAGACATTAATTGCTCATGAGATAGTAGGAACAGATATAAAAGTTGGAACAACTCTCTTAATAGATGTTTCAAATGACCAGTTTATTTTAAAAAGAAAATAAAATATATACTAATTTTAAAAATCTATAATATATAAAGAATCAATTTATTAAATTTTTGTTAAACAAATTTGAAAAATTGGTTCTTTTTTTAGGCAAAATCTCTGAAATCTGCAGTTTGACCTCCCTTTTTCCTTTTGATATAAATGACCAGGTGAAATTTATTGAATACGAAATTAAAAGAAATTAATATGTTAAATGATGCCATGTTTAAAAGTGTGATTAGAAGTAAGGAAGCTAGACCTATAGTAAATAATTTTCTTCATTTTTTAACAAATATTCAAATGGATAAATTAGAAACCGCGACCTATATGGGTGGAGAAATCACTAAAAGTCATGTGAATGAAAAAGGAAAAATTTCGGATGTAATCATTAAAATTGAAAATTGTAAAATCATTTTAGAAATGAATCAAACAGATACAAAGGATATCTTTGATAAAAATGTGAGCTATGCTTTTGCTCTAGCTAAAACAAGTACCCATATGAATGAAGAAAGAAAAAGAGTCATTTTAATAAACTTTGATGGATTTAATCGTTTTAAAACAAAGAAACCTATTCTAGTTTTTCAGCTCCAAGATAAATATGGACACATTGAATCTGAACTTTACTTGTCTTTTCATTTAATTCTTGAAAATGCTAAAAAAAATAAATATAATATACCTAAAGAAGTACAAGAATTTATGGACTTTTTTCAAAAATACGAAAGCATCGAAGAATTAAAAGAGAAGTATAAGGGGAAGGAGAAGTTTGAAGGTATGGTAAAAAAAGTAGAAGAATTAACTCAAGATGAAGATTTCTTAATGTATTATGATTTAGAAGAGAAACATAAACATGAAAAACAAAGTTCCTATGAGTTAGGTATTGAAAGTGGTATGGAACAAGGGAGCAAACAAGAAAAAATTGAAATTGCTAAAAACCTACTTAACAAATTGCCCATTGAAGAAATAGCTGAGGTAACAGGATTAAGCAAAGAAGAAATTGAAAACTTATAGAAGTTTTTCTTTCTCATGTTTTGTAAACCAAAGAATACAATGTAATATGAAATGGATTTATTACTTTGTATTTTTTTTATGTATAAGTATTTTTTTATCTTTCTTTTTCTTTGTACAAAAAGGTATTGCAATGGAAAAACAAACTTCTGAACCACTCACATATCACCTGCATACAATAAAAGTGGATGTTCCTATTCACGTAACAGATGAAATTAAACAAAAAATAGAAAGTTTTGTTGAAGAAGAAAAAGAAAAATTTTTGACATCAATTCAAGATGCTACTGTTCAAAAGGATATAACATATACATTAGATATTTCTTATGAAAATTATTCTTCAGAAAATTATGAATCATTCTTATTTTTTACAACAGTTTACACAGGAGGAGCTCATCCGAATACAACACTTTGGACAGTAAACTATGATAAAAAAGAACAAAAATTTGTTTCTATAGATACATTAATAAATAAAGAAAAAGATCTTTTAAAGAAAGTTTCAAAAAGCATTCAAGGCGATCTTTTAATTAATCCAAAAGTTATAAATAGTGCGATGCTTTTTGTCGGAACATATCCTAGTAAAGAGAATTTTCAAAATGTAATTTTTACAGAAAAAAATCTTCTTTTTTTCTTTCCTCCGTATCAAGTAGCGCCATATTCATCTGGAATGATAACTTCAATGTATAGTTTATAAAAAAGGAAGAAAAAAGTTGTCAAAATTTGTCTCTTGTGATATATTTTTAGAGTAAAGGAGTATAGAGTTTATGAATGAAAATAATTTGGAAAATATTTCCAACGAATCATCTGAGAATGTACAAGAAGAGCCAATGGCTACGATAAATGAGACAGTAGAAGAGAAGACACAATCTTCAAATTCTAAGAAAAATAAAACTACGATATTTGTCTGTATAGGAGTGTTAGTAGTTTTATTAATTGGTTTAGCTGTATGGTACTTTGTTTTTAAAACACCAAATAAAAATGTTTACGAAACTGCAATTCAAAAAGCTTTTGCAGAAGTAAAAGAAACTTTAGAAGCTGCAAAACAAACTTCTATAAAAGCAAATTTTGGGTTAATTGTCAAATAGTGTGTGTGGGACAAAGTAATCACACGAGATAGTGAATGCAAAGTTAAGCATTTGCTATTTTTTTGTTTGGTAAAAGTAAACC
>CAJFEV010000045.1 GCA_904374795.1 uncultured Bacilli bacterium
TTTATAGTCTTCATTGACTTACTTTAAGTTCAAAAAAAATTTCTTATTTTTGAACTCTTTTTGCATGTCTTAATTTAATTATTTTTTTTCAACCTTTACTCCTCCTTTAAAATAAGACGCACTTTTCCTCTGATTCTTTGAATAGTATTATCAATTTGTTTTTCATTTTTGTCAAGTAAGTTTGCAATTTCTTTGTAACTTAATCCTTTTAATAGAAGTTCAAATACTTGTTGTTCATTTTTGGATAATTGTTCGTAAATGCTTTTTCGTAAATTTTTTTCATTTTCTATTTCGCTAAACTTGATTAATGGATCAGAGTTTTCATCTCCTAAAACATCAATTAAAGGAAGACCTTGTTTATCATAATCATAATCTAATGATAAATTAGATTTCTCCATTTGACTTTTGTTTGTTTGTATTTTTCTTATTGCATTGATCAATTTTCTTTCAATGCAAAGAGATATAAAGGTTTTTAAGCTAGCTTCTTTTTTTTCATCATAACTATTTAGAGCATCGGTAAATCCAACATTTGCTTCTTGAATTAAATCATTATAATCTAATCCATAACGAGCAGCTGCGGCTGTATATTTTTTTACTATGTATTTAATTAGTGGTTCATATTTTTCATACAAGCTATTTCGTACTTCTTCATTACTTTCAGAAATCATATCAAATAAAAATTCATCCTCTTCATTATACTTCACGACAAGCCTCCCATTTTAAAAATTAATATGCCTGCGGCTACTGATGCATTTAAACTATTCACTTCACCTTTCATTGGAATGCTTATTATTGCGTCGCATTTTCCTTCAACAATCTTGCTTATACCTTTTCCTTCATTTCCAATCACTAAAGCTTTTTTCCCTGAAAAGTCGATATTTCGACAATCTTCTCCATCCATAGCTGTTCCATAAACGAAATATCCTTCTTGTTGTAATCTTTTAATTGTTTCTGCAATATTTGTTACTTTAATAATTTTTACGTTACTTGTCGTTCCCACACTTGTTTTAATAACTGTATCATTCACGCTTACACTACGATCTTTAGGAATAATAATACTCTTTATTCCCGCAGCTTCTGACGTTCTAATAATTGCGCCAAAATTGTGAGGATCTTCTAAATGGTCTAATATTACTAAAAAATCTTCATCTCGAATATCTTTTAATTCAAAATATTTAAATTCTTCTCTTTCAATAACTACGCCTTGATGATTTCCTTTAACCATTTTATTTAAAACATCATTTGAAGTTAAAACAAAATGAATTTTATTTTCTTTTAAATAGTTTTTAATTTCCATGTCATTCTTGGTTTTACTTATATACACTTTTTTTATTTCTTGTGGATTCATCATTAATAAAACATTTTTTCCATACGCTAGCATAATACCCCTCCGATTGCTCTTATTATACTATACTTTTTTCTTTGTTTCAAATGAGCAATTTAATACAACGAATTTTTTGGAGTTAAATTTAATTTTTGACAAAGTCCTTCATTTGTTTCAAATAACATTTTTAATAGTTCTTCCTTGTCTTCTTCACTAATATATTCATACACCATTTTTATCCATTCTTTTCGCAACATATCTTTAGATGTCATGGGCAAAGCAAATTTTTCTTGATCACTTAACCATTCAAATTCTTCAAAAGCCAAGGCTATTGCCAGTTCTTTTTTATAATATTGATAATCATCCGGGTATTTTTCTTCTTGTTCTTTATTTAAAATAGGTAAATATGTATTTTTAATAGAAAAATCATTTCTTATGCAAAGTGATTCAAAGGCTTCATCTAAATATGCTAATCGAAAAACCATAGTTTGAATTAAGGGATCCTGTATTTTTTCCTTTATTCTTATCCAAAACTTTTTAAATAAATCATTAAAAATATAATTTGAAGGATCACTAATTTCTACTCCAAACAAAATACCTTCATAAGGTAATTTATTTAGTTTGGACGTTACTCGTCTTTCTGCTTGCCTCTGACATGTGTCTCCTTCAATGTAAAAACTTACTAAATTTTTTTCTTTTTTTCCCATAAACATTTCTGCAAGTTGTTTTTTGCTGCTTATTATCCAAATCAAGGAAGTTGGTAAGATACTGTGATATAATTTTGTCTCTTGTTCTTCTACTAGATTTACGTATTCAATATTTTTTTTCCATTCTATGTCACATTTTCTATTTTCTAAGGATAACTTATTCAATTTTTCATATAATTTTTGAATCAAAATAGCATACTGTAAGGCTTTTGCTAAAAATTTTTGAGTTTCTTGTGCGTTCATAAAATTCACCTGTAGTAATATTTTACTCTTAAAAACAAAAAAAGAGAAGTGCTTTCTCTTTTTCGATATTATTTTTCATCTTTTTTTTCATCAAAAAAAGATGAAGACTTTTTCAATGCACGAATAATACCGGTGTGCATAAGTTTATTATTCAACTTTTTTTTCTTTTTTTGCTACCAATTTTTGCCTGCCTTCTAATTCTTCCGCATTAATAGCAATTCCAATTGTAACTATATAGGCAATCAAATAAAACCAAATCATAAGAACTACAAAATGAGCAAGTCCTCCATACAGCAAATCGTAATGGGCAACATGATTTACATAAAAGGAATAAATATAGGTTATGACTACAAATCCAATAGTTGTAAAAATTGATCCTTTGGTTGTATAACTACTTGACATTCTTTTATCTGGCGCCATTGTATAAATGATTTTTACTAAGAAAAATATAACTAACCAGGATATTGGTCCTTTGGATACGTTTATTACAAAAACAATGGTATTTGTAACAGTTTGATTCATATTCACATATTCTACCATTTCAATAAATTTATCTCCAAAAGCTGGAACTAAAAGTAAAAAAACAATCAAACTTATTAAAATAAAAGTCATAATTAATCCCTTGATTTTTCTTTTTAAAAAAGATGTATTTTCAAAATTCAGAAGTTGATTTGATGTTACTATAATGGAACTGGCACCACCGCTTGCTGCATAAAAAGCTACAAAAAGAGGAATTAAAAATTCAAATGAAAAATGAATCTCACTAATCATTGGAGTAATTAACGAAGCAATGTCACTACCAAATGCTTTTAGTAAAAAATTAGAAATGAAATCCATCGAAACGTGAAACAAAGAAGCTCCATAAGCAATTAGGGTAATTGTGGGAACTGTTGCCAATAAAAAAAAGAAAGCTAACTGGCCTGGTAAAACTAACATATCTGTTCTTGCTAATATGTTCCATAATCTTTTTAGACCTTGTTTTGCTCTCTTTAATAAATTCATTTTTCCTCAACCTTTTTCTTCTCTTTTTGCTTTTTTATTTCTTCTACACATTCATTAATAGCATCTTCAATAGACTTTAAATCGCTATCAATCATACTGTAACTTATACATATTCCGTAATCAAATGGTAGAGTTTTAAAATTTTTATTTAGTTTATGCATATAGCTAGTTATTTGTTTTTGATTATACCCAACAAAGTAGATCATAAATTCGTTTCCGTTTGTTCTAATTATATCTGAATTATCTAATTGGGTTTTGATCAAAATATTTGCAGCCGCTTTAATTTGTTTATCACCTTGTTCATAACCTAATGTATCATTAATTTCTTGTACTTTATTTAAATCAATCATTACAACACTTTGTGGATAAATAGTGTTTTTATTCCATGTGGAAAGATTTTCATTTAAATAATTACGATTTTTTAATGAAGTTAGTTGATCAATATATTTTAATTTATCTTCTTTTTTTATTTTCTTTTGCAATCTTACTTTTTTACTCGAACGATAAATTAATAATAGAACTACTACAATTATTATGATTGTCCATAAAATCCATCTTGCTAAACTCCCAATAAATGAACCACGCTTTTCTAAAACTTCACTTTCTGGTATTCCCATATTTGTAAGCGTTTTATTATCTAGATAATTAAAATATCTTGATAATAAAGTATTTAATGTTTCATTACCTAAAGATTTTAATGAATATGTAGATGTCAAATTATATGTGTATCTAGAACTATATTCATTTAAAGTACTTTTTAACAAATAATTTCCTACTTGATGATCTAATAAAATAAGATTTTCTTTGTTTTTTAAAACCGAAGATAGTTTAGATAAATCAAATGTTTTTAATGTGCAACCATCTAATATTGATAATCTTGTTTGTAAGTAAGAATCTTCTTCAACATAAATTGTTTTATTTTTTAATGTTTCAACCGATTCAATAACTATAGGATTTTCTTTATGGGCATATATATCAAAAGAAATTGGTAAATTCAAACTAATTTCTTGACCATTTAGTCCTAAATTGTAAAAATTTGTATATAAATCCAATTTGTTATTGTTTACATCTCTCGTATATTTTTTTTCACTATTGTATTTATGGTAATCTATTTCAATATCTGCAAATTCCGCAAATCTAGTTAAATATTGAGCTACAATACCACCATATTTTCCATCACCATAAATTTCATAAGGCATATAATTTATATATCCGTAATCTAGTGGTTCTTTTTGAAGTTCATCTAAAGCCGTATCTGAAATTTTTAATTTTTCGGTAAATATTTTTCGCTCTTCTTTATAAATGTTTTTTTCTAAATTTTCTTCTTTCCATGTATTATAAAATTTTTTTACTATTTGGAAAAGTGTTGAGTTTGTTTCATCTTCAATATAATAATTTCTTGATAAATCACTAAAATGATATTGAATCCAATAATTTTGTTCTATTATAGTATCGATTGTTTCCATTCTAGGGACTATCATATTATTTATTGTATTATTATTTAAATTTGTAATTAAATCTTCCATATTTTCATATGAAGTAAATGTGTTTCCTTCCAAAGAAGAAAGATATTTCTTTACATATTCAGTATCGCGGGTTAAGATACCAATTTTTTTGTTTTTTATATCGCGAATATTTGTAATACTTTCGTTAGATTTTCCTACTAACACAAAGTGATCTGTATAGAATTCTAAGGCATTTTCTGGTAATCCATTACTCACTTTTAAAGCAAATCCTGTACTTGTTTCTTCATTTGTAATTGTTATTGGATTAAAATTTATTTCTTGTTCGTTGCTAAAATCGTCTAAAAATTGATAAAAAACACCTTCTCCTATTAATCCAAAAATATTTACATCATTTACTATATATACATTTTGAACATTGGTTGAATTATCATTTAACCAACGTCTTTCTTCTGCACTCAAACGATTTTCATCTGTAAAATAGAAATAGAACCCCACTCCAATTAAAAATATTAGAATGATGGCTGTTATTATTATTGGCTTTTTTTTCATAATTTATTCCTCAGTAATCGGGGTGTTATTGTTCCAAATAATCGTTGAGTTGTTTCGAATATTTTTAGCACCCATAATTGTGTATCCTTCAACAGTTTCTGTTGATTCTTGCACTAAAGTATAATGAATATCATAATGAGCTTTATATTCGTCATTAATTACTTCTAAAGTTGTTGAAGCAATTTCTTTAGCTCTATCTAAAGATGTATTTGTAAATACAATTCTAATATAGATAATCTTTCCTTGTGTATGTACGGACACATCGGTTACATTTTCATTTTCTTTTGCTTTATTTTCAATAGCTTCGCGATCCTCATCTTTTAACGGAAGGCTTTCTATATCCTCTAGTCGATCTCCGTATTCTGAGGAATTAAAGCCTACAAAATATTTTATAACTACTGCTCCCATTATTATAAAGCAAATAATAATTATAGTACATAAAACAAATAGAACACGATTATTATCCCAAAAATTTTTTATTTTTTTCATTTGTTCACCTCGTTAATTTTTTGTACATTTATTATACCTTATATTTTATGATTTTTAAAGTAGCAATAATTATTATATTTTTATAAGCAAAAGACACATAGCAAAAAAGAATTAGAAATCTTCTAATTCTTTTAACGATTACTTCTAAAACGTTCTTTTGGATCAAGTATTGCTTTTCTCAAGCGAATATCATCTGGCGTCACTTCAACATACTCATCATCTTCAATAAATTCCAAAGCTTCTTCTAATGTGAATTTTTTAGCTTTTGTTAGATTAATAGCTTCATCTGATCCAGAGGCTCTAGTATTTGTCAAGTTTTTATTTTTGCATGGATTTACATCTAAATCATTATCACGATTATGAATACCAATAATCATTCCTACATAAACATCTGTTGCTGGTTCAATAATTAAAGTTCCGCGATCTTGTAAATTCCATAATGAATATCCTAAAGCTTTTCCGTTTTCCATAGAAACAAGAACACCATTTTTTCTTCTTGTAATATCACCAACGTATGGCTTATAATCCTCGAAGCTTCTTACCATAATTCCTTCGCCTTTTGTATTTGTAATAAAGGCACTTCGATAGCCAATAAGCCCACGAGTAGGCGCTAAGAACTCTAAATGAGAATATCCTTCATCCGTTGTAGATACTACTTCTAGAGTTGCTTTTCTTTCTTGCAAATCATTAATAATAGTTCCTTGATATTCACTTGGACAATTAATTATCACTCGTTCAAATGGTTCACATTTTTGACCATTTATTTCTTCAAATAAAACTTCTGGTTTTGATACACAAAGTTCATAACCTTCTCTTCTCATATTTTCTAGTAAGATTGATAAATGCAATTCCCCGCGACCACTTACTTTGTAACCATCTGAATTTGGAAGTTCTTCTACTAATAAACCTACATTTGTTTGAAGTTCTCTTTCTAATCTTTCCTTAATATGACGAGTTGTTAAGAATTTTCCACTTCTGCCTGCAAATGGACCATTATTTACTAAAAAATTCATAGATAATGTTGGTTTTTCAATAGCAATCGGAGGAAGTGGTTCAATGTGATCTTTACTACAAATCGTATCTCCAATAGAGATATCTGCGCATCCTGCAACTGTTACAATATCGCCATAATAAGCTTCTTTCTTTTCAACTCTTTGAATTCCTTCAGTAACGTAAAGTTTTGAAATTCGAAAATTTTCAATTTTTCCATCATTTCTTGCTAATGAAACTGTTTCACCGTTTTTTATAATTCCTTTTGTAATTTTTCCAATTCCTAATCTTCCTAAAAAATTATCATAATCTAAATTACTTATTTGTAATTGTAATGGATCGTTAATATCTCCTTCAAATGGTGGGACTTGCTTAATGATAGTTTCTAGCAATGGTTCAACTGAATCTTCTAAATGTTCAGGGTCTAAAGAGCATTTTCCGTCTTTAGCTACACCATAAACAATCGGAAAATCTAATTGCTCATCCGTGGCATTTAATTCCATAAAAAGATTAAAAGTCATGTCTACTACTTCTGTTGGTCTTGCATCTTTTTTATCAATTTTATTAATAAATAATATTGGCCTTAGATTTTGTTCTAATGCTTTTTTTAACACAAATCTTGTTTGAGGCATTGGTCCTTCTGATGAATCAACGATTAAAACAACGGTATCTACTGTTTTAATAACTCTTTCTACTTCACTTGAAAAATCTGCATGTCCTGGAGTATCTACTATATTTATTTTATAATCTTTGTAATGAATAGAACAGTTCTTAGAATAGATAGTGATACCTCTTTCTTTTTCTATGGAATCGCTATCCATAATAAGCTCGCCAACTTCTTCATGGGCTTTAAAAGCTCCATTTTGCTTTAATAATGCATCTACTAATGTACTTTTGCCAGCATCAACATGAGCGACAACTGCAATATTTATAATTTTGTCCATAAACTCATCCCCTTAAAATAAAATACGTAAGTGATAATACACCAAAAAAGGGAATTTTGCAAGTTTTTTCGTATTTGAAATTAAGGAGTCAGGATAATTCGGAACGTTCTATCCCAACATGAATTTCCATTTTGACTAGAAAAATTAAATATTCCAGCATTAAATCCTTCATAATTACCACCGCCGCGCAAAAAAAATGGCCAACTATTATACGACATAACCGACATATTGTGATACCAAGAGCTTTCAGTTACTTTATTGGTAGAGGTTTCGAAGACATAGTCGAAACTTTCAAATGATCCTCCTTCTCCTGTGGCATCTCCTAATATTCTTCTTTGGTATTCCTGATTTGAGGTTCCATACATATATCTATCATAGTATTTTGTATCAGGCCAATCATATCCTGTAGTATTTTCACCGGACATCCTGTAAATTCCTTTAAAGCCTGAATTTTCATTACTATCATATCCACTCATAGGATTTCCATTTTCATCAAGTACTACTGCCATCATATATTCCCATGAACCACCACTCATGTCATAGATTCCTGTAATATTTCCAGTTGTAGAAGCTACATTAGATGAACTATTAAAATAATTTATTGTGTATGTTCCATTTTCGCTTGGAAGCGTACTTTGATATATATTGCAAAGCAAATCAGAAGCATCAGATGGGCCGCAGTAATCAAGAATCTCTGCTCCACAGTTATCTCCATTAAAACCAAAGCTACCACATGTTGGTTCTGATATTGAACTATAACCAGTTAAATGGTTAGAATTATTATTTATCCTTACACTTGTAGCACTTCCATAGATACTATGTTGTAAGTAAGCTACTGCTCCCCATTCTGTGTTTTTCATCATATGACTATCTAAATCTCTTTTATAATCATAGCTTGTATAAAAGGCATTCGCAACTTGTATTCCTCGCCAACTATACACATTTGGTTTAATAATTACTTTACTTGAAGCAATTTCGTTTACCCGTGCTTTACCATTTGTACTAGCTCCACTATAGCCTGTTTCAAATTTGCCCACCCAATATCCAGTCGATGGAATACTTAAGAATGCGGGGTGAGTCATATAATCCCCTACTTGACAATTTCCTGTCGCTCCAGACTCCATTGGAGTCGTACATTCACCACTTACATTATCACTTGTATTGTAATCTCCAAATATTACTGGTTATTTTATGAACTTTGGATGTATCAATACTCGTTAAACTATCATATAATCCTAAATCCCATAATTGGTATCTGTATTTTGGGATCCATACAAAATAACTTTCTATCTCACTTTCCGGTATTACTTCTCCTGCTAAATAGTCTTTGCTTTCATCAAAAAGTATGACGGCATTCGCCCACTCTTTATTTTCATAACTATACCAGGCACTTCCGATATCTGCTTTTTTTACTGTTCCATCTTTATCTATCGTAACGGGTATTAATGGGTCTTTGAGCATTGGGTCTGTTCCATTTAATATAGACTCACTATATCCCGTTTTAAAATATAGTTCACATCTTGTTTTATATTCACTCAGATTTTTTACTACTGGACTCCA
>CAJFEV010000046.1 GCA_904374795.1 uncultured Bacilli bacterium
GACACTTCATAATCAATAAACGTATCACAGGTATTTCTTATTGTGAACGTATAAGGCGTTGTTTGCATTCCTTCTTCATCTATTATTGGATAAGCGTTTTCCATTCGTATAGATTCAGATTCATCAACAAGCTCAATACTTAGACAACTACTTGCTATTTTATTTTCTCCTGTTTGTTTTAAAACAAGTTGCCAATATGCATAACTAATCCCTACGCTTATGGCGATTAAAAGTACTATGAAAATTACTATTGCTTTTTTATTATTTTTAAGTTTTTCTAACATTTTTTTCACTCCATCCTTTAGTTAGTATGTAATAAAGTTCTTTTTTTAAGCAAAAAGATTTTTTCGTTTATTATATAGTTATAATATCACAATTTTTAAAAAATTAAAATTAAAAAAATCACAAAAATAGTCATTTCTGACTAACAAGTAAATAAATTTTATCTTTTAATATATCATTTTTATATTAAAAATTGTATCAAAAAAATGCCTTTAAAATGGCATTCTTAATAAGGGTAATAATAACTGTATGAATAACTACCATATGGTCCATATGGTGGACGTGGTGGAGGTGGTGGAACAGGTGGGTATGGTTGCGGAGCCACATTATAGATTGGTCTCGGTCTCGTAAGTCCAACTGCTGCTCCTCCAACTAAAGCTCCAGTTAAAAACGGAAAAACAAAGCGATCACCTTTTTGGTAGTTGTATCTTTGCATATATGGATTCATAATACTCTCCTCTCACAAATAGGCTATGCTTTTCATTTTTTTAGGTGTAGACATTTACCTAAAAAAGAAAGCTTATTATTTTAAACTTTCAATTTCTTCTTTTGTTAAACCAGTAAATTCTATAATTTCTGAAATTTCTTTGTTTTTCTCTAACATTTTCTTAGCAATTTCAATAGAATTTTGTTTGCTTCCTTTTGTGATGCCTTGTTCAATTCCTTGTTCGATACCACGTTCTATTCCTAACTCATAAGAACTTTGTTTTTCATGTTTGTGTTTTTCTTCTAAATCATAATACATTAAGAATTCTTCATCTTCTGTTAATTCTTCTACTTTTTTTACCATACTTTGAAACTTCTCCTTCCCTTTATACTTTTCTTTTAATTCTTCAATACTCTCATATTTCGTAAAGAAGTCCATAAATTCTTCTACTTCTTTAGGTATATTATATTGGCTTTTCTTGGCATTTTCAAGAATTAAATGAAAAGAGAGGTAAAGTTCAGATTCAATATGACCATGTTCATCTTGAAGTCTAAAAACTAGAATAGGTTCATCTGTTTTAAACCGATTAAATCCATCAAAATTTATTAAGATAACTTTTTTTCTTTTTTCACTTATATGAGTACTTATTGTAGAAAGAGCAAATGCATAACTCGTATTTTTATCAAAGATATCCAAAGTATCGGTTTGGTTCATTTCTAAAATAATTTTACAATCTTCTACAGTAATGATTATATCTGAACTTTTTCCTTTTTCGTGGATATGTTTTTTAGCAATTTCTCCGCCCATATAAGTAGCTTTTTCTAGTTTTTCTTCTTCAACATGAGTTAGGGAATGAAGAAAGTTATTGACTAAAGGTCTAGCCTCCTTACTTCTTATGATGCTTTTAAACATTGCATCATTTAACATATTAATTATTTTTGGTTTATTTTTACTCATAGATGCTCCTTTCCATGCTTGTTATATCAAAGGAAAAGTGAGGAGTCAAATTGCAGATTTACCATATTTTAAAGAGAAAAAAGAACCAATTTTTAAAATTTGTTTGCCAAAATTTAAAATTGATTCTTTTTATATTACAGATTTTTTAAATTTGTATAAGTTTTATTTTTTTCTATTTTTTTCTTTTTTTCGTTTTTTCTTTTTGGGATTTTTAGGAAGCTCTTCACTTGAATTTATTTCTTCAATAACGCCGTCTACTACTTTGTTTGTTTTTTCTTTTACTTTTTCAGCTGCTTTTTCGACCACAGAAAAATTTTCATTATCTTCAATGATTTCATTGCATTTTGATTCAACAAATTCTTTTTTCTCTTCTAATATTTCTTTAGCCTCTTCTTTATTTAAAGTAGTTAAATCTTTTTTTAATTCTTCAAATTTTTGACTAATATTCTCTTTTGTTTTTTCTAAATCAATGTCTTTAATCATCTCTAATAAAGCCTTAGAATTCTTTTTAAGTTCTTCTCTTGTTTTGCTTCCTTGTTGAGGCGCTAGAAGGAAGCCTAAGAAAGTCCCAATAATTGCTCCAGTTAAAAAATGGCTAGTCCTCTTTTGAGCCATTTTTTTTCTCCTTATTTTGTTCGTCTTTTTTTGGAGCTTTGCTTTTTTTTGTTATAAAAAGATTGGCAATTAAGGAAGTTATTCCTTCGATTACTTTATCCGTAATTAAAACAACGCGGTCTGTTGTTGTATCGATAATATGAAATAATCCATCTAATGCTCTTACTTTATCATTAACGTTATCTACAACCTTTTCTACTTTATCTAAAGTTATTAAAAATTTAATAGCTAAAACAATTCCAATTAATAAAATAACAATTAGTAATACATAAATTATTATGGGTAAAAATTCTAGTAAAAAACTCATATTTATTCCTCCTCTTTATTTTCATACATTGAATCTATTAAATCAAATAAGTCATTTTCTAGAGTATCCTCTTCTTCGACTTTTTCCATTGGTGTTTTATTTCTTGGCTTGTCTAATGGTTCAAGCTTTTCTGCTCTTTCATTTCGACTAGGAACTGTTTCTCTTTCTTCATGAATCTCAGGAACTTCAATAGTATCTGACACGGCTTCTTTTAATAATTCATCTATTTTTTCATCACTATCAAATTTTACTCTAGACTCTTTTTCTTCCCGAAGACTTTTTTCTAAATCATCTTCTAAGGTTCCAAAAGCTTTCTTTCTTACTGCATCTAATTCAATTGTTTTTTTCTCTTCTTTTTTTACTACAATATCTTCTTTTTTATAATTTTTATCTAATACTCCATATACTGGAGAAATTACAGGAGATGGAGTAAATTTCTTTAATGATGAGCTTTCTTTTTTTTGTTCGTGAACTCGTCCTCTAATTTCTGGAGTTCGACTTCTTATTTCATCTCGCTTGATTTTAGGCTTTTCGTAATCAAAAAGATTCATACTCATACTTTTTTTTGGCTCTTCTTTTTTTTCTTCTGCAACTAAGCTTTTCATATTTTCAAATTCTTGATCATCAAACACTGGAAAATCAAACGTTTTTTCAGCTTTAAATAGCTCTTGATCGTTCATAATTGGCCTATTGTCTGGAATTGAATCTTCAACTAATGGTTTCTTTCTTTCTAATGGTTTTCTTTCAATTTCTGATTTAATTTCTTTTTTTACTTCGGTTTCTTTTACCGGAATTTCAATTTCCTCTTCTTCAAATAACACATTTTTTAATTTATTAAATAGTCCCATAATTATTCCTCTTTTCTTTACCTATGAATGAAATCTGGGTCAACTGTCTGTTTATCCTCTTCGTATTGCCCATACTCCTCCACAATTTCTAAGTAGCCACTTTCTGTTTGAGCGGTTTCAAAAATATTGTGCTCGACCTCATTACTTGTTAAAACGTCGTCTCCCATTAGGCCCGTTAAAACTGTGTCTTGATAATTTATAGAAGTCAAAATGGACATAGCGTATGCAACTGCCTCATTCGCGCTTTCTTTTTCTACTATCACTTCTATTTTAGCATAATTATACATGATTTCAATAAAATATTTGTCGTTTGAAGTATTTTTTATTTCAATATATCCAAAGTTTTCATCTTTCTCTATTTTCTCACTATAAACTGCATCTGTATTTATTTTATACTCTTCATTAATTTTATTATAATAACTTACGTAATCCACATATAAATAATATATTGTATCGTTATGTGAAATAATTTCGTTTGTTCCTTCTTGTTCTAATAATCTAAGCCCTTTAGGTAGATAATATTTATAACCAGCACGAGAAATGTTTGTAATATTTACATTAGTTGAAAGTGCTTCGTTAATTATTTGTTCATAAGAATATTCGTTTATTGTTGTACAACCCGAAGTCATAAACATACATCCAACCAATACTATCGCTATCTTTTTCATAAGAACTCCTTATTTGCTTATAATAGTATATCAAAAAATTCAAAAATTGTAAATTATCTACTAAGTAGCCATTTTTAGATTTTTTTCTTTTTTGTAGCTTCTACATAGTTAATTTTATATCCTAAAGAAGAAAATTTTTCTTCATACTCAGTTTTGATATTGAAAATATCTGTATTTGCTAAATCCAAACTAACTTTTTCTAAAGTATAACCGGCTTTGCTTAATTCTTCAAGACTATAGGCAAATAAAAGGATATTATCCGTCTTTTGAATAATATGATTATCTTTTAAAAAGATGTTATCATAACTTTTTAAAAATTCAGGTGAAGTTAGTCTCCTTTTTGCATGTCTTGTTTTAGGCCACGGATCCGAAAAATTCAAATAAAGAGTGGTTATTTCTTGTTCAAAAAAATCTTCAATATTTTTAGCATCTTCACATATAAAACGTATATTAGATAATTTTTCCTCTTCTATTTTTTTTGCTGCTCTAATTAAGACACTTGCAAACTTTTCCATACCAATAAAATTTATTTGAGGATAAGTTTTAGCCATATTTATTAAAAACTGTCCTTTTCCCATTCCTATTTCTAAATGAATTGGATTTTCATTTTGAAAAACTTCTTGCCATTTTCCTTTATTTCCTTTCGGATTTTCTATAAAATATAAACTTTTTTTTAAATCTTCATGAGCATTTTTCACATTTCTTAAACGCATGTTATCACTTCTTTCTTATTTTTTCATATACTACTTTTAGAGGAGGAACTTGAATGAGAAAAGATCGAAATTCATTTTTTGAAAGTTCAAATTATCAAATGAGCGCGATGGGTCCAAATATGACGATGCCTAATCAAAATATGGGAATGAACATGGGGATGCCTCAAATGAATGCAGCTAGCAGCAACTTCTATGCTGCCCAAAATATGCCTATGCCATTACCTAATTATACTATGCCTAATCAATCATCAGAATCTTCTTATAGTGAATTAGAAAGTCGAATGGCTAGATTAGAACGCAGTATAAATCGATTAGAAGCTCGTTTAAATAAATTAGAGGGAAGCACTTATTACACCAAAGAAACTTATGAAACTGATGGAAATATGTATATGGTATAACCATGGTATTACTATACTAAAGTTTTTTTAAAGGAACAAGTTTTTTTTCTTGTTCCTCTTATTTATTTATTAAATCTACTTTTCCAAAAGTGATTTTTTTTATTATTTTATTTAAATATTCTTTACCAAATATCGTAGTTAAAATTCCTTGTTTGTAAGCTACGAATAAATAGACTACAGCTCCAAGAATACTAATAATTGCTACGTAAATAATACATGAAATTTTGCTTACTATATTTAATGGAATGAGAACTTTTAAAAGAATTACGACTAAAATCATCACTGCAGTTGGAATGATTATTTTTCCGAACATTTTGAATGTCTCAGTATATTTTAATTTATGGTCTTTTTTGAGGATAAACAAGGCTGAAAAAGCTGAAAAAGAATATCCAATAATTGATGCAAAAACAGCTCCAATAAATGGTTCAAATCCTAAATGATAAGCAATTAACATAAAGGGAACGTCTAACACTGCATTTAAAACATATCCAACTAAAGTTGTGATGTATACGGTTTTAAATTTATTTAAACTTTGTAATGTTGATGAAGTTACCATATATATGTTTGAAAATAAAGAAATAAAAATATAGAATCCTAGAACTAACCCACCTAAATCCACATCTGTAGCTCCATAGAAAATACTCCATATAGGTCGAGATAATAAAGAGATTCCAATTACCATAGGAATACTAACAACTAATATTACTTGTAGGGCTTTATTTAGACGTGACTCCACTAAATTCCATTTTTTTAAAGTAAAAGCTTCAACAATATTTGGGATTAAACTGACCGTAAGTCCCATAGCTATAGAAATTACTACCATACTAATTTTTGATGACCAAGTGGCAACAGATGATGTAATAAATTCAGTCGTATAAGCATCAAATCCTAAGCTTGTCATAGTTCTTGAAATTAAAACCATGTCTACAAAATTGTAAATAGATACCCCAACATCAATAATGATAAATGGAACCGCATAACTAATTATTTTTTTTATAATTTCCTTATTTGTAATTTTATCTTTTTTAATATCAGCGGTTAAAGAAAGTTCTTTTTTATGTCCACGCATCTTACTAAAAATATATAAAACAGCTGCTAATCCTCCTGCAAATGCCCCAAAAACGGCAATTCCTACTGAAGGTGTTAAAGACAAATGAAACACATATAAAGCTAAATAGCTTCCACCTAATATGACAGCAATTCTTACTACTTGTTCAATAACTTGGCTCATACTTGAAATATTTATAATGTTGTGTCCTTGCAAATAGCCCTTTGAAACACTTAAAAACGGAACCACTAAAATAGCAAAGGATACACATCGAATAACAAAAGCTACATCACCAATGGTATTCCCGCCTTGCAAGTCTCCAATAATTAAAGTTGCTATCCCCTCAGCAAAAACGAATAAAATAATAAAGGCTGCGATGGAAACAAAATTAATGATTTTTCTTCCTAAACGGTAAGCTCTTACTTTAGCATCCATCATACCTAAGGTATTATATTCTTTAATAATTTTACTAATAGCCACCGGTAATCCTGCTGAAGATATATCTAAAAACATTACATAAATATTATATGCATAGGCATATAAAGCACTACCTTGAACACCTATCATAGCATAAAAAGGAATGACATAAAGCATTCCTAAAATTTTTGTAATAACAATTGCTGCTGTTGCTATAATTGTCCCTTCTATAAAACCACTTTTCTTCATTTTTAACCACTCATTCTTTTTCACTATAGACCACCATGGCTGAAAAACAGTAGATTTGATCTTCACCTTGAACTGCTATAGCAACTTGATATCTGATGTCTATTATATCACTTTTTGTACTACAAAGAAAGGCGTTAATTTTTTGTTCCAAATCTTTTTCTGTATTTTCATCAAAACATTTTACTTTCATAAGCCACACCCTTTACTATCATAATTAAAACAAATTTTGACAAAAAAAATTGTCGAAAATTTAAAATAATGGTATAATTTTTTTGGTGAAGATATGAAAAAAAATATTCTTTTTGTACTAGGTATTGTAGTTTTGTTAATTGCTTTTATTGTCGTTTATTTTAAATTTAATGTATATAAAGTAACCTTTGTAGTGGATAACGAGATTTATGAAACGATTGAAGTGCGAAAAAATACTACTCTAGATAGTGTTCCTACGCCTACCAAAGAAGGCTATGCATTTATTGGATGGTATGAAGATAATGATACGGTATATGAGAGCAATCAACGTATAAAAAAAGATACGGTCTATTATGCTAGGTGGGCAACTATTGTAACAAGTGAAGAAGATGAATAAAACACTACTGTTTTTCGTAGTGTTTTTTCTTGCTTTTTAAGGAGTTAACCGATTTGGTCCTCGGAATAAAAATTGAGTTTCTTTAATTGTTGGAATTTGTAATAATAGCATAGTTAAGCGATCTACACCTATTGCAAAGCCACCATGTGGAGGGCATCCATATTTGAAAAATTCTAAATAGAATTTCACGTCTTCTCCTAAGCCTTTTTCTTTAGCATTTTTCACAATTTCTTCATAACGGTGTTCTCTTTGTGCTCCAGTTGTAATCTCTGTCCCACGCCAAATTAAATCGTAGCCTTGCAATTCCCCATTTTTATCACGCATGTGATAGAAAGCTCTTTTAGTCGCAGCAAATCCCGTGATAAAAATAAATTCACTACCATACTCTTCCATAGCATATTTACTTGTTAATTTTTCGGCTTCTGCATTTAAATCTCCAATATCTTCCGTAGGAATTTGATAATTATACCTTTTATTTAACTCTTGATATAAATCTTGTAACTTAATTCTTGGAAAAGGTTTCTTTGGAATAATTACTTCTGTTTTAAAAATCTCTTTAATTTTTTCTTCATATAATTCTTTTACTTTTGTAAGGCCGGCAATCAATAAATCTTCTTCTAAATTCATAACATCTTCATAAGAATCGATATAACTAAACTCTAAATCGAAAGATGTAAACTCTGTTGCATGACGATTTGTATTTGAATTTTCTGCTCTAAATGCTGGGGCAACCTCAAATATTTTTGATAAACCAGCTGCGATGGCCATCTGTTTATAAAATTGTGGAGATTGCGCAAGATAAGCCTTTCTGTCAAAATATTTTACTTCAAAAACTTCACTTCCACTTTCAGATGCTGCACCTAAAAGCTTTGGGGTATGAATTTCAATAAAATCGTTTTGATACAAAAATTCACGCATTCCCATAACCATTGTGGATTCTATTTGACGAATTAATCCATTTTTTTCATTTCTTAAATCCAACCAACGATAATCTAATCGTGTGTCTAAATTCACACCTTCTAAATTATTATAATCAAATGGTAAATTTTGAGCTTTTGAGGTAACTTCAATCTTTTCAGGAATAATTTCCATTTGGCCTAATTTTACAGCTTCATTTTCTATTAATTTTCCTTTGACTTTTATTGTACTATCTACGGTTAAATTAGATAAAAGTTCTAATAATTCTTGATTTTTTTCTTCTGATTTTTCAATAGTCATTTGAACTTTTCCTGTGTTATCTCTTAAAATAACAAACATAACCCATTTTTTATCTCTAATTGAATCAATAAAACCACTAAAACTTATTTCTTGATTTACATATTTTTTTAAGTCTTTTACATAAACTTTTTCCATTTTCATTTCCTTCTTTCTAAATTAAAAAGATTCTATAAATATAAGGACGACTTTTTTAGCCGCGGTACCACCTTATTTCATAGAATCTATGCACTTTTTCTCTTAACGCGAGAAGACGAATATTTCTCTTATTTGGTGTCTTCTTTTTAAAAGTTTCTTTGTTTTCACCAACCACAAAGTCTCTTGATAAACTTTTTTAAAAATACTCTTCCAATCCATATTTATGAATTTATTGTAAATAAGTTTTTTTTATTTGTCAATTTTTTTCTTGAAGAATTGTTGCAATTTATGATTAGCATATGATAATGTCTTAAGTGTTAGTATTTGATTATGTCTCAAAAATACTATAGAATACATCACTTGGTGATGTGTATGAGAAAGGTTGA
>CAJFEV010000047.1 GCA_904374795.1 uncultured Bacilli bacterium
GGACTAGATAAATCAACAACCAATAAATCCGTATTTAAATAACTTACGGTATTATTTGCGTCCACAACTTTTACATAAACAATATAAAATCCTTCATCTTTAATTTCAATAACTTCCCCTGGTGTATAAGAAACCCAATCTGTAATACTAGAGATTTCTGAAGATCTTAATGCCTCATTAGAAGCGACAATTTTATAATAAAATTCCTTGACTGGATGAATACTTGAAATTTCTTCAATACTAAAAGCCGTAGATGAATCAAATACAATTGAATCTAAAACATATCCAACATTTTCCCAAGTATAAGTTCCAACATGAATTTGAGCAATAGGATTTTTGGTATCATCCATATATAGAATCGGAAGTTCACCACTTTCAAACACCCATACTCTATTTGGAGCTGTTTTTAAAGAAGTACTATCAATATATGGCCAAAAAGAAACTAAAAAACTGCCATTTTGTAAATTACTTAAAGAAGTCATAGAAAAACTTCCATTTACGCTTCCCTCTAAAATAGTATCTCCTGTAATCAAATAACTTCCTGAAACATTAACTGTAGAATTTTGTACATGATGAATTTTATACAAAGTATCTGAAGTATCAAAAGTTGTACTTAAAAGAATCCCACCTGTGTTATTTAAAACATCACCTAAAATACCTGTTGCATTGGAAGCTAAAATTTCTCCAGCATTATAACTTCTTAAAACTTGAACATCTTGATTATTTCCTTGAACAAGACCAATTAAACCAGCAGCTGTTAAATCACTTTGAATTGTTCCCAAATTATAGGTATCAGCAATTGAAGTAGAATGAATAGCACTTCCAATTAACCCTCCGCTATACAAAGAACCAAAAACATCACTTTTATTGATAACATTTTTAAAAGTTACTCCATCTGCTTCTCCAACAATACCACCAGCCACAGAATATTCAGATTGAATAACTAATTTTACATCGGTAAATGTAAAACTATCACCTGCTTGACCAGTTACAACTACCGGCAAATTATAGGTTAAATTAGAGTCTAATGAAATAGAAAAAGTTGGCGAAGAAATTGTTTCACCATTGATAGTCACATTTGAAGAAGGATTACTTAAAACAAGATTTCCAGTAAGAGTAACACTTTTCACGTTACCAAGTAAAACATTTTCCAAAAAAGAAGCTGCAATAGAAAAATTTTGAATTGTTTCATTTTCTTCTAAAGTAATCGGATCAACTGCTAAGGAAACTTCTTTTATTACGCTTTGCTTTTCTTTAGAATTCACAACATATCCACGGAAACTAACACTTTCTAATTCACTAGAAAACGCTGTCGAAGCCACACCACCAGTAATATTTCCACCATAAATCATTGCATTATCTACATATAAGCTTTCAACATCCCCAGACAAATTTGTAAACAATCCAACTTCGTCTTCATTCTCATCTGTTACATAAGCTCCATAAATAGTATAAGAATCTCCGTCAAAAGTTCCAGCAAAATTCTTTAATGAAGGAAGAATTTGAACTGTTTTACTCACGGCATTTTGTCTATTAGTATCTGTATATAAGGCATCATCATAAGAGCCGACATAATAAGTCACTCCATCTTCTTCATAAGTTATCCCATTTATCTCATCATAAGAAAATGTTCCTTTATTTAAAACAATATTATTTCCTAATTTAAAATAAACCCCCGAATAATTTGTTGTTTCAAGCATTTGAGCAAAATATGCAAGCTCACTTCCATCAGAAATGATATAAGGATCTTTAACTGTTCCACTTCCTCTACGATAACTAGAAGCAACATTTCCACTCCAAGAGGTATCTAAAAGAATTGGATTACGGTGCTCAAAACGGGCAAAACTTGGTAAAGTGACAGACACTAAAGCCAAAACAAAAACGGTAACTATTAAATAAGCAATTTTAGGAATTTTAGATAGTTTCTCTTTGATTTTCTTTAATGAACTCATACGCTTACTTCCTTTTACTCTTCTATTCTTACATAAGTATAACATAATACGACATTTTTTGCACTAGAAAAAAGAAAAAAAAGCTACGATATATCATCATAACTTTTTTATATTTGTTGTTCTTTTTCTAACAAATTATGAACCTGAATCATAAACCAAATTTTTTCAACCGATAACATACTTGTTTCTATCATATGAATTCGTAAAACAAGACGAATACGATTTAAAAGATTTTGAATATTATCCATTGATAAATCCATTTCATCAATTTTTATACCATTCAATCGATATTTATTCACAATGGTTTTTGGAATATTTGTTTCATCAAACACTAGAACTCCAGAAACAATCACATTACTTGGATTCATAGCAAACAAATCAAACGATTCACTATATCTTTTAATATCATCATATGTAGTAAGTTTAAAAACTTTTTGTAAAGCTTTTTTCTTAAAATAATCAAAGCTTGAATATAAATGTAAAACATCAGCAACAGTCAAAGTAGGATTTAAAATATCTAACACTTTTTCTTTAAAATATTCTTCATCATACTTTGCATAAAGCTCATACAATTCCTTAGCTTTAACTACAGATTTGGCTTTCAACTGTTTAATTTCCATTTCATTTTTAAAATCAAAAAATGGATTTTTTGTACCTAAAATTTTTCGATTTAATTTTTCTAATTCTTGTTCACTAGCCTCTATTTTTCCTAAAACCTCTTTTAATCCTGTGATTTCTACTTTTTTAGGTTCAGGCTTTGGTGCTTCAGAAACAGATTTCTTATATTCTTCTTTAAAAGCTGTAATAATGGGTTCAAATTCCATATACTTACTATATTCTAAAACGTTTGTTTCTAATCTATCTAAAACTACACAAACTTTTTGCATAGCTCCAACATCAGACTGATCAACAGTCTCAGGCACTAATGCCTCATAAGCTGAACTTCTAACCTTACTTTCTTGTAAAAAAGAATTAATATCAATTTCTCCTTTTTCACATCCAAGTACTATATCAGAAACATTTTCCTCCGTTGCTTTATGTAAACTAAGATATGCATTTTGAAGTTTTTCTAAACAATCTAAATAATTAGCAACTTGTTCTTTAGCCATCCATTCTTTTTGAATAGTTTCAATATAAGCTTCAAATTTCTTAGCGTTCTTACGAATAAGTTTTCGAAAATTCAATTCAATATGTTCAATAATATCTGGGTTTACCCAATAAATTTGCTCAAAAACCTCAGACAATTTTTCATGACTTTCTGTTTTCTTAGTTCGTACGTCTAAAAACGATGCCATATATTCTTTAACATAACAAGTATAATCAAAATCTTCTTGACTTAAAGAAATACCAGCAAGTTGAAACTTATCTAAAAATCCATTAATAAGTTCATTTAAAGAACTAAAATTAAAAGTACTATAATTACTAAGTTGATACAAAAGTTCATCAAATCCCATTTTTTCAAAATAGGTGTTTGTTGGATTTAAAAGAAATTTTACTCGTTCTAAAGAGATAACATGATCATTTAATGAATTTATGTCAGTAGTTTCTTCATTTTTCACTTCAAAAGAGCGACTTTTAGCTAATAAATAATTTCGCAAATTAGATTTATAATCGGTATATTTTTTTTGGAATTCGTCTATCGTAGCATTATATTTTTTAATATTCGTCTTGGTTTTTGTAGGTAAAGCAGATAAAATATTGGTCTTTGTTTCAATATCTTTAAGAATAAAATCTAAAAAATTATTCATGGCTTTCTTTACCTTTCTCTTCTTCTACAATTTTTTTACTTTCTAAAAAATCCAAAAACTCTGCAACCTTTTGATAGACCGTTATCAATTCCTGTAAACTAAGAAGCGACAGATCAAAATCTACTGTTTTTTCACTATTTTTCATAATATCACCTTTTCCCCTCATTCATTCTTTTATTCATCAAAAGTACTATATCCTAAAGTATCTTTTGTAAAGTTAATAGAAACCGTAAGTTCAGCTCCTTCAGACTCCGTTTCTAAACTATCAATATCTTGTCCTTCAATCCATAAATACACTCTTGTTTTGGTAATACCATCAGGTATTTGAAAAAGTGGTTCATCTAAATTTTCTTCTGTAATAGTATTTTGTAAACTAAAATAATTTAAATCTAAATTTTCTGAACCAGACACTGTATTTTTAACATAAATTGGTCCACCAGCTCTTCTAAAAGCATAAGTTGGAAATCTTTCACCATTAACAAGTGTTACCCCGTATTTACTAGCTCTTTCAATCGAAAGATTTGTATGATTACGACTATTTGGTTCATAAATGATTGACTCACATTGTCCATTACAAGTAATATTTTGAACAACATTAGCTGGCGAATCATTATCTACACTACCAATTCGGACAATTCCAAAACGAACAGAATTGCCAAGTCCTTGCATTTCTTCAGAAGCATCAGCATTCATCACAAAAGAAGAACTATAATCTAAATAAAGATTATCACTTACTGGCGAACCAGTAATATTTTGGAAAAACAAATCAAATGCAATATAATAGGCAAATTCTTTAGGCTCTGTTTCAACAATTTGCTCAGTCGTTACAAAACCATTCTCGCGATTCTGATCTCTTTTGTAATACAAAACTCCATTACTCGCGAACATATTAAACTCTGGGCTATCAGAATTTGTAATTCCATTAGAAGAAACAGGTGTAAGACCATTTGTTGCCCATTGATTTGTATGATTTGGATAAGTCGCCCGCAAATCCCGAATGACTGTATTCAAATTAATTTCTACAGCACTATCGAAATTAATTCCATCTAAGGAAATGAAAAGTCCACTCGTTTTATCGACCACTACATTAAAAGTTCTTACTTGAACATTCAAACTTGACGAAAACCAAGCATAAGTTGAGAAAACAAGTAACACCCCAAAAAGTACAATCAAAACAATTGTAAGTTTAAAGTTTTTCTTATCTCTAAACCTTTCTTTAGTTTGTTCATTTTTCTTCTTAACTATACTTTTATTTGTTTTATTCTTTGTGATAATTCTCACCCCTTTAATGGATTAAAAGAAAGAGTAAGGTAAGTAACTTCCTTACTCTTCTTCTCTATACTTCTACTAAACAGTTGGAGCAATTGTCCAAGTGTCATTTCCATCAACTAATGAATAAGTTGCAGTCATAGCAGTTCCATCATCAGTAAATGTAAAGTCTTGATTAAATTCTGCTGGAATAGTGAAGTAATGTGTTGCAGCATCATAAGTAATTCCTGAATCAGGTGTTGTAATAATTACTTCTCCAGTAGCATTATAGAAAGTCATACCTTCTGTAATGTCTGTAGATGGACCATCATGATCAACATCATCTTCAGTAAATCTTTCCTTAGTAAATCCAAAGTTAACAGAAACTTTTGCTCCTAATTGAGCGAAATCATAATTGTCAACATCTTGTCCTTCTAAGAATACATATACACGAACTTTAGTAATACTATTAGGTGCTAAAGTCATGAATTGAGGACGAGCTGTTCCAGTTAAATTCTTCATAGTATCTGTAAAGTATGGGAAATCAACTAATTTATAATCTTCTCTTGCATCTTCTTCAGCAGCTGCATAAGTAGCATAATCAATTACCGTATCTGTGTAAGTATTATAATCCTCACCATCATAAATATTTACGTTATCTCCTACAATAATTTCACGACTAATTGCATAAGTAGAATAAGCTGTAGCATCAGCAATAGGATTACATGTTGTAGTATCATCGTCATCTCTATCAGAATAAGATGCATCAGCATTTACATCCTCGCCAGTTCTTTCATCACAAGCTTCATTATACCAATTTATTGCATTTTGAACGTGTGCTTTATCATTTGGTTCCCAAATTTGAGCACTACGACAAATACCAGTTACTTGAACTTGATCAGCACCAGCATCAACATCCGCACAAGTGATACCTGTAATATTACCAACATTCTCAGTATTAGCTTCTACACGTCCGATTTGAGCAAAAGCAACACGAATTGAATTTTCAATACCAGTATTTGGAACTCCACCAGCTTCTGCTACTGTTACAGAAGAATTTGTTGTTAAATAAATTGCTTCTTCATTTAATGGATTATTTTCCACATAATATTCTTCACCAGATAAGTTTTTAATGAATAAGTCAAATGCAACATATCCGTCACCTTCAATATATTCACCTGTGTCACCACCAACTTGATCTGTATAATTATCTACTTGACTAGCAAGTAAACGATATCCACCTTTAGTAGCGGTTAAACTACCTTTTTCATATAATTTCATTCTTGATGATGTTACATCCATATCTCCAACAGTACTCATTGGAATAAGTTCAACATCAGCAAGTTTATTAGCATTATTTGCGTATTGAGGCGCATTAGCAACATCAAGATTATATGTCCAACTTTTTCCATCCATGGATAAGTAAAGACCTTCAGTGGAAGCAACGTTAATATCAAAACTTGAAACATTAACTGTTCGCATTCCGATAAACCATGCATAAGTCGAAGCTGCTAAAACGATTCCACACAACAAACAAATAACCACTAAATTACGTATTTTCTTACTATGTTTTTCATTGTGTTTTTTCATTTTTTAAATCCTTTCTATATCATTAATCAATATCTGTAAATGACCATTGTTGATCTAAATCACTCTTAGATGCTAATACTCTTACATCTCCATCCATGAATGAGAATGATGTAATCCAACTTGGAATACTGAAGTTACCATCAGCATAAGTTACATAGCTATCAGAGATAAAGTCTACTCCACCATCATCAGTATTTCTTTCTGTATATGCTTGAGTAACCATATCTTTTTGAACATCATCTGGAAGTTCTGGTCCTGTGTAATCAATATCTTCACCATAGAATCTTTCTTTAGTGAATCCAAAGTTAACACTGATTTGTTTTCCTAATTGAGCAAAATCATAGTTATCTACGTCTTGTCCTTCTAACCAAATATATACACGAACTTTAGTAATACTATTTGGTGCTAAACGAATAAACTCTGGTCTAGCTGTTCCTTGTAAATTCTTTTCACTATCTGTAAATGTATTTACACCAACTAGTTTTCCAGTAGCAGCATCCGCAGAAATACTTCCAGTATAACCGTTATATTCAGTTCCATCGTAATTATCAACGTTATCTGTATAGTTAATTACTCCACTAACAGCATAAGTTGGATAATGAGTTCCATTAGCAACAGTAGCGCATGCTTCAGCAGTATAAGCATCTTCTGCAGTTAAATCTGCACCAGTTCTTTTCTTACAAGCTGTATTGTACCAATTAATTGCATTTTGAACGTGTTGAGTATCATTTGGCTCCCAAATAGTTGCGTCACGATCAGCACAAATACCTAAAGCATTCCCACCGTCTGCACAAGTAATTCCAGTAATGTCTCCTTCTGCAGCATCAGATTTTACACGTCCGATTTGCATGAAAGCAACACGTACTGAGTTTTCAATTCCAGTTTTCTCTTTATCAGCTCCTGCTCCTGAAACTTTAACAGCAGAACCTGGTGTTAAATAAATTGCTTCTTCATTTAAGAAGTCAACTTCTTCATAATATTCATTTCCAGATAAGTTACGAATGAATAAGTCAAATGCAACATATCCATCAGCTTCTCCGGCATCATCTACTCCGTTTTGTACTTGACTAGCCATTAAACGGTATCCTCCATCAGATGCAGTAAAGCTTCCTTTTTCAAATAAAATCATTCTTGATGCGGCAGTGTCAATTTTTCCAATACTACTCATTGGAATTAATCCATCCTCGCCACCCCAGCTATTGGTATTACCAGCATAAGCAGCAGTGTTATAATTTTCACTATTGATTTCTAGATTATCTGTCCAAGTTTTGCCATCAATTGAAAGCATTAAACTTTCTGTGGTAGCAATACTAACATCAAAACTAGAAACATTAACAGTTCGCATTCCAATGAACCATGCATAAGTAGATGCACCTAAAATAAAAGTACAAACTACTACAGCCAAAATAAGCATTCTAAGTCTTTTTTCATGCTTATTATTTCTTTTCTTCATCTTTTAACTCTTCCCTTCTTAGTTTTCTTCAACATACTCCGAATTGAATCTTAATCGAACACCAAATTCTCCACCTAGAATATCGTCTGTACACTCAGCGTCACTGCCTTCAATCCATATTACCAAAGTATACTTATCAATATCTCCAGGCTTCATATTTTCAATATGTATACGTCCAGCTATATGGTCATCTAAAAAAGCAACCGTATTATTTTCAGCTTCACCATTAGGCCTTGCTTTAGCAAACGTAACATATTCGTCGTTTCGATAAATTCGAATTCGAACAGCATCATCGACGTTCCTTGTAACGTCCTCGATGTAAACTTCACTCCAATAGTCACGAATCTCTTCACCTATATTCTCCACATAAAAAGTATAAGCTAAATAACTCTGACCATTATGACTCCCACCACCATATTCAGTAATATCTTCCGGAAGCCAGTACTGCGAGATATTATAAAAATCTGGTGCTTCAGCATAAAGTTCAGGCCGATACACTTTATATTCTGGATCATCATACATGATGAGACCCCTATCGAAGTACAAATTTTCATCTAGCGTAATGCTAAAATTTCCACGATTATAAACAACACCGACAATCATATAGAATAAAAGAAGTAAAAATAAAAGAAGAACAATTAATATAAGAAAGATTTTTCTTAATCGTTTTTCTCGTAATACTTTTTTTGATGTAATCTTTACCTTGTCTTGCATCTTCCCTATCCCTTCTTACTCCTCAATCAACATAAACAAACATAAGTCGCCCTCGGATATTCTTTACAATACAATAATATTATAGAATTTCTAAAATCTCTTGTCAACGAAAAAGTCGAAAAATGTCGAAATGTCTGAATTCCGAAAGTAAATGCAAAAGAAGGTATGCTTTTTGCATTTAGTTTCAGACTAAATGTTTTTTTATTAATTATAAGATAGACTAGGCATAAATGAGGTGATGCAATTATGTGCTGATGCAAAATGAATAAAAAG
>CAJFEV010000048.1 GCA_904374795.1 uncultured Bacilli bacterium
TATGCAGTTAACACTAAGAATTAACTAAAGTCAATGATTAATCTACAGTCTCAAAGGAACTACTTATGTGTGCTTGAAACAACTGCATTTGCACTGCTTGTTATGCTGGTTTAATCCCAAGAGTTACAGGAAGTCTGCAACTCCTCCTACCGTGCTTTGTAGTACACACTCCTTCATGACTGTTATTATATAGAAAAATAAATTTAGTTCAAGGTTCTCATTCCTATGTGTGCCTTGAACAAAGTGAAAGGAATGAAACTTGTTATGAAAGAAGAATTAAAAATCTTTATTGAAACAAAAACTTTTATAGAAAAAATAACAGAATAGATCGGTTATAATAAATTAGACAGAAAAGATAAGGACAATGTATAATAAAATTGGAAAGGAAAAGGATTGAATATCTAGAAAAATATTATTATGATTGTATAATTTTATTTTTAGAAAAAAGTAAATTGATAAGTTATGATGAAATATTTATTTTTTTTAAAACAAAAGAAGAATTAGAAAAACATCAAATTTCTTATATAATTATTGAAAATTTAAAAATTATTCATTTTACTTTTTATAAAGAAAATCAATATTTTCTTTATAAAATTCTATTTTATTTATTAAAAAAAGGAAAATGGAGTTTTCTCGGTAATATATAAGTAGGAGGAAACTTTATGAATGAAATTGTAGAAGAATTAAAAATAGAAAAAATGATTTATGGAATAAGAGGAAAACAAGTGATGTTAGATAGTGATTTAGCTAAACTTTATCAGTGTGGTAATGGAACAAAATCTATTAATCTCGCTGTTAAAAGACATGTGAATCGATTTCCAGAAAGATTTATGTTTCAACTTACAAAAGAAGAATATGATAATTTGAAGTTTCAAATTGAAACTTCAAGCTGGAATGCTTATGGTGGAGTAAGAAAATTACCTTATGCATTTACAGAGCAAGGAGTGGCAATGCTTGCAACTGTTTTAAGAACTACTGTAGCAGAAGAAGTAAGCATTCGAATTATGGATGCCTTTGTAGCTATGAGAAAATATATTGGAAGTAATTTGATTGAACAAAGATATATTAATCATTTAGTTATTGAACATGAAGATAAGATTAAACTTTTAGAAACCAGTTTTGAAAAATTAGAAACAAAGAAAAATGAAATTTATTTTAATGGACAAATTTATGATGCGTATTCAAAGATTTTAGATATATTAAGTGAAGCAGAAGAAGAAATTATAATCCTTGATGGTTATGCAGATAAAAGTGTTTTGGATATGATACGAAATACAAAAGTGAAAGTAATTCTGATTGTTAAAAATTGTGGGAATTTAAAAGAACAAGATATTTTAAAATACCAAGAACAATATAATAATTTACATCTTATTTATGATAGTACTTTTCATGATCGATATATCATTTTAGATAAAAAAGTATTTTATCACTGTGGAGCATCATTAAATCATGCTGGAAGCAAAACTTTTTCTATAAATACATTAGAAGATGAAATGGTAAAAAAAAGTCTTTTGGAAAAAATAAGAATTTTGAAAGAATTTATATAAAATAATTTTTTTGTTTTAAGAATAAGCTTTATTAGGTGATTCTAGTGCAAACGTTTATTCTTTTTTTTAAAGGTTTGATTATTGGTATTGGTAAAGTTATTCCAGGAGTTTCTGGTTCCTTATTAGCAATTAGTTTAGGTGTGTATGAAGAAATTTTATTTCGAATTCAAAATCTTTTTCAGAGTTTTAAAGAAAATGTTCGCTTTTTATTGCCTTTAGGAATAGGTGTTTTAGTAGCTGTTTTGTTAGGAAGTAAGGTTTTGCTTTATTTTTTTGAAACTTTTTATATTTATACTGTTGTTTTCTTTATTGGACTTATTGTTGGAACAGTTCCTAATATTTTACAAAATTGTAAACGAAGTTTTAAAGATTGGATGATTATATTTTTGATTTTTTTAGGAATGTATTTTTTTTATACAAAATTGAAACTTCCAGAATTTGTTCCCGATTCTTCTATTTTTAGTTTTTTGTATATTCTTTTTTTAGGTTTTGTAGATGCTGTAACTATGGTTATGCCTGGTATAAGTGGAACTGCTACTTATATGATGTTAGGGAGTTATACTTTTATTTTAAATTTATTTGCTAATCCTTTTTCACAAATTGGTTTATGTATTTTATTTGGAATGGGATTGGTACTTGGAGTTCTTTTAATGATTAAGTTTGTAAATTATTGTTTTTTGAAACATAAAAATATTACTTGGAATGTCATTTTTGCTTTTTTACTTTCTTCGATTTTCTTTTTGCTTTTAAAAATTATTGATTTAATTGATTCTAGTAATATTTTTTCTCTTTTTCTTTTATTTATTATAGGCTTTTTTCTAATTAGTTTAACTAATAAGGATTAAGTCTCTTTTTTTCTTTTTTAAGTTGTGATATTCTATATATGAAAGTAGTTGAGAATATGAAAAATAAACTTTATTTTGTTCTTTCAACAGGAGGTATCCTTGTAACTTTGATTTTTCTTTTTTATTTCTCAACTTTTTGTCTTAATGATAATCGTCTTAGTGGAGTGAATTTTTGTATTGTTTTTTTGATGATAACTAATCCTATTGTTAATTTGTTTCGAGTGAGGGAAAAGATGGTAAAAAGCTATTTTTATCATATTTCTTTAAATTTGATTTGTTTATATCTTTTATGTAAAAGCATTGCAAGTATTATTACTTTTTATGTTTCTGGCGGTAATACTGCGAATAATTTGTTTCATAATGTCGATATTGTGGTTGTTTTGGGGTTATTACTTGGGCTATTTATTCTTTCTTTTTTCTTAAAAAAAGAGGAAATAGAGGGAAATAAACATAAATTGGTTTGGTTGTATATAGGATTACTTTTTTTGGGAATTATTCCTTTATTTAGAGAAATGTTTGCTATATCTTTTTTTACTAATCTTTTTGAGATGTCTTCATTAGATACGAGTTTGCGAATTCTTCTTCTTTTTCTTGTTTTTCTCTATCTTCTTAATTATGCTCGGAGTATTTATAGGGCTTCTGAATTAAGAACAAAAGCATTTATTTTTTTGCTTTATAGCTTTTTTACAGGAAATATACTAACAATTTTTGGCTCTTTTTATCTATTTATTTATGCTGAACAGTTTTTGATAAATGATTGATTTTACTGTGTGAAAAGGTGTCAAAAAGGGAATGTGACGAAATTGTAATTGCTTTTTTCGTCAAAATATACTATAATTTACTTGTATTACGTGATGTAGTACTATTTTTTAAAGAAAAGCGCATACTAATAATAGATATACATGAAGTATAAAATGGGGGAATTTAAAATGAATTTTGATAATAGGAGTAAAGTTCCTATTTATTTGCAAATTGCTTTTACTTTGCGTGAAAAAATTTTGAAAGGAAATTTAAAACCTGATGAGCAAATGCCTAGTATACGTGTTTTGGCTAAAAAAATGCAAGTAAATCCGAATACGATAAAAAAAGCTTATCGAGTTTTAGAAGAGCAAAATTATCTTAAAAGTCTTTCTACGAGAGGTACTTTTGTGACAAATGAACTTGATGAGATTAAAGAAAAACGAAAGAAAGCTTCTTTTGAGGCCATTCATTTAGAAACTCGAGAATTAAAAAATATGGGAGTTTCTTTGCGGACGATTTTAGAAGGGATTGAGAAAAAATGGAAAGTATTGTAGTAACAATTTATTATATATTATTTGCTTTTTCTTTTATTTACTGTATGTATTTTGCTATAACTGGGTTATTTGGATTTAAAAATTATCATAAAAGTATGTTTGGACGTCATAAAGCTAAATACCGTTTTGGTATCGTTATTGCAGGTCGAAATGAAGAAAAAGTAATTGGGGGATTAATTAAAAGTTTACAAAAACAACATTATCCTGAAAATTTATATGAAATTTTTGTTGTACCTAATAATTGTACAGATAATACAGAAGGTGTTGCAAGGGAAGCTGGAGCTACAATCATTCATTGTGATGTGCCTGTTAAACAAAAAGGCGATGCCTTAGAGGATACTTTTAAAAAATTGGTAAAAAGAGAAGATATTGATGCTTTTGTTGTATTTGATGCTGATAATCTAGTTCATCCTGATTTTTTAGCTCGAATGAACGATGCGTTATGCGAAGGTGTTGAAGTAGCACAGTGTTTCCGTGATGCTAAGAATATGGGAGATAACTGGTTAACGGGTTCTTATACATTATTCTATTTTATTCAAAATTTCTTTTTCAATCGTGCAAGAATGAACTATTCTGGTTCTGCTGCTATTAATGGAACAGGATTTATGGTTCGTAAAAGTGTACTTCAAAAATATGGCTTTAAAACTAGAACTATTACAGAAGATTCCGAATTTACTGGACAATGTGCTTTAAGAGGAATTCAAGTTGCTTTTGTTGAAGAGGCTATTACTTATGATGAACATCCACAAAGTTTCTGGGCAAGTTGGAAACAACGTAAAAGATGGACGAGTGGTTGCTTAAGTTGTTTACAAATTTATGGTGGAAAGTTATTAAAAACATTCTTTAAAACAGGAAATATTGCTTGTTTTGATATGGTAATGATGTATGCAGCTCCTTTAATGGTTGTTTTAGGATTTGTATTATCCGTTGTTTTAATTGCCTTTCATTTACTTGGAGTTGAATTATTTGATTTCTTCTCTTATTTATATGCATCTGGTATTTTGTTCTTTATTGTTTTCTACTTGTTAAATGTTGCAATGAATATTTTTGTAGTTAAGTATAATAAAAAGAGTACAAAGAATATTTTTTCTGGAATTATCTTCTTTGCTTTATTCTTAGCTACATGGATTCCAATTAATATTATTTGCTTATTTAAGAAAACCAATAATTGGGAACAAATTAAACATGACCGTAGTGATGTCGATTTAGACCAATTAGTTAATTAAAGTTTATATAGGTGTTAATGAGTAAAATCATTAACCCTTTTTTTTGTGATTGATACATAAAAAAAGCAAAGCTTTTTATTCGCTTTGCCTTACTTCCATAATTACGGGTAGAATCATTGGATGTCTACCTGTTAGAGCACTGATGTATGGAGATAAATCTAAAATGATTTGATTTTTTAAATCTAAGTAACTGTAATTGTTATGAGATAAAGATTCTCGAACAATTGAGGTTACTTTTTTTTCGATTTTATCAATTAAATCGGCGTTTTCATTTACGGTAACAAATCCTCTGGTTGTTACATTTGGTTTAATTAGTAATTGTTTGGTTAATGGATTTACGTTGATTATTGCTAAGAGAATTCCATCTCGACTCATTAGTTTTCGTTCTTTAATAATTGATGAACCAACATCGCCGATTCTTGAGCCATCTACATATACATCTCCAGCTTCAATTGGAATACCTCTTTGTACTCCTTCATTGGTTAATTCAATAACATCTCCATTTTTACAAATGAAAATGTTTTCACTTGGAATACCACAATCTTCGGCTAAAGATTTATGAGACATTAGCATTCTGTATTCTCCGTGCATTGGCATGAAATATTGTGGTTTTACTAAACGGAGCATGAGTTTTAATTCTTCTTGTTTTGCGTGTCCTGAAGTATGGATATCACTAAATTCTTCATAGGTAAATACTTTTACACCTTTTAAATAGAGTTTATTTATAACTCGATTAATACTTGCAGCATTTCCTGGTATTGGTTTTGATGAAAAGACTACTAAATCATCATTTAATAAGGAAATTTGTTTGTGAACACCATTTGCGATTCTTGATAGAGCTGCTAGTGGTTCTCCTTGACTTCCTGTACATAAAATACAAACTTCATTTCTTTTTAATGATTTTGCTTTATTTGCATCTATAAAAATGCTTTTGTCTTTTATGAGTCCATTATTTAATGCTATTTCAATACTTGTTTCCATACTTCTACCAAACGTTACGATTTGTCTGTTGTTTTTTCGGCATGTCTCTACAATATGTTTGATTCGGTATATATTTGAAGCAAATGTCGCGATGATAACTCTGCCATAGTGTCTTGAAATAATATCGTTTAATGTTTCATCTACTGAGCTTTCAGATTTTGAAAAACCTTCTGATAAAGCATTAGTACTGTCAGATAATAAAAGTTTTACACCTTCGGCTCCAATTTTAGCAATTTTGTGTAAGTCAGCCATAGGGCCAATTGGCGTTAAATCAAATTTAAAATCTCCTGTTTCAAAAATTATCCCTTGTGGTGTATGAATTACAACAGCGAAACTATCCGGGATGGAATGGGTTGTCGTTACAAACTCCACTTCAAAGTGTTTAAATTTTAAAACTGTATCTTTATCATATTTTTCTAAATGTTGAAAATCTTGATGAGCATCTTCTAGTTTGTTTTTAATTAAACTTACAGCGATTCCAGGTGCATAAATGACTGGAATTTTTACATTCTGTAATAAAAAACTAATTCCTCCGATATGATCTTCATGACCATGAGTAATAATTAAAGCTTTAATGTCACTTTCGTGTTCTTTTAGATATGTGACATCTTGAATAACGTAGTCAATCCCCATTAAATCGTCTTCTGGAAACATCACTCCAGCATCGATAATCAAAAGCTCATGTTCGTGATGAATCACATACATGTTTTTTCCAACTTCACCAAGCCCACCTAAAGCAACGATAGACGTGGTGTCTTTTTTATTTTGCATTTATATCTTCCTTTCAAAAAAAATAAAAAATAAAGTTGTTTCGCTTTTAAAATTATACCTCAAAAAATTGTAATTGTCTAGTTTTAATGGTATACTTTATACAGGCAGGTGAAGATTGTGAAAAATAAAAAGGGTTTTACTTTAACAGAGTTAATTGCGGTTATTGCAATTCTTGGAATATTGATGACAGTTGCTGGAGTTGCTGTGTTTGGGGTTATGGGAGAATCTCAAAATAAACTTTTAGAAGAGCAAATAAATGGTCTTGCTGATACGGCAATTACTTATGTTATTTCTGAAAAATTGTATTTAGAAAACTGTCCTTCTAGTTTTGATCCAAAAAGTCCTTCTTCTAGTGATTGTTATACAGAAGTTTCTGTAGCAGAATTGGTTCAAAGCGGTTTTTTTGAAAATAAAAGTGATTTGTGTGATTTAAATAAGGAAATTCTTGTTTATCGTGATTCAATTGGGGAATTACAAAGTTATGTTCCTGAAAATACCTGTAGTTATTAATTTTAGAAATGAGGAATGTTAAATGGGTTTGTTTGATAAGTTAAAAAAATTGGTGACAAAGAAAGAAAAAGAAATTGAAAATAAAGAAATTGAAGAGTCTTTAGAAACCTATGATAAGGGTTTAAAAAAAACTAGGGATGAGTTTGTTTCTAAGCTTAGTCTATTGGGAATTAAATATACAAAGGTTAGTGAAGAGTACTTTGAAGAATTAGAAAATCTTTTAATTATGGCCGACATTGGTGTGAATACGGTTTTTAAGTTCATGGAAGAAATTCGTGAACGGGTAAAAAAAGAGAATATTGTAGATACAAAATATTTACAAGAAGTTATTGTCGATGAGCTTTTTATCATTTATGTTAATAATGAATCTTTGTCTGATAAAATTGCAATGGCTGATGAGGGACCAACTGTAATTTTAATGGTTGGGGTAAATGGTGTTGGAAAAACAACAACTATTGCGAAACTTGCTTATAAATATCGTCAAGAAGGAAAAAAAGTGATGATGATTGCTGCGGATACTTTTCGAGCTGGAGCCGTGGCCCAATTAGAAGAATGGGCTATAAAAACAGATTCTTTGTTTTTTGGAAAAGAAAATACGGATCCTTCTGGTGTGATTTTTGATGGCTTAGAAATGGCTAAGAAGGAAGATGTTGATATTGTTTTTATTGATACAGCTGGTCGTTTGCAAAATAAAGTGAATTTGATGAAAGAATTAGAAAAAATGAATAAAGTTATCGGTCGAATTATTCCAGGTGCTCCTCATGAGACTCTTTTGGTTATTGATGCAACTACTGGTCAAAATGGAATTGTTCAAGCTGAAAGTTTTAAGGAAATTACAAACATTACAGGAATTGTGTTAACAAAACTTGATGGAACAGCTAAAGGTGGTATTGTTTTAGCGATTAAAGAAACGGTTGGAATTCCAGTTAAATTTATCGGTTTAGGCGAGAAAATGACTGACTTGCAAGTTTTCGATATTGAATCCTATATTTATGGATTATTTAAGGATATGATGGAATAATGGATAAGTTTTTCTATTATAATAATTTATTCTCGGTTTATCAAAATTTATTAACTTTAAAAGAGCAAAATATTTTTTCGTTATATTATGAAGAAAATTTGTCTTTAGGCGAAATAGCTGAAAATTTACACATTTCTCGAAGTGCTGTTGGTAATACTGTAAAAACGGTGCAAAAAAAATTAGAAAATTATGAGAATTTGTTACATGTACAAGAAAAAAATGAAATTCTTTTAGAAAATTATGAGAATTTGTTACATGTACAAGAAAAAAATGAAATTCTTAAAGAATGTTTAGAAAAAATTACAGATCAAAATGTTCATGAAAAGATTCGAAAAGTTTTACATTAGAAAGGATGATACATTATGTTTGAATATATGGGGGATCGACTTAGCAATGCGATTAAAAATATTCGGGGAATGGGTAAGATAACTCCTGAAAATATCAATGATGCAATGCGGGAGATTCGTATGGCTTTGCTTGAAGCTGATGTGAATTATCAAGTTGTAAAGGAATTTGTGAATAATGTTAAAGAAAAAGCTTTAGGAATGGATGTTGGTAAGAATTTAAAGCCCGATGAACTTTTTATTAAACTTGTTAAAGATGAACTTATTTCGTTACTTGGTAGTGATGTTGTTCCTTTAGAAGTTGGGAAGTATCCTACTATTGTTATGCTTGTTGGATTACAAGGCTCTGGTAAAACAACGACGGCTGGTAAGCTTGCAAATTATTTACGGAAGAAAGAAGGAAAACATCCTTTATTAGTTGCATGTGATATTTATCGACCAGCAGCTATTGATCAGTTAAAGGAAATCGGAAAAAGTTTAAATATTCCTGTTTTTGAAGAAGGCAAGAAAAATCCAGTTGAAATTGTTAAGGAAGCATTAGAATTTGCTAAAAACGAGAAAAAAGATTATATACTTATCGATACAGCAGGAAGACTTCATATTGATGAAGAATTAATGCAAGAGTTAAAGGATATTGAAGATTCTGTTCATCCACATGAAGTTTTGCTTGTTATTGATGCGATGATGGGACAAGACGCGATTCATGTTATTGAAGGATTTAATGAAGCACTTCATTTAACGGGTTGCATTTTAACTAAGTTAGATGGAAATACTAAGGGTGGTGTTGCTTTATCCGTTCGTCATTTAACTCATGTTCCGATTAAGTTTGTGGGAGATTCTGAAAAACTTGATGGATTATCTATGTTTTATCCGGAAAGAATGGCTGAACGTATTTTAGATATGGGTGACATCATGGGAATTGCTGAAAAAGTAGAAGATATTATGTCTGAAGCTGAAGCTAAAGACCAGATGAAAAAGATGCAGGCTGGAAAGTATGATTTAGAGGATTTTTTGAAAAATTTAAAACAAATTAAAAAATTAGGACCATTAGAAAATATTATTAAAATGCTTCCACAAGCTAGAAAAATGGGATTAAATACTATTCAAGTTGATCCAAAACAAATGGCTCACGTTGAAGCAATTATTCAGTCGATGACACCTTATGAAAGAAGGCATCCTGAAATCCTTAAAGCAACTAGAAAACAAAGAATAGCGAAGGGATCTGGACGTAGTGTTGAAGAAGTGAATCGATTATTGAATCAATTCGAACAAATGAAAAAAATGATGAAAATGATGCAAAATGGAAATATGAAATTGCCATTTTAAAAAAAATTTAGGGGGAAATGTTATGAAGAAATTGAGTTTTATGGTTATTATGTTTTTAGTGGGGTTTTTTAGTGTAATGCCAGTAAATGCAGCAAGCTTAGTGAATAATTCGTATTGTGAAGAGGCATTGGATACTGATGGCGAACCTGTACAAATTTGTCGTTTTGTTTTTGATGTGGATGGTACAGTTACGTATAATCAAAATTCTTTGTCTTTAACTTTAACGAATGTAGTTATAAAATCTATTCAAGTGACAGATGGTTGGTATTATAAAAAGGTACAAGATAATTTATATGCCTTTGAAACATCTAATCCTACTTTAAGCGGTCATGTTGAGATGGCAACTATTGTTTTTGAAAAAATTAACGGAGCTCAAGAATGTTCAATTCATTATTCTTGTGATTGGAGCAAGATAGATCGAAGTTGTTCGATTTTTGAAGGAAATTATTATGGTCCAAATGGAGATATTATAACTGCTTTAGAGTACGAGAAACAATGTATGAGACCTGTATGTAAGGACTATGGAGATGGAACTTATTCTGATAAAACAGGGAATTTAGTGAGCAAAGTAGAGTATGAAAAACAATGCTTGCCACATTATTGTGAAGTACTTGATGGTACATATTATGGAAAAGATGGTACAATAGTTACTGAAGAAGTATATCGTGAACAATGCGAAGAAAAACCAAGTTATACTTGCGAGCTTGTAAATGGAATATATTATGGCTTATATGGTAATATTGTTTCTTATACGGAGTATTTAAAAGAATGTGAAAAACCTGTTTGTAAGGACTATGGAGACGGGACTTATTCCGATAAAATGGGAAATTTAGTTCCTAAATTAGAATATGAAAAACAATGCTTACCTCACTCTTGTGAGATTTTAAGTGATGGAACGTATTACGGCAAGAACGGGAATATTGTATCTGAAGAAATTTATAATCAAGAATGTGGAAGTACTCCTTCTTATACTTGTGAAATCATAAATGGTATATATTATGGAAAAAATGGAAAAAGTATTTCTTATTTGCAATATCAAAAGGAATGTGAGACTCATTCTTGTGAGATATTAGATGATGGAACTCATTATGATGTAAATGGAAATATTGTAACTGCTGAAGAATATAAGTTTTCTTGTGAAACGGAAATTGAGAATCCACAAACAGGGAGCAAAGGAATATCTTTCTTTATTCTTTTACTTGGTGGAATGTTAACTATTTTGATTTTTATGGTAGTACGAAATAATAAGAAAATTTATCATTTATAATAGGAAAGTAGCCTAAAACAAGGCTATTTTTTTTCATATGCTACTATAGAAAGGAATGACAATTATGTTAAAGAATAAGGAATGTGAAAGAGATAGTTTTCAAATGAACTATCAGAGTGCTTCAGGATACGAAGCAAATGCAAATATGGGAACTTGTAATTGTATGCCATCATGTCCTCCACCATGTGAATGTAGTTGTCCACCCATTTGTGAATGTCCTCAAAATCAAGTATGCCATCGAGTAATTAACTATAATGTTCCGCATATTATGCCATATCATACTACAGTTGTTAATCATCATATTTATAATCATACTTATACGCCAGTTTATAGTTATTCAGAAGTAGATGAAGTGGAAAATATTTACGGTAATCGCTGTTGTCGTTAAGGAAATTACTTAAAAAGTAGTTTCTTTTTTTATG
>CAJFEV010000049.1 GCA_904374795.1 uncultured Bacilli bacterium
TATGCTTAATTCCATTATTAGATCTTTTATATGCCATTCTTCCTTTTAAAGAATATACATTCTGGGGACTGGCAATAGTTAAAGGTGGAATATTACTTGGGTTTAGCTTTTATTTATGGAAAGCAAAAAAAGGAAGAATCTTTCTTTCTATAGCTTTAGCTACGGTTCTTGTATATACACTTTATAACTATTGTAAAGGATTTTCATTTCTAATAAGTTTAAAAACCATTTTAGAAATTCTATTTTTACCAATAGCTATTCTATTTTTTGAAAATATTACGAATAAAAAATTTGAAAAGTTTTTCTATGTAAAAATTTATTTATTCTATGCTTTTGCTTTTTTAATTCCTTTCTTATTTGTAAAACCAGAAATGAATTTTAATTTCTACTATGCAAAAAAAGAGATTATTGGTCTATTAATTTGCCTTCTACCAATCGTATGGAAAGTAATAAAAGACCACAAGAATTATTTTACAAAAATTTTGGGAACCATTTTAATTTTCATAAGTATTTTTCTATATCAAGCTCCAATTCTATGCATAGTATCTATAGGAACATTTATCTATTTTATTTGGGACGAACGAAAAAGAATTTTGACAAAAAAGAGCTTTCTAGTAACAATGGGTATATTGACTATTGTGTTAAGCATTTATCCTATTATTTTTTACACAAAACATCTAGAGCATTTAACAAATCATAAAATCTCTCAAGTACAACATGCAAATAATGCATTTATGAATAGTAATATAGATGAACAAATTTTTGGAATTGATGGAATTTATGAAGATGAAGAAATAAAAACATCAATAGACTTATTAGATATATTTTATAGCTTAGGATATTTTGGAATAGTTATGTATGTTTTACTTTTATCTTATTCATTAAGTAAAGTAAAAACAAAAAACATATATACAATAAGTTTTATAATCACTTTGATTGCTTCTTTCTTATCTGGGCATATTTTAATGAGCGTTTCAACAACTCTTTTCCTAGCCTCATTCATCACAGCTTCTAAAAATAAAGAAAAATTGAAAATTTTACTTGTTTCTAACATGTATCCTTCAAAAAGATTTAAACATTATGGCTCTTTTGTAAAAAATACGAAGGGGGAATTAGAAAAATTAGGATATCAAGTCGACTTAGCAATCAAAAAGAAAAATATTTCCTTTCCTGCTAAATTTGTTGGCTATAGTTTAATGTACATACAAGCTATTTTTAAATCCCTTTTCTATTCATATGATTATTACTATGTTCACTTCGTGGCTCAATCAACTTATTGTGTTTTATTTGGAAAAGTCACTGGAAAAACAAAATTGGTTTGCAATGTACATGGTAATGATATAGTTCCTGATTATGATTTTGAAAAGAAAAATGTGAAAAGAGGACAACGAGTTCTTCCATTTGCAGATATGGTTGTAGCTCCATCAAAATATTTTGAAGACGTACTTATCAACAACTATCACATACCAAAAGAAAAAATTAAAATCTATCCATCTGGTGGAATTAATTTTGAAATCTTTCAAGAAAAAGATCAAAAAGAATGTCAAAAAAGACTGAATTTAGATCCAAAATATACATATATTGGAATGGTTAGCAGAATAGAAAAAAATAAAGGATGGGATACTCTTTTAGATGCTTTAAAGGAACTAAAAAAAGAACCATTCATGAAAAACATAAAAGTAATTATAGTTGGAACTGGACAAGAACAACCTGAAATGGAACAGAAAATCAAAAAATTTCATTTAGAAGAAAAAATTATTCAGAAAGAATTTGTTTTACAAAAAGATTTAGTAGATTATTATAACGCTTTTGATGTATTCATTTTTCCAACGAAAAGAAAAAGTGAATCTTTAGGACTTGTTGGTCTAGAGGCAATGGCTTGCAAAACATTTGTAATTGCCTGCAATCTATATGGTCCAAGAGAATATGCTATAGATGGCAAAAACGCATTGACTTATCAAGATGCCACAAATGGAAATGAATTAGCGTCTAAAATAAAAAAATTCATGAATATGAGTGAAAAAGAAAAACAAAAAATTATTGATAAAGCTTATGAAACAGCTAAAAAATATGATGTAACAAAACTCCAAGATAAATTGATTAATATATTTGGAAATAGAAAAGAAGATTAGGATAGCAGTTCTTAATCTTCTTTTATAATGATTAACGTTTTTTCTTTACCATATAAAGAATAGTTTTCTTGAGCTTTTTGATTCACGAATTTTTCAAAAGTCAAAGCATCAAAATGTAAAATAAATTGAATAAATTCTGGATTATCAAAAAAATGAAAAAATCCATCACTATAAACGATAACTGTATCACCATCATGTAAGGAAAAAGTGCCTTCTCGAATAAAAGATTCTGCACTTTTCTCACCTGTTAAAGCCCCATAAGAAACGCACTTACCATCAGATATCATTTCTAAATTATTCCGATAATCTCTTCGAGTAATAATCCTTGAACGATCATCAGTCCATGGATAAGGAATTGTATTTAAAAAAGGTCTAGTAATTTTTTCTAATTCATCTTCAGTCTGAAATATTTTATTCCCGTCTTTATCATATACAATGATCCCACAATCACAGATATAGGAATAATGTAAAATATGATTTTTTATAAAAGCCGCAGAAGCTACAGTTCCATAATAGTCATTTTGTAAATAATCACATTTCAAAATATATTTTTCATTAAGCTTTCGAATATTTTCATTAGCTAAAATCATAGTTTCCTTTAAGTTTTGTTTAAAATCATTTTTAAAAGTATCTGTTACTTCTTTAGCAGCTAACATAGCTCCACTTGGTCGTGGGTAATGCATCACAGCTTCTTGAATATTTTTTGCTGCTTTATCAAAGTCAATTCCTACAGGATCCCTGGTAATTCCATCTGCAACAACAGCAACTTCTTGATTTGCAAAAAATTGATCTTCTCTAGGGAAATTTTTATCATATTTTTCAGTCAAAGTATTATCAAAAGTATTTTTATAAATAATTCTCATTTTCATCACCATATTAAAATTATAGCATGACTAATTTAAAAAAGAGTAAAAATATTTATCTTTTGAGAAAAAAACGTTATAATAAGTAGCAGAAAGAGGAAACTATGAAAACAGGAATAATTATTTTAAATTATAACGACTACGAAAATACAAGTAAAATGCTAAATCAAATTAAAGACTATAGCTGTCTTTCAAAAATTATTGTAGTAGATAATTGTAGTACAGATAACTCAATGGAAAAATTAAAAGAATATGAAAATAAAAAAATTATTCTATTGCAAGCTGAAAAAAATCTTGGTTATGCAGCTGGAAATAATCTTGGTTTAAAATATTTAGAAAAAAATACTTCTTGTGAAATTGCAATCATCTCAAATCCTGATGTTCTAATTGAAGAAGGTGTTTTAAAAGAATTAATTCATGACATAAAAACTCATGAGAATATTTCTTTTTTAGGTTCAAAAATTTTAGAAAATGGAACAATATCTAAAGGATGGAAGCTTCCTAATTTTTTAAGCGAACTACTATCTAACATCAATTTTTTTGGCAAATATAGCCATAAACTTCTAAAGTATAAAGAAGAATATTATCAAGAAAAATTAACAAAAGTAGATGTACTCCATGGATGTTTCTTTTTAGGACGCTTAAAAAGTTTTAAAAAAATTAAATATTTTGATTCACATACATTCTTATATTATGAGGAAAACATCTTAGCAAAAAAAGCCAAAGATAAAAATTTAGAATCCTATGTTGATACAACAGTAAGTGTAACTCATGCACTTTCAAAAAGCGTAGATAAAAGCTTGAAAAAAGTGAAAAAATATAAGATTTTAAAAAATAGTCAAAAATACTATATAAAAAATTATATGCATGTAAATTTCTTAGGCTATGGATTAATTCGGTTATTTTATTATATAAGCTTATTTTTCTGTTATTTAACTTTTTGGATTTGAGGTGTAAAAAATGGAAAAAAATATATGCATTGTTGGCGCGAGAGGATATCACTATCCATATGGGGGATGGGAGACTTTTGTGGATAACTTAATTGACAATACTAAAGATAAAACAATAAAATACTATATAACAAATTTAACTCATGAAAAAAAAGAAAAGAAAAAAATAAGCTATCAATCTAATGCAGAAATTCATAATATTTTTGTTCCAGCCCAAGGATTTGTAACTATGTTTACATTTACCATTATTTCGATCAATCATTTTATAAGGTATATAAAAAAGAAAAAAATGAAAAATGTAATCTTAGTTGTTTTAGGCTGTAAAGTAGGACCATTATTTTTGATATGGCGTCCGATTTTACATAAATTAGGAGTAAAAATCATAATTAATCCAGACGGTTTAGAATGGAAAAGAGAAAAGTGGGCTTGGTGGATTAAGCAATGTTTTAAAATCAGCGAATTTTTCAGTATCATTTTTAGTGATTATTGCGTTTGTGATTCAAAAGCTATTTTAGATTATGTAAATAACAAATATAAAAAAAGAAAAACTCCAGCAACCTTTATTGCTTATGGAGCCTATGAAAATATGAAAGTTCACAAAACAAAAATTGTTAAAGAGTTATGGGAAAAATATCAAATAAATTCAAAAGAATATTATCTCATTGTTGGAAGATTTATTCCTGAAAATAATTACGAAACTATGATTAAAGAATTTATGAAAAGTAAGACAAAAAAAGATTTAGTAATTATTTGCAATTTAGAAAAAAATAAATTTTATCAACAATTAAAAGAAAGTACGCAATTTGAAAAAGATACACGAATCAAATTCATCGGATCTGTGTATGACAAAGAAAGTTTGCTTTATTTTAGACAACATGCTTATGCATATATTCATGGACACTCAGCAGGTGGAACAAACCCTTCACTTTTAGAAGCTTTAGCAAATACCAATATCAATATTTTATATGATGTTCCCTATAATCATGAGGTTGGAGAAAATAGCTGCTTTTATTTTACAAAAGAAGAGAATAGTTTAAAGAAAGTGATTCAAAAAATTGAAAAATTACCCGAAAAAGAGCAAAAAGAATATGGGACTTTAGCTAAAGAGCGGATAAATAAAGAGTACACGTGGGATTTAGTTGTACAAAAATATAGTAAATTATTTGAAACTTTATTAGAAAAATAAAAATCAATCTTGTATTTTTAAAAATGAATTGATAAAATTTATATAAGGTGAGAGTATGAAGAATAAAAAAGTGGGAACATATAGTATTTTAGGAGTAGTTTTAGTATTTTGTATAATCATGTCTTTACTAACATTTTTTGGAAAAAAAGAAGAAGATTCATCAGAAGTCGTTATCGATTACAAAGCTTTATTAAAAGAATATTATGAAACAAACAAAAAAGATTGGTCAGATGACGTAACTGTAAGTCCTATTAGTGAAGGAACTTATTCCGTAGACATAGAAATCAGTTGCCCTAGTGAAGAAGCTTGTATTTCTTTACCAAATGCCCTAGCTTATATAAAAGATGGAAAATGGACTTTTAGAGTAATGGCAATTTTAGAAGATAACAAAATTTCCAATTTAACGATACCTGCTATAAATGATTGCGAATCTCTACTTACAACCATTTGGGAAAAACTAGCTGGTCAAATTAATCAAGAAGGGATTGCAACATCAAATATTCTTGAATCAATATACTACGGCATAATTGATAATAAATTAACTTATTTAATAAATATCGAGTATAGTTGTAATGAAGATACTCCAAATTGTTTAAATGTTGTAGAAGAACAAAGAAACGAAAATGGCAACTTAAGTGTATCTTATATTGTTCAGTTTACATTAGATGAGAATAATGAAACTATTGTCAGTGATGTTCTTTCAAACGCAAACATTCGTGAAAAAGTATTAAAATATGAAGAAAATCCTGAAGATCCTCAAAGATACGAAAGAGAAATTGTTAAAAACTATTTAGTAAAAAATGAATTAGTAACAGAAGAGAGTACAATTTCGATTATTCCAAATGAAGGAATCCTTATTAATTGTAATGACGGGACAAACTCTTGCACAAATATTTCAACTACCGTTTTAGAAAGTAGAGAAAACGGGTACTTTTTAAAATGTACCTATGATATAGCAGCAACTGAATTTAATGATATTTATGTTTCTTACTTAGAATTTTAAAAAAAGATATACAAAATCTTTTTTTTATGATAAAATCAACTTGACTTTTTACTTAAACAAAACAATTTGATTTTAACTTGAAGAGAACTCGAGCAATCGGGTTTTTTGTCGTTTTCAAAAAAGGAGGGAAAAATGGAAAAAAGAGAAGTTGAAAAGGAAAAAAAATATTTACAAACCGTATGTACATTTTTAAATCAAAAAATTGATCAAATGAGTAGTAAAATCTTTAAAAATCAAGAAGAGATTCGCAATTTTCAAAAATATGTTTGGGAAAACAAAGGAGACATGGACGTTCAAGAACTGACAAGCGTTCGAACTTCAAGTGAAATGGAAGCTAAAAGGCTTTTAGAAGAGAGAAATTATTTTAAAAAGCTTATGAGAATAAAACCATCTCCTTATTTTGCCTCGATCATATTTCAAACAGAAAATCAAAAAGAAGAAACAATTTATATTGGGATGACTTATCTAAAAAAAGATGAAATCACTAATTATATTCATGACTGGCGTGCACCTATTAGTAGTCTTTTTTATGATTTTGAAGTAGGTGCATGTGCTTTCGAAGCCCCAGAAGGGTTAATAAAAGGAAACTTAAAAAGAAAAAGACAATACAAAATTGAAAATCAAAAATTAATAAGAGTATTTGACAACTCTTTGAATATTAATGATGATGTTTTACAAGAAGTATTAGCCGAAAATTCCAATGAAAAAATGAAAAATATTGTAAACACAATTCAACAAGAACAAAATGCGGTAATTAGAAATATCAGAGATCGAAACTTGATTGTCCAAGGAATTGCCGGGTCTGGAAAAACAAGCGTGGCTCTTCACCGAATTGCTTTCCTGCTTTACACAATTCCAAACTTGACGAGTGAAAAAATTCTCATCTTTTCTCCAAACCAAATTTTTACGGAATACATTTCCAATGTACTACCGGAACTAGGAGAAGAAAATACTTTACAAACAACATTTCACGAATATTTAAATAAAATTATCAAAGAATACAAAAGTGTCGAATCGTTTATTCATTTTCTTTCAAGATATTATCAAGGTGAAGAAAAAGATAAAGCACTTATGGAATATAAACAAAGCGAAGAAATCATTAGAGATATGGAAGAGTATGTAAAAGATTTAGAAGAAAATACATTTTTTAAAAAAGGAATTATTGAAAATCATGTTTTTGAATATTCAAAACAAGAGTTAAATGAAATGTTTCATAAACGATATCAAAGTTTTCCATTTTTTGAAAGATTAATAGCTATGTCTGAAAAGCTAAGCGAAAATAATTATAATGGAAGCAAAAAGAAAGCAAAAACATATCACAAGCTTTTATTAGAAAGCTTAGAAATCAAAAAAGATTATAAAAAATTCTTAATAGATTTTTTTGAAAGTTTCTATTTTAAAGAAAATGTGTCAGAAGAAGAAATAAAAAAAGTAAAAAATAATAAAAGTATTTCCTATGAAAATGCTTTACTCTTAGTATATTTAAAAGGATTATTAGAAGGATTCATGCATGATAAATATATGGAACAAGTGGTAATTGATGAAGCTCAAGATTATAATTTTTTACAATATAAAATTTTGAGTAAAATTTTTAAAAAGGCAAACTTTACAATTCTAGGAGATATTCATCAAAATATTAATCCGTTTTATCGTTACGATACATTAGAAAAATTAAAAGAACTTTGGCCAAGTAAATACATTGAATTAAATAAAACCTATCGTTCAAGTGAGGAAATCATTGAATATACCAACAAAATCTTAAATTTAAATCATGTCAGTGCTATTCGAAAAGAAAACAAAAATCCAGTTAAAATTCATCATAAGAATGATTTAGAAAAAGATATTCAAGAGTTACAAAAGAAATATAAAAATACAGCTATCGTGACTAAGGATGAAAAAACTTCCCAAAAAATATTTGAAGAAATAAAAGAAAAATATAAAATTTCTTTAATTGATGCAAATACAAAAGAATTTAATAAAAATTTATTAATTATTCCAGCTTATTTAGCTAAAGGACTAGAGTTTGATAGTGTCATTGTCTATCAAAGTGATGATTCTAAATATACAAAAGAAGAAAAGAATCTTTTCTATGTAGCTTGTACAAGAGCTCAACATGAATTGATTGTTTATGAATAACTTGCTTTTTAAAGAATTTTATGCTAGAATATCCCGAAAGATAGTGTGAAAAGTTTTATGGAAAATGAGTAACATTAGATAAAAATATATCAGTAAGAAAATATTGATATAAATCTATCAAAAAAAGATAGAAAAA
>CAJFEV010000050.1 GCA_904374795.1 uncultured Bacilli bacterium
GAATAATAAAGCAAACCTTACATTTTTATTATAATATATTTTTTTCAAAATGAAAAGACTGTTAACAAATTTCTTTCGACTTTGTCAACAGTCTGAAGTTTTTTTAATATAAAAAACTTTTCTCTTAATTCGACAAACTTTTCTTTTAGATATTGGTATAATTTACCAGTAAAAGAAAGGTTTCTACAAAAAAAGTCACATTTTTTGGCCATTTTAACCTTGTGGGGTTAATAGTTTTTTGTGGGATGTTGATATACTTTTTGTAGGGTGGTAAAAGTGAAACTATCTAAAGCTATATCATTAAAAATAAAAAATATTTGTACCGAAAAAAATATCACACCAAATAAGCTAGCCACTATTTGCTGCCTGACACAAAGCACAGTTCAAAATTTAATTATAGGAAAATCTAAAAACCCAAAGCTATTAACCATTATTCGCATATGTGAAGGATTAAATATGCCCTTAAAAGACTTTTTTGATGATGAACTATTTGAAAAAATTGAAAGGGAAGATTAATGAAAATCATAGAAGAAAAAAACAAAAAAACAATATTTTTAGATGATAACGACAGTATAAATATAAAAACCTTAAAAGGAAATCCAATAACAATAAAGATTGAATGTATAAATGGATGCTTGCTGATAGATGAAATCTCATCGTCAAAAATCAAAGAAATGAGCTTAGAACAAGAACAGTTGGAAAAATTAAAACAATATAATCAAAACGTCAAAAATCAAAGAAATGAGCTTAGAACAAGAACAGTTGGAAAAATTAAAACAATATAATCAAAAAAAAGCAAGAAAAAAAGGAAAATAACAACTTTTATCTTGCTTTTTACCCATTATTATTATATAATCATATTGCATTTTGAATTTGAATTCGCGTCCATAGCGCAATTGGATAGAGCGTTAGACTACGGATCTAAAGGTTAGGGGTTCGACTCCCTTTGGACGCACCATATTATTTTTTAATCACAAAAATCTATTTTTGTGATATACTATGAATAGATAGATCGAGAAGTAGCACAATTTGGTAGTGCACTTGGTTTGGGACCAAGGGGTTGCAGGTTCAAATCCTGTCTTCTCGACCATTTTTTTATCTTTAACACTCTTAAATTTTAAGAGTTTTTTTATGCCTGCAACCCCTTGAACCCATATAAAATTACTATTAGGAAAAATCCATTTGAACATCTATTTCATGAAATAATTTCTTTAAATTGGCTTGATGAATTTCAAAAGTAGTTCCTTTGTCATCAATTCCTCCCTCACGTGGACCTTTTTTGAAATAAGAAAGTTTAATATTTACATATACATAACCATCCTCAATTAATTTTAAGAATTGTTCAAAACTTCTTAATTGAAAAAAACGAATATCTTGATATTTGTAATAAGGAGTTTTACTTTCGCATTCGTAATAGCGATCAACGGTGACATAAGCTAAGTAAGATAATTTGCTTTTTAATCGCAATTCTAAATGCTTAAAAGACCAAGATAATTCCTCATTTACAAGTTCACCAGTAAGGTTATGATAAATTTTTAGTTCAACAGCTTCTTTTTCATAGTTGACATATAATTGAAATGAATATTTTCTTGTACTTCTACAAATGTGAGAATTGATCCTTGCGTAGAAGACTTTATATTGCGGATTATTTCTACTTGGCCATCCAAAATTATCATAAATGTATTTCATTCGTAAAGGCTTGTTATCTAAAGCCATAGAAAATAATCCGATATAAGGCTCGCTGTTTAATTGCTTAGTTTTAATTTCAATTCCATGATAATCAGGCAAAATATCTCTGTCTATAGCTTTTTTTAGCAATATCTCTAATGTTTGACCAGCACCTCCATATCCATTTGCTTTAGTAGCTATCCAGTTCATAGATTGAATTCGGTAAAACTGTTTTAATAAATCTTGCATTTTTTTTAACATTTCTTGGCTCATGAAAAACTATTATACACACTAAAAGAATAAAAAATGTCGAAAAAAAAGAAACTACCACATAATTGAATAGTTTCCATCATTTTTATAATATTCATCCATTAAAACTACATGATTAAAGGTTTCACTTATCGTATATTTTGAATACAATCGCGTAACAACACCACCAAAATTTTGCAAAGATTCAGCAACATAAATATTTTCACCATCAATACCTACAATAATTCCAATATGTCCCCAATAATTCACTAAATCACCTGTTTTAACCGTACCATTATCGATCAAAGAAACAGTAAGAGGAGTATAGTACCCTAAATCTGTTAATTGATGAGGGTATTCCGTTTCTCCAGCTCCAATATCACCCGGATCAAATCCAGCATTTTTTAAGACCCAAGATACAAATCCCGAGCAATCTAGACCATTAGACTTTTTCATTCCAGGATAATAGCCAAATTGTTCATCTGTTTCCCAGTTTGTTAAAGGACACCCCCAAATAGCTGGACCATTAAAACTTGCTTTTATATCAGAAAATTTGGATTCATGTAGATATAGCCCTTGTTTATAGTAGCGTCCTTCACCATCAGCGTAATTGACACCGGATTCGTGAACTCGTCCGTTTTCATAAAAATAAGGAATCCGATAAGGAAAAGATAAAGTTAAGAATCGAGCAGTTTCTATTGCAGCAGCTCTTGTTTGATAGCCGACTTTATTAATTCGATAAGCCAAAATTTCATCTAATAAGTCAGCTTGCTCTTTAGTATAATAATTACAAGGCAAGTGCTGTTTATACTGCTTTTGATAAGTTGGAAATGTGATAAGGTCGGTCACAACGACTTCCATTTTATCTTCTACAAGTGGAGAAGTAACAAATGCAGTTCCAGGGCTTATTCCTTTGATGATTTTATTTTCGATACGCACAATTGATGAATCAGAACTAGTAAATTGATAATCGATTTCAGCCGGATTAATTAAAACATCAGAAAACTCAATTTCTGTTTCTTCACCAACAATTAAATAAATTTTAGGATAAGTAAATTCAAAATCCAAAATATTATTTAAATAATCTAAAAGATTGTAACTTGAACTTTCTTTATCAGAACTTTGAAGAATGACTTGATAATTTTTATTTACAGGTAGAGTAAGTAAACACTGGTTGTCATGTAATGGAGCAGTAATTTTTTCGTCACCCAAAAAAGCTATACAAGAAATATCATCTTGAAAAAAATCAAAAAAGTCTTTTTGCTTTGTAATTTGTACAATATAATTTTTTTCCTCAGCATTATATATTTGCAAATCAATTTTTTCTATATTTAAAACACGATTTATATAAGATAAATAACAGAAAACAACTATATTTAGAAGAAGAATAAAAACTAAAATAAAAACTCTCCACAACTTCTTTTTCATAAAAAACCTCTTAAAGTAAGTATATCATAAGTACATCTAAAAATAAATATGGATATAAAAGCTATAAACGCTAGATTTCTTAAGGAAAAAAGGATATAATAAATGCAAGATTCGAGGTGTAAGTAGTGAAAAAATTCATATACTATATAAAACGTATTTTTAAAATGGATTTTAAAGAAATGTTTAAAACAATAAATAAAATTCACGAGCGAAGTGGAAAAAATAGAATTTATCTTTTTTTTGATATTATTTACTGCTCTTATAAATATTTAGCTGGATATACAGATTACTTTTTGTTTTATTTTGAAGACTTAACAAATGAGCAAAGAAAAACCTATATCACAAGAGGCGTCAACAATGGGTATTTGAAAACGTTAAATGATAGTTCATACTATCACTATTTTAGAAATAAGGTAGAATTTAACCAAAAATTCAAAGAATTTGTTAAAAGAGAGTTCTTAGATTTAAGAAAAGCTAGTGAAAAAAAATTTGCAAAATTTGTTGAAAAACATTCTATTATTATGGTAAAACCGGTTGACCAATCAGGTGGAGCAGACGTTGCAAAAATTGTTATTGATTCCAAAACTAATGTTGAAAAATTATACGAAGTATTAAAAAACACCAAACAATATTTAGTTGAAGATTATGTAAGACAACATAAAGAAATGAATCGGCTTTGTAAGGCATCAGTAAATACACTTCGAATCGTCACAGTTCGAAAAAACAATAAAACAACCGTAATGCTTCGTGCAATAAGAATTGGAAATGGTATTCGTGATGTGGATAACTTTCATAGTGGAGGAATGTATACATTATTTGATGAGTCAGGGGTAATTACCAAACCAGCTATGGATCGTGAAGGAAAATTGTATGAAGTTCATCCTGTTTCCAATGTACCAATAAAGGGTTTTAAAATTCCATATTACAAAGAAGCCATTGATATGGCAATTAAAGCAAGTCAAAAAATTCCGCAAGTCGGTTTAGTAGGTTGGGACATTGCAATAACAGATAAGGGTCCTATTTTAATTGAAGGAAATGAGCTTCCTGGATATGATATCTATCAATCAAAAATTCATTTATCAGAAACAAAAGAAGGGTTAAAACCATTTTTTGATAAAGTAATATATGGTGATACAAATGAAGAAAAGTAAATATTTTTTAGCAGTATTTTTTGGAAAATTAAGTGCTATAGGTTTAAAAATTTTAAAACGCAACATTCCATATTATCCCGGATACGTTGCTTTAAAAATTTGTCCAGATTTTTTAAAAATGGTAAAAAAGCCTAAACTTATTATTGCTGTTACTGGAACAAATGGCAAGTCAACAATATGTTCGTTATTAAAAGATAGTCTAGAAAACTTAGGCTTGAAAGTAATAAACAATAATGGGTTTAATATTGATACAGGAATTGCAGCAATGTTTTTAAATCAAAAGAAAAATAGTGATGTGGCCATTTTAGAAGTTGATGAGAAAACATCAGGAGAAATTTTTGAAAGCGTGATACCCAACTATTTATTATGTACAAATCTTTTTAGAGATTCTATGAAAACGAATAGTAGCATCGATTACGTTCTTTCTCAAATTCAAAAAGGAGTTCCTAAAACTACCAAACTTCTTTTAAATGCTGATGATTTATTTACCGTGGAATTAGGTCTAGGAAGAGAAAATGTCTATTTTGGAATGGAAAAAAAATATGGCAAAGGAGACAGTAACCATCATTTTTGTGATTTGATTTATTGTCCAAAATGTGGAGAAGAATTACAATTCCTGGATCGGAAATACTATCATATAGGCAATGTAAAATGTCCAAAATGCGGCTTAACAAATCCCAAGCGAGATTACAACGCAACCATAGACGAGCAAAAGAAAATTCTAAAAATCAATGACTATGAATTTCCTTTAAAAGTAACAAGCATATTTAATATTTACAACTATATAGCCGTAATTAGTTTACTCTTAGAACTTGGCTATAAAGTTCCAGAGATTCAAAAAGTAGTAAAGAACAGTAAAATTACAGACTCACGTTTTCATGAAACAAAACTGAATAATTTAACAATCATTAATCATATGGCAAAAGGCCAAAATCCCGTAGCCTGTTCAAGTGTTTTAAAATACGTAAAAGATGAACCTGGAAGTAAGTGCGTTCTACTAATGTTAGATGATGTAACAGATAATCGTTATTCTTCGGAAACAGTTGCTTGGTATTATGACACCGATTTTGATTGCTTAAATGATACCAGCATAAAAGAAGTAATAATAGGTGGCAAAAGAAGCAAAGATTTATACGTAGCTCTTTTACTAGCAAATGTTTCAAAAGATAAAATTGTACGAGTAGATAATGAATTTGACATGCCTTTAAAAATAAATTTTCAAAATATAGACAAGATCTTTCTTCTTCATGATATCACTTCTTATGAGCAATCCATGAAAATAGAAGAAGAAATCAAAAGGGAGTTTTCAAAATGACAATAGAAATATTATTTCCAGAAATATGTAATTTATATGGCGATAGTGGGAACGTTTTATTTATTGAAAAAAATTTTCCTGATGCTCAAATTATAAAAACAAGATTAAATGAAGAACCATATTTTGTAAAAAATAAAGTGAATTTTCTTTATATGGGACCTATGACAGAAAAAAATAGTATCAAAGTATGTCAAAAACTTCTTACATATAAAAAAAGAATAAAAAAATTGCTAGATGAAAAAGTCATATTTCTATTTATTGGCAGTGCCATAGATATTATGGGGAAAAAAATTAAGATGAATGATGGAACTGAAATAGAAGGGGTAGGAATTTTAGAGTTAACTTCAACAAACAATTTAGCAAAACGTTATAATAGTTTGTTTTTAGGAAGTTTTTCCTATGATAATCATCCGATAGTGGGATATAAAAGTCAAAGCAGTGAATTTAAGTCTTCAGAATCTCCTTTATTTACAGTCATTAAAGAAAAAAATAATGAAAAACAAGAAGGCGTTTTAAAAAAGAATTTTTTTGGAACAAACTTATTAGGACCCATATTAATATTGAATCCGTATTTCACAAAATATTTATTTTCTTTATTAGGATACAAAAAAGAACTTTATTTAGAAAAAGAATTAATTGAAGCATATGAAGAAAGAGTGAAAGAATATCAAAATGCTGAGATAAAATACTGAAAACTCAGCTAAAGAACTCTTTTTTTTTATACAAATCTTTTGCTTTTTCTATATGAATAGTGTATACTATTTTTAGAATTGAGGGTGCTAGTATGAATACAAAAATTTTGGATGAAAAAGAAATAAAAGCAATAGATGGATATTTTAGAGCAGCAAATTACGTATCCGCGGCTTCACTATATTTAAAAGACAATCCTTTATTAAAAAGACCTTTAGAATTTAAGGATATTAAATCAAAATTAGTTGGACATTGGGGAAGTGCTCCCGGACAAAATTTCGTTTATGCTCATTGCAACCGAGTAATTAAAAAATATGATGTAGATATGATGTGGATCAGTGGTCCAGGACATGCCGGTCAAGCTACGATGTGTAATACATATTTTGAAGGCTCTTATGGAGAAGTTTATAAAGAATTTACACAGGATGAAGAGGGTTTAAAAAAATTTATGAAACATTTTAGCTTTCCAGGAGGAACGTCAAGTCACGTAGCACCAGAAGTTCCAGGAAGTATTAATGAAGGTGGGGAGCTAGGATATAGCTTAGCTCATGCTTTTGGGGCAGTTTTAGATAATCCTGATTTAATTGCAACGGTTATTGTTGGAGATGGGGAAGCCGAAACGGGACCACTCGCGACGAGTTGGCATGGTAATAAATTTATCAACCCAGAAAAAGATGGCGCGGTCATTCCAGTTCTTCACTTAAACGGCTTTAAAATAGCCAATCCAACTATCCTTTCGCGAATTAGTAAAGAAGAGTTAGATTCTTTATTCAAAGGATATGGATGGGTTCCTTACTACGTAGAAGGAAGTGAGGAAATAGAGCTTCATCAACAAATGGCTAAAGTAATGGACGAAGTCATATTAAGAATTAAAGAAATTTGGAAAATGGCAAGAAAAAATCATGTAACCGAACGCCCTTTATGGCCAATGATTATTTTAAGAACACCAAAAGGATGGACAGGGCCAAAAGAAATTGATGGCAAAAAAATTGAAGGAAGTTTCAGAGCTCATCAAGTTCCAATCGAAGTAAATGATAGTCATCCAGAAAGCTTAAAGAGATTAGAAAGCTGGTTAAGAAGCTATCATCCAGAAGAATTATTTGATGAAAAAGGTTCTTTAAAAAAAGAATACCGTTTATTTATTCCTGAATTATCTAAAACTATGGGGCATAACGTTCATGCAAATGGTGGAAAAATATTAAAAGATTTAAAAATTCCAGATTGTAAAAAATATGGCATAGATGTACCTTATCCTGGAAGCGTATTAAGTGAAGATATGCGAGCCTTAGGTCCTTTCATCAGAGATATTATAGAAAGAGATCCAGACAATTTTCGTATTTTTGGCCCAGATGAAACCTTATCAAATCGATTAAATGCTGTTTTTGAAGTTACAAATCGTCAATGGGACAACAAAAGAGAAAAAGAAGATGAATTTTTATCCTATGAAGGGCGTGTAATTGATTCTTTTTTATCAGAGCATATGTGTGAAGGAATGCTAGAAGGATATTTGCTTACAGGAAGACATGGCTTTTTCCACAGTTATGAATCTTTCATCCGAATTGTTGACTCCATGATTAGTCAACATGCAAAATGGATAAAAGTAAGCAAAGAACTTGACTGGCGAGCTCCGATATCTTCCTTAAACCTATTAGTTTCAAGTCATTGTTGGCAACAAGATCACAATGGATATACACACCAAGATCCTGGAATAATTAACCATGTTTTAACAAAAAAAGCTGAGATTTCACGAATATATCTTCCATGTGATACCAATACGTTAATTAGTGTAATGCATGATGTATTAAATACAAAAAATTATGTAAATGTCATTGTTGCAAGCAAACATCCAAGACCACAATGGCTTACTATGAATCAAGCTATTAGACATTGTAAAAAAGGATTAGGAATATGGGGATTTGCTAGTAATGATTTAGATAATAATCCGGATTTAGTCATGGCATGCGCAGGAGATACTCCAACATTAGAAATTATGGCTGCGACAAGTATTTTAAGAAAATATATTCCAAATTTAAAAATAAGAGTTGTTAATGTTGTCGATTTAATGAAACTCATCCCAAGTAGTGCTCATCCTCATGGTTTAAGCGACCAAGAATACGATTATATATTTACAACAAATAAACCAATTGTATTTGCTTTTCATGGGTATCCTAATGTTATCCACGAACTTACATACAAAAGAAAAAATCAAAACATGCATGTTCGGGGCTATATTGAAGAAGGAACAATTACAACGCCATTTGATATGCGAGTACAAAATAAATTAGACCGATTTCATTTAGTTTTATTAGCAACACAATATTTACCACAATTTGATACAAAAGAAGTAAAACAATACTGCATTTCCATGCTTAAAAAGCATCAAAAATATATAACAGAAAATGGAATCGATATGGAAGAGGTTACAAATTGGCAATGGGATTTATAATCTCTTTTTTTATATAATGAAGCAGAAAAAAATTTTTAAAAGTTTCTAAAGATTTTTAGAAATAATATAGGATTTTTCTTTCCCTTGAAATATTTCCTGTAATAAAAAACTTTTGCATTATAAAATATTGGTGTGAAAGGAGA
>CAJFEV010000051.1 GCA_904374795.1 uncultured Bacilli bacterium
GATATGAACTTTATTCTCACTAAAAAATAGGCATTGTATTTATCTGCCCATTTTTCTAATTCGGATATCCATTTCGGATTTCCGAATTTAAATTAACCCAAAAAAATCTTTATTTTAAGTAAACAAAGATTTGAAAATTTGAATCATCCCATCAATGCCTTTTGACATAACCGCTTCAACTGCTTTAGAAAACATTACTCCAGCTTTAGTAGTTTGATTAGAATAATCCGTTTGAATATCTGTCACATAGTCTTTGATATCCACATCCTTCCCCTCTCTTACATCTTCCTCAAATTGTTGCATTGCTTCATCAGTAATCGTGGTTTTTTCACTTAATTTAGCTTCATAATATCCAGTTGAAATGGCAAGAGTTAAAGATAGATAAACCACAAATAAGACACCTAGAGCCTTAAGAATCCAGGTGCCTTTATTTTTTTTCTTATCCATTAGAACCAATCACCTCTTTTAACACAGTTGCTAAAACTTCAACTGTATTATTCACTTCACTTATTGAATTATATTGCCCACCAATTTCAATTAGAAGTGTATTGGGTGAAAAATCTTGATTATAAATTCCATTAACCCCCGCTCCACCTCTTTTCATAATTCCTTTTGAAATATTTGGAACTTTACTATTTAATCCATCCGAAATTTTAGAAGCAAGTTCTTGGTTCGTCTTATAAAGCTCATTATCACTTCCAACAACAAATAAAACTTTAACATACCTTTTTCCATTATAATCCACAACTGAGCTTTCGTATGGAATTGCATCTCTATGTAAATCAATAAAATATTTTAATGTTGGATTTTTTTCATAAGCATCTTTCATCAAGATTTTACTAGCTTTATAACTCGAATTATAATTCCAATTATTAATTTTTAAAATTTCGCTAATCTGATTAGTTTCAACAATAGTATTTAACCCAAAAGAATTTAATTTTTCACGCAATCGATAACTAGCTAGCATAACAGTTGGTACCACATTATATTCGGATAAAACTCCTCCATTATACTCCTCGCCTTGATGTGTATTATAAAGATAAATAAGCGGATTTTCTTTATTCTCTTCAGGAGTTGGATCTGGAATATATTCTTGTTTAGAATCACTTCCTATATATTCTTCATCTAAAAGCTCTTGTCTGCCAATAGTATAATCCAAAAGAAAATCAAAAAGATTGGTTTCCACTTGCTGATTATTTGGAAATAGATTACTTTTTAAAAGAAAATTCACAATCGAGCTTTTTGAAAAAAAGGAAGAAAAAAAAGATAAACAAATAGCAAAAGATATTACAGCTAAAAAAAGAAGAACAAAAATTCGAAAACGAAAAACTGTTCTTTTTTTACTAATAAATCTCTTTTTCATTTGTATCACCTAAAAAAAGTATATAACAAAAAGCAGAAAAAAAATGTCGTTTTAAGATAAAAGAATATGATTTATAGATTTGGCAATAAGTTGAGATACAATTCTCAAATCTTCTTCTAAACTAAATTTAGATAAATAAGTTTTATGAAATTTTAAAAGAGTGGGAAATCCAACCGATAAGACTGGAATATGAAACGTATCAAACGTTATCGTTTTATTACTACGTAGTTGATCAGCAAAAATAACTCCACAATCATTAATTTCAATCGTTCGATTCAAAAATTTTGTCTGATTCGTTACAAAGCTATCAAGCAAAACGATGACATCTGGTTTTAAATCCTTAACAACCATCTCAATTAAGCGAAAAGATGAAATTCCCGTCTTATTTGTAGTCTCAGGTGCAAACAAAGCTACCTTAGGAATTGTTAAAAAATCATTATATTGATTTGTCGCAATCAATTGATTTAAAACTTTCACTCCAAAAGAATCTCCTAAAAGAGAGGAATTCCCTAACCCCACAAACAAAATGGTTCCTCCCTTATGATATTTAGCCAAAAAAGTTTTAAAGGTTTTTTGAAAAACTTTAGCTAAAATTTTTTCGTTTTCATATAATATTTTATCATCAAAAGAAATAGTAAAATAATCTCCTTTACGATTTCGATAAATTTTTTCATCTTTATCTGTTAAAACATAATGTTTTATATAAACATTCTTTTCTTTCTTTTCAGCCACCAAATGTTCTTTTTCCAAAGAAAGACCTGCATCTAGCAACAGATTATGTTTCATAAAATCACCCTTACTAGTATGGGAGAAAAAAAGAAAAATATGTTACCTTATATAAAAATCACCTGAATATTTTTGAATATAATCTTGTTTCATCTGATTTAAAAAGTGACGATTATGAAAAACTTTATGATGATTTTTTACAACAACACGCTCTATTCCATAATCATCCAAAATCCGAAAAATTCGCTTTTTTAAATCTTGGTACCCTCTAAAATCCAAATCATTTAAAAGCTCAATATAAAGAGTTTCATTAATATAATATAAATCCATCCTACTCACCCATATCTAATTTAACAAAAAGGCCAAAAAAAAGATATCCTTTCGACAAAAGATATCATAATTTTAAATCAGGAAACACAATAAGGATGAATTGAAGTTCCATCTCCTTTGCGTAAAGCATCACCATTAAGATTAATAACAGGACGAATACCGCCCTCAGAAAAAAGAACAGAGTTTCCGTCAACACTACCATCACTATAAACAAAAGAACCGTAGCCATTAGTAGCTTGAAAATGTACTGGAGACATCGTCCAATACCAATCGCCATTATATAAATAAAATTCCCGATTTTCTGATGCAAATCCTCCAGCTAAAAAAGTTTCATCTCGAGTTATTAATCCAATCGGATACGTTAGATCTCCATTTCCTAAAGTTCCAGCTGTAACCGTAAATTGATCATTTTGACTCGCACATGTTAACCTCGGATATTGTGGATTCGTCGGGTCACTTGGTCGATACCCCCATTGATAAACCGTTTGTTCAACCCCATATCCCAAATTACTATAATCTTCTCGAAATTTATATTCGGATATCGTGCGATCATTGCAAAACAAAGCGTCAGCAAGAAAATCTTCATATTTAGTCCCCTTTAAATTTTCTTCATACCAAGAATCTACAAATTGCTTAATAGTGCTATCATTTAAATTTTCTTGAGCTTTTTCTTTACTGGTCGTACCATAAGTAACATAATGAAAAGAAATATTCGTCGAAGTTCCATATTTTGTAACACCAGTTACTCTTCGTAAATTGTTAAGATTTGAATCCTCTGAAGTTCCAGTCGTATACCAACCAATATAAGCTGTAGTCACCTCCTCACCCGAAACCGCAATTGGATTATTTAGTACATACGTATGGGTTTGATTATCATAAGTAAAACTTTGAGCGTAATAAAAGACTTCAGTAGACTCTTGAACTAAAGGCTGATAATAAACAGTAGAAGATTCAACCACCCCATCAGCGTTTCCATACATATATCCAAGCGATGAATTATCTGAAAAATACTCATTAAACGGCGATCTTCCGATCACAGTATACTGCGTGATATTATCTGCATATCCATTTTTCAAAACTTCCTCTTTATTTTCCAAAGTATCAATTATGGATGCATCACCAGCATAAATCATTCTAACGGAACCATCACCATTAACTCGAATGATTCTCCAATAAAATCCAGCAAATTTCACCCAATTATTCTCAACATCACCTCTAAAATAATAACTTATTCCATAATCATCTAGAGCACTGCATACATATCCGCGTGAATTTTCGCTGGAGTTTACTATAACTTCTTCAGAACCAATTACCTCCGGACACCTTCCAGTATTATCTAACTCCCACCTAATTTTCGTAGGTACGTCCAACCGAAAATATAAATTACAACTTGTTTTATAAGAAGTCAAACCAGTAAATATAGGTGCCCAAGCATCATTATCCCAAGTAACATAAACATCTGAAGTCTCCTCGGAATTTATATAACAAATTGCTTTGTCAAAGACATAACCATCTCGATTATTTTTAAGTGGAAAAAAATTTATTTCTTCATCATTTAAATATATAGCAAGATCAATATGATCTTGATTTTTTACTTGTTCTGAGATTTCTTTGCTATTCAGTATACCCCCCCCCCAGAACAAGTAAACCGGTGAGGAGAATCCCAAAATAAAAAATTTCTTTTTTTCATTTTTATCCTCTTCTCTAGTACAATTATTATAACAAAATTCGAGTAAATTAACAATAATAAAAAAGTATCAAGAAAATTCTTGATACCAAGTAATCTATATATTCATTAATTTTTCCTTTACTTTTTTACTTACTAAAGACATATCTGCAACAGCTCCAATTTTTTCAGTTAAAGCTTTCATAATTTTTCCCATGTCTTTCATACTTGATGGATTTTCTAAAGCAAAAATACTTTCAATTTCTTGATCAATTTGCTCTTCAGTAAGTTCTTTTGGTAAATACTTTTGTAAAATTTGAATTTCTTTTTCTAAATTTTCAATTTCTTCTTGCCTATGATATTTTTCAAATTCACTAATAGAATCTTTTCTTTGCTTTACATTTTTCTTGATTACCATAAGCACATCTTGATCAGTCAAATCCCTTTTTAATGAAATTCCTTCTAATTGTAAAGCACTTTTAAGCATTCTTAACACAGACAAAGTAAACTTATCCTGACTTTTCATAGCTTCCTTTAAATCAGCATTTATTTTCTCATACATATTATCATCTCCTAAGCTTATTATAGTAAATTTAAGACCTTTTTCCAACTATTTTTTTAGAACTTTTCTCAATACAGAATTTATCTCTCCTTGAGTTCTCTCTTGACTGCCATTATTATCAATAATAAATGGGTGATAAATTTCCAAATCATGCTCATCAAAATCCTTTGCATCTGCAAGAAATCTTCGACATAACTCTTTATAATTAGGAACTTTTTGCTTTTTTTCACGTTCTAAAGCCCTCTGCAAAAGCAGTTCATCATTAACTTGAAAATAAAGTGGAACAATTTGATCCAAACCATAAAATTGGACAAATTTTTGATAAGTTTCCCATGTATTCAAAGTCAAATAATCTTTATCCACTTCAATTTGTTCACTATTTGTGGCATAAGACCATACACCATTAACTGTCTGATAATTTCTTCTTTCAATCAACTTTTGCTGTTTTTCTAATAAATCCATTTGTTCCATAGAAATAAAATAATACGTTTTTTTATCTATTTCTCCTTCACGCATAGGTCTAGTGGTCGACAAAACTATCGGATTCAAATGAAACTCTTTAAGCGTTGGATCAAAAAAAGTATCTTTCCCAGAGCAGCTTTTACCAATAAACATAAAAATCATACTACACTTCCTCATTAAAAAAACAAGAATACTTTTTAGTATCCTTAGTTATTACGATGTTTTCTTGAATTACGAATATTTTTCTTTTTCTCTTCTCTTCTCTTCACGCCAGGTTTCTCATAATGTTTTCTTTTCTTTAATTCTGAAGGGACACCACTCTTGGCTACTACCACTTTGAATCTTCTTAATGCTTTATCAATATCGCCATCTTTGACAACAACCTTATTAGAATTCATCTTTCTATTTCCCTCCCTTCGTCTTTTCTACAAAAGATTATATCACTACAAAAGCCATAAGTGCAAGGAAAAACGCACAAAAAGAAGAAAAAAGAAGAATTTACATACTCATTAATTCCTCTTCTTTTTCTTTTCCCTTTTCATCAACAATCTTATTATACTTTTGAATTAAATTTTGAACCTTTTCTAAATCATCCTTTTCTTGATCTTCTGGAAGTTCTTGCTTTTTTATCTCTGTATTAGCATCTTGTCGAACATTTCGCAAAGCAATTTTAGCTTCTTCACAAATAGCCTTTGCTTGTTTAACATATTCTCTTCTACGATCCTCAGTAAGTTCAGGTATAGTTAAAATAATCATTTCTCCATTATTTACAGGAGTAATTCCTAAATTAGCTTCATTAATTGCCCGTTCCATATCTTTTAAAACACTACGATCAAAAGGTTTAATAAACAATTCTCTTGCTTCTGGCACGGTAATATTTGCCAAACTTTGAATTTCAGTAGGAGTTCCATAATAAGGAACCATAATGCCTTTTAGCATTCCTGGATTTGCTCTTCCAGCACGAATAGTAAGTAACCTTTCTTTTAAATTTTCAATAACTTTTTGCATTTTCTTCTCAGTATCCATATTTTTTCCTTCTTTCTATATACCATTTGTTGCCAAATTGTTTTTTAGCACAAAACTTTCTACCTCTTCTTTTCTTTTGCTTCCAACTAACTCATCTACAAGTTTTCCGTTTTTAAAAACCATAATATACGGAGTATATTGCAAATTTTTTTTCAAACGCTCATCGACATTTAAAAGTTTTACATAATCTTCTTGATCACGATCATATAAACTTCGATTCATATAGTAAGCTTTTATTTGATATTTATCAAAAATATCTTTAAGCATCGGAATATATTCAACACACGTATGACAAGAATCCCGTGATGAAAGCAAAGTAAAAGATTCCTGATTTTGCAACTTAGTTAATATATCACTAACAGATAACTCTTCTAAAAAATCAATTTTATAATCTCCTGCCGTAATTTCACCACTTTGACCAAAAACGCGATTATTATTATTAGGAATTTGATGAATAAAATGTAAGACAATTTGATCACCAAAAGCTAGAACCACTAAGCCTACAACCACACATATACAATAAATAATCTGCCTTTTTTTATCATCTAAAGTAGTAAATTCTTTGATTTTTTCCTTATCAAGCCTCATTTTTATCCTCCAAAAGCCTTTCAAAATAAACGCCTAATTCAACTTTTTTACTTTCTTGTTTATCATGAGTCCAATAATCATCAACAGATGTATCGCCATGAAGAATACTTGTTTCATCATCATAAGCAATAATTTCTCCATTCTTAACCATGATCATAGTTGGAGCGTAAATATCACGTGTTCCATTATCTAAAACAGGCACATAAGCATTCAATTTTTTTACGATATTTTCATAATACGAATTATTCATACTACGGTCATTCAAAAAATTATAATAAAAAATCTCATTCATTCCATAATACTTAGCCACATCATTTAATAAAGCAGCATAAGTATGACTCCAAGTATTTTCTGGAAAGGCAAAGAAAATTACACCTGTTCCAGTATTCATAATTTCAAGAATTTCATCTGCTGTTTTATAATCATAAATATTGTCACTTGTAATGCCAAACTCTTGAGTAAAACTTTCTTGATCGCTAAGATGTTGGACCGAAACATTATAATCTTTTGTTCCTAGATAAATAAATGCCACGAACATAAAAATAGCACTTGCAAAATAAATAATTTTTTGAAACAAAGGCATAGGTGCTTTTTTTACTTTCATAAAAATTCACTCCCACATAAATTATATCAAGGATTGAAACAGAAAAAAAGACACTTTATGAAAAAAATGTCAATTTCACTTCGATACAGTATTAAACTTTGCTATTTAAGGATTTAAACTTATTTCACGAATATTAATTTGTGCAAAAGTACTTGCGGAATGGTTTGCTATCATTTTAATATAATATTGCCCCGTATACCCTGAAATATCTTGATTTATAACATGCCCTTTTTCTCGGTCACCGTTAGAATAAGAATAGGTAGTCGTCGATAGCAGTGTGCAATCAGAACTTGAGGTACATAAATAAATTTTTAAAGATGTACTGCATCCCGAATTATAACTCGTCCAATTATTTATTTTAAGAGTTTTATAATTTGTTAAATCATATTTACTGGTTGTTATAGCAGTGTAATTTTTTCCATCAGTTACACTTTCACCTCGGATTTGCCAGTAACTATCGAAATATTCCCATTTCCATCCTGTTAAAGTCCATCCTGAGTGAACCGAGCTACTTACAAGATATTTTACTGTTGTTACTGTAGCCTTTGTACTAACAACACTACCTACTCGTCCGGATTTGTCTGTTACTTTTACATATACTGTATAGGTTCCATCTGCAAGCCCTGTAAACGTATAACTATTTGAGGTACTTGTATACCATGTCTTATTATCC
>CAJFEV010000052.1 GCA_904374795.1 uncultured Bacilli bacterium
TTTAAGTGGTAAGTAATATATGAGTCTATTACTATTTATCAATTCGAATATCCGAATTTAAATTTTATATCAATTCGAATATCGACTTTTTAATTAACAGTTTAAAAAAATATCTGTTCAATTCTAAGAAAATGTTTTATAATTTATACAAGAAGGTGATTTATTGAAAAAAATAAAAACTTGGGTTTGGCTATGTTTCATTGCAATTTTAGCTTTACTACTTGCTGGCACAAATTATTATTGGTACCGAGCTTTAAAGCGAGAAGAAGAAACACTAAAAAACGCGTTAATTCCAACACTTTCCAATGATTATTTTACAAATCAGCTTGCTTTAACTAATCAAGCCAAAATAAAAGAAGATTATGAGTATACAGAATGGCAACAATACGCGATTTATAATGATTCTTGGTATCAAGAAGTAATTGATAATCTTTACCACATGGAACCATTAGAAGTTCCTTTGATTAATCAAAATCCTGATTATCCAAATGGCTGTGAAGCGGCTTCAGCCACCATGCTTTTAAATTATTTCGGAATTGACATAACTTTAGAGGATTTTATCAACAATTACTTACCTATGAGTGATGTGTATGAAAAAGATGGGATAAGATACGGACCAAATCCAGCTGTTTCCTACGCTGGAAACCCTAAAGACCCATCTCGTGGCTGGGGTGTATTTGAACCAGTCATAGCTAATGCGATTACAACAATTTTAAAAGAGCAGAAAAAAACGAATCCAAAACTAGAATATAACATTTATGAAAATGATGAGAAGTACTCTCTTAAAATGGCTGCCAATCAATTAAATGGGGCATTTACTCCTTTCTTAATTTGGACAACGATCGACTATACAGAAACAAAAGATATTTATGAATGGATTAGCTATGATGAGAAAAACACCTATACGTATCCAAAAAACAGTCATGTTGTTGTCGTTACAGGCGTTGATGAAAACTACTACTATATTAATGATCCTTTAAAAAGTGAGAAAAATATTCCCATCGAAAAAGATATATTAGAAACAAGTTTTGATTCTTTAGGAAGACAATTACTGCTTATTGAAACTTATGAACTTCCCGAAGATTTCTATTATGAAGAAATAAATTATTAAAAAAGAAGCTTTTCAATTTTATTTGTTAGCTTCTTTTTTTATTTTTATGTAAGTTCCAAATTCATTTTTTCATCTTTAAAAATTCTTTCATCCATAAGCTTTAAATTCGCACTAATCTTTGGTGTGAAATCCATTTGAGATAAAATATCTTTTTGTAAATCAACACCTGGTGCTATTTCAATTAATTCAATACCACCTTCCACTAATTTAAAAACTGCTCGTTCTGTAACATAAAGAATCTCTTGATGATTTTTCAAAGCTTGTTTAGCCGAAAATGTAATTTGTTGCACACTTTTAACAAATTTATGTTTCTCGCCTTCTGCTTTAATAGTAAGTTTCCCATTCCCTACTTCTTCATCTAAACCTTTAGCTGTAAACGTTCCCATAAAAACAACTTTTTTGGTACTTTGAGTAATATTAATAAATCCACCTGGTCCAGTTACTCTTGTACCAAACTTAGAAACATTAACATTCCCAAGTGCATCCACTTCAGCTAAACCTAGAATAGCCATGTCAAGACATCCACCATTATAAGCATCAAATTGTTCAGCAGTAGGAATTACACTTTCAGGATTTATGGCAGCTCCAAAACATACACCACCAACCGGAACTCCTCCAGTTGGACCAGATTCTACAGACAGATCAATCTCATCAGAAAATCCCTCTTCAGCAGCAACATTAGAAACTGAATCAGGCATGCCAACACCTAAATTAATTACGCTATTTTTATGAAGCTCCATCGCTGCTCTTCTACCACAAACTTTCCGTTCATCTAAAGGTCTTATAGCCACTTTCGATAATTCAATTCGACTATCCCCTGTAAGTTCAGGACGATATACAGGAATGTTGTATTCCCCAAGAGATAAATCAGGTTCCGCAACTACTACATAATCGACATAAGATGAATGTACTAAAACATCACGTGCACGAAGACTATGATCCGGAACAATTTTTTCTACTTGAGCAATAACAATTCCCCCACTATTGTGAGCAGCAATTGCCATATTATACTGTTCACCAATAACTCCTTCGTGTTCAAATGAAACATTTCCTTCTTCATCAGCATAAGTAGCCTTAATAATAGCTACATTAATTGGAAAGCTTTTATACAAAAGGCATTCCTCACCATCAATTTCTATAAGTTTAACAATATCTGGAAACTTTTTAGCCCCTTCATTAGTTCTACATCCATCAATTCTAGGATCGGCAAAGGTATTTAAGCCGATTTTCGTTAGTACTCCTATCTCATGACCAGCAATTGCCCGATATAAATGATTAATCACACCAAGTGGAACTGCAAATGCGGGTATTTGTTCACTACCAATTGCATTTCCAAATACTCTTCCCATTCCTAGATGAGCACATATCGCCAAAGATACCAAACCAGGTTTAGCAAGCATATTCATACCGACATCATCATTCGTAAGATTTCCCGGAGAAATTCCACAAGTAACCTTTAAATTACATGGATGACCGGTATTCAAAAAAGAATCTTTTATCCCTGTTAAAATAGCCTCACAAGAACCTGAACCACCTGAACCGGAAATGGCTACCATATCCCCATCTTTAATAATTTTAGCTGCCTCTTCTTTTGTTATAACTTTCATTCTATCACTCCATTATTTTTCATAAAAAAGCCCCATTTAAGGGGCCAAAATTTTTAGGCTTTTTTCTTTTTTAAGAAGGTTGCATCCATAAATATTTTGGTTATTACACTCAAAATTAAAGTAATAACAACAGTTGGAATAAATACTAACCAAAATGAATAAGTTGTTGCCGCGGTATTTTGACCTAGCAATCTTAATACTAAAATTGCAACTGGATAATGTAACATATAGATATATAAAGAAATACTTCCTAAATATTCTAGTAATCCATGAGTTACACGATTATTTAGTAACTTAGACAAACCATCAACATTAAGTAAACTTAATCCGATCACAATAATACATAATAAGGAAACAGTCCATCTATCCAAATCAAACCAAGTTGGAGGATAAACAGTATACCAAATTAATAAAGCTGCGGCAGCCAAATTTACAACAGTTAAAGCTGTTTTAGCTCCTGAACTAAATTTTTTCTTTTTCAAAGCATCAATTAAATAATATAAAATCATGCCACCTAACATTCCTAATAAAACAAATAACAAACCATTATTAAATCCAATAGTTGGTGTTAAATCGGTAGCAGATCCTCCCATTCCATTTGTACTAGCTGTTTGAAAACCAAAAGTTGACCAAGCTGTTTGAGCAGCACGAGTTCCCGTAAAGCTCCACCAACCAGCCAAGAACACGAAGATGAATGGTGCCACAATTCCGCTCATGAAATCTTCATTTTTTGATAGTCCCCAATAAAGGAAATATCCACAAATAATAATGGCAGATATAAACCATAATGTACCGTTTAAATTGAAGAATTCATTGCCAACACTACGAAGTCCTACAGCATGGAATCCTAAAAATTCCCATAAACTATTTAGAACCATCGAACACACTTCTTGAATTCCATAATCAGGATAATAGAATCCTGTTGAAATTACAACCCCTAGAATATACCCCAAAATCAAAACAGGAAGTAATCCTTTAATTCTTGAGAAAGTATATTCCCATGCTCTTGATGAAGCACTTCTTTCCTGGTATTCTTTATCTTTCATTCTTCTTTTAAAATGTGAAACCATAAAATAACCAGCTGTCAATGTAAAAATTAACAATACTTCACTTGAGCCAAAAAACCAATTGGTAACCTCCATAAAATAGCCAAGCGATCCATCACAACTTCTAGCAATTATGTACCCAGTATGAAATCCAATAATAGCTAAAGCAATGATAACTCGCCAAAATTCGATAGCTACATTTCTTGTTTTCTTTGTAGCCACATTTTCATTTGTCAAATCAAACACACCTTTCTAGCATAGCAACTCTACTATGTAACTCTATTATACAATTTACGTAAATAAACAGTCAATTTTATATAAAGTGGATTTACGCAAAAAGAAGAAAAAGTGTAAAGTTGTTTTTAAAGGTTTAAATTTTTGTTTTCTGCTAGTAGATGATAAGCATAAACCACTTCTTCATCAAACTCTGTAATTTTCCCACTCGGCAAATAAAGCATTTTTTGAATCCGTAAATTTTTTACGAATTCCGGATTATGAGATACAACAAGCATCGTTCCAGGATAATCTAAAAAAGTAGTGGCAATAATTTCTTGCGTTTCCGGATCTAAATGATTTGTTGGCTCATCAAGTACCAAAAAATTAGATTTTTCTAAAGCTAACTTAGCCAAAGCTACACGGCTTCGTTCACCTGGAGATAATACAGAAATTTTTTTATAAATATCCTCCCCAAAAAACAAGAATCTTCCTAGTACTCCTCGTAAAAAGGATAAATCTTTAGTAATATCAAAAAATTGCTCCACAATAGTTTTATTCTCATCTAATTGTTCATGTTCCTGAGCATAATATCCAATAGAAACATTTTTTCCAAGAGTAATCTTTCCTTCTAAAGGATGCAACTTTCCAACAATCAATTTTAATAAAGTGGACTTCCCAATACCATTTTCTCCAACAATTAAATATCTTTCTCCCCGAAGTATTTGAAAAGAAAGATCATTATAAAGCAAATCATCTATATCATATCCAAAACAAATATGCTCAACTGTCAAAGGATAAAAATCTCCTTTATCCTGAATTTCCATTTTAAATTTCGCTTGTTTATATTTTTTCTCTAGAACCACTTTATTTTCTTCCAATTTAGCAAGTTTCTTTTGACGATCTTTAGCTATATTTGCTTTTTTTTCATTTCCTCTAATATATTTAGCAATAATTTTCTTTAATTTTTCCTCTTCTTTTTCTTGCTTTTCTAACAATCGAATTTTAGATGTCTTCTCCTCTTCTTTACGTCTTTTAAATTTTTCATAACTTCCCGTAAACAACTCCATTTTATGAGTTAATTTATCAAGATAAAGAGTTTTATCTGTCACTTCATTTAAAAAGGAAATGTCATGAGAAATAACTAAAATAGTTCCCCGATAATTTTTTAAATAATTCATTACATAATTTTTACTTTCAACATCTAAATGATTCGTTGGTTCATCAAGTAAGATTAAATCAGGCTTACTATATAAAAGATGAGCAAAAGCCACTTTGCTTTTCTCTCCACCTGACAAATTTTTCAACGATTCATCCAACAAATCCAAAATATGTAATCCATCAACAATTTCTAACATCTCTTCTTCAGCATGATAAGGATCATAAAAATCAATCAAACTTTGAATTTGACCAGCTTGTTTTAAATAAAACGAACTTTTTTTCTCATCTTCATCACTCGCTTTTTCATAAGCAGTTTTTAAATCACTTTCTAATTTTTTTAACGGTCTTCCAGTTTCTAAATATTCTAAAACCGTACAATCCATATTCGAAATTTCATCTTTTAATACCTGAGGAAGATAAGCAAGTCTAGTAGATGAAGGAAGCTTAATTTTACCAAAATCAGGCTCTAAATCTTTTAAAATCAAATGAAAAAACGTACTCTTCCCTGCTCCATTAACTCCGACAACTCCAACATGGTCCCCATCACTAACATGTATAGAAACATCCTGAAAAATCGGTTGTAAGCCAAAAGAAAAATCTAAATGTTCTATATCCATAACGATCACCTTTAAACATTTAGATTTTACATGATTTTTTAAAAAAAAGCTAGATTGGACTCAAAACAATTCGAAAAGTACCGGTTACATTTTCTACACCATAATGATATTCAAAAGAAAACATACCAGCATCTGTTCCATGTTTTGCTACACCCCCACGTAAAAACCACGGCGTATACGAATTTAAAAAATATGCATTGTCATTATACCAAGAACCAATATTACGTTTTGAATTATTATATATTAAACTAAAAAACGATCCCATTTCTCCTGTCGCATCTCCTAATATACGATTTTTATATTCAACTCTAGAATATACTGTAGTTTTATTCGAATAAAGATATGTATCATAATAAATTCTTGCTGGTAAATCATATCCATCAGTACATTCTGTTAAACCAGAATCATCTTCACTACATGTAGGACATCCAAATGTCCCATTAAATCTGGAATTACTCATACTATTTAATCCGCTTATTGGATTACCATTCTCATCTAACATGACTCCCATAACATATTCAAATGCACCACCACTCATGTCAAAAATTCCTGATATATTTGCTGTTGTACTTGCAAGTAAACCGTTTGGATAAGCCGTATTACGTGTTCCATCGTTACAACAAATATTGCACTCTTCATTAATATCGGTATATACACAACTCGGTTCATTGTTAGCTTGATATCCTGTAATATAATCTGAATTGTTATTAAGTCTTACACTTGTAGCACTTCCATAAACACTGTGTTGTAAGTAAGCTACGGCTCCCCATTCTGTGTTCTTCATCATATGACTATCTAAATCTCTTTGATAATCATAGCTTGTATAAAAGGCATTCGCGACTTGTATTCCCCGCCAACTATACACATTTGGTTTAACGATAATTTTACTGGAATCATGTACATTTTGTTCAGCCTCAGTAGTACCATTTGCTCCATTATATCCGGTTTCAAATTTGCCCACCCAAAATCCAGTCGATGGAATACTTAAGAATGCGGGGTGAGTCATTATAATCCCCTACTTGACAATTTCCTGTCGCTCCAGACTCCATCGGTGTCGTACATTCTCCACTCACATTATCACTTGTATTATAATCTCCAAAGATAACGGGTATTTCATGAACTTTAGATGTATCAATACTTGTTAAACTGTCGTATAATCCTAAATCCCATAATTGATATCTGTATTTTGGGATCCATACAAAATAACTTTCTATCTCACTTTCCGGTATTACTTCTCCTGCTAAATATTGTCTTTGCTTTCATCAAAAAGTATGACGGCATTTGCCCAATCTTTATTTTCATAACTATACCAGGCACTTCCTATATCTGCTTTTTTTACTGTTCCATCTTTATCTATCGTAACGGGTATTAATGGGTCTTTGAGCACTGGGTCTGTTCCATTTAATATAGACTCACTATATCCCGTTTTAAAATATAGTTCACATCTTGTTTTATATTCACTCAGATTTTTTACTACTGGACTCCA
>CAJFEV010000053.1 GCA_904374795.1 uncultured Bacilli bacterium
CTTTTTTGTGTGCTACAAATCTTTGGCCGTGAATTGTAACCTTTATTCCTCATATCCTTTTGTTTTATACTTTCCACACTTTACGTAAGCTTTATATTCTTCATCTTTTTTAAGAATATAGCCCTCACACTCTTTTTCATTCACTATACTTGTTTCAATAATATTCTGTTCTTTTAATTCGGAAATCGATACTTTATTTAAGTCATTTCCAATTAAATAGTTTTCAGCTTTTTCTAATAATTCTGTCTCAAATTTTTTATATTCTTTTGTTTCGTTTTTGTAAATAATGCCAATAATGGTTACACCTACTACCAACAAAAACATAATAATTCCCCAAACAACACTTATTCTGCGCATTTGTTTTAAATTTACTGATTGCATTTTAATAGCCTTCAGTCTCGTAATTACTGCATGTTATATATGGAACAAAAGTATTTTTTTCAACTAAAACATACCCTGTACAAAAATCATTATTTACCGTCATTTTTTCTTCCGTTAAATAATTTTCAGCAAGTAAATCCTCAGAAACAATTAGCTCTATATTTTCATTATCCATGTGTCTATAGTATCTTTCTGCAGCAATTTTCAAATTTTTTTCCACTTGTATATAGCTATCCGTAGTAGATGTATTATTGGAAGTGGCTCCTTCATACAAATAATTAATCATTACCGCTACTAAAATTACTAAAAAAAGTAAAATAGCACATATGAAAATCATTTCTCTTAGTCCCCAACCATTTTTATCTAAAATCATTAAAGTCCAAGTTCCTTTTCAGCTTCATTTTTTATAAATGCAGGACCGAATCCGGTTTTTGATTCACCACTTTTTGTATATGTATAATATTTGTAGCCAAAACTTGTACAACTATAGTATGTTGCTCCTGCTTCTACATTTGTTCCGTCACTTACAACATTTTGTTCACTTAAACAAACTAGTGGTTTTTCGCCATTTTGAGCTCTGAAATAATCTGTTATAAAAATAGCCATCCAAACTACGATTACCAAAAGAATTGTAACTTTAATAATGGTCCCAATAATCTTTTTCATATACTTCCTCTTTTCCTATTTTTATTATATCGAAATTTTTCTTTTTTCACAATAGAAAAAAGCCAACTTAAATTGACTTATTTACTTAATTTGGCAGTTAGTATTTCTTTTACCATAACAGGATTGGCTTGTCCTTTAGTCTTTTTCATTACTTGACCGACAAAATAATCAAACATATTGGTTTTTCCGTTATGATACATTTCAATTTGTGAAGCATTCTCACTTAATACTTCTTCTACCACAGAAGTTAAAGCATTTTCATCTGAAATTTGCATCATACCTTTTTCTTTCATAATATCTAACGGTTCTTTTTGCTCTTCTAAAACCATGTAAAAAAGTTCTTTTCCTTGTTTACTTGAAATGCTTCCCTTTTTTATAGATTCAGTGATATCAAATAATCTTTTTGGAGTGATAAAGAAATCCGTAATTTCTATTTCATATTTATATAAATATCCCAATATCAATCCTGTTATCCAGTTTGCAGCTGTTTTTGGCTCAATATTTTCTTGTAAGCATTCTTCAAAATAATTTGCTATTGCTTTGTCTTTAATTAAAATATTTGCGTCATAAGAAGAAAGTTCATAAGTATTTTGATATTTTGCTTTTCGCTCATAAGGAAGTTCTGGAATAGACTTCCTAATTTCTTCTAACCAATTTTTAGAAATTTTGTATTTTGGAATATTTGGTTCCACGAAATACTTATAATCAATAGCATCTACTTTGCTACGCATTCTAATGGTTGTACCTGTTTCTTCATCATATCTTCTTGTTTCTTGTTCAACTTCCTCATATCTTCCGGCTTGTTTTAGTTCTGTTTGTCTTTTGATTTCGTAATTGATTGCATCTTTAACTCCGCCAAAAGAGTTAACATTTTTAATTTCTACTTTTGTTCCTAATTCATCTGTGTCTGATATAGAAACATTCACATCACAACGAATTTGGCCTTTTTTAGAATCGGCTTCGCTGATATCGCAATATTGATATACCGCACGCATATACTCTAGGAATGCTACGGCATCATCCGCAGAATGAAGACAAGGTTTTGTAACTAATTCTAGTAAGGGTACACCAGCGCGATTATAATCAATTGTTGAAATATCATATAAATGATTCATACTAGCCGCATCTTCTTCTAGGTGAATATTATCGATTTCAACTCTAAAGGTTGTGCCATCTTCTCTTTCAATATCAATATAACCATCCATTCCTACTGGAGCAGGTGGCGTATTTTGGGTAATTTGATATCCTTTTGGCAAATCCGGATAATAATAATTTTTTCTTTCAAAATACATATATTCTGGCTGTTTACAATTTAATATTTCACTCATCATTAAAGACATACGAACGCATTCTTTATTTAAGACTGGTAAAATTCCTGGAAAAGCCATATCTACTGGACTAACATGTGAATTGGGAATTTCCGAATATCCATTTTTAGCACCTGAAAAAACTTTTGTATTGGTTTTCGAAATTTCACAATGCATTTCTAAGCCTATTGTTACATTATATTTCATTTTGTCACCTCACAAGCTATTTGTCCTTTATAGTTCATAGAACTTTCTAAAGCAAAAGCAATATTTAGCACTTTTTCATCTTGATAACAATTTCCCGTTATATTTACGCCTACTGGCAATCCTTTAATAAATCCATTTGGAATTGTAATACTAGGGAACCCACCAAAGTTACCAATTTGTAAATGTTCTTCTAGTACTGTTGTATCGCTTTTAATCATATCATCTTGTTCTTTTAAAAGTTTGGCTGGACCACTTCCTACTGGCATGATAAATCCATCATATTTTTCAAAAAATTCTTTCATCTGATCAACAATTAAGCGACGTACTCTTTGGGCATTTTTAAAATATTTTTCTTGATTTTCTTTTTGTAAAACATATGATCCAATAATAAAACGACGTTTAATTAATGGTGAAAATCCTTTTGTTCGATAATCTTTCATCATTTCTCGATAATTTTTTCCTTCGCCTCGAGGTCCAAAGATAAAACCTGTTAGATTTGACATGTTGCTTGTCGCTTCAGCACAAGAAATTACGACATAAACAGATGGTAAGGCATTTAAAAGTTTTTGATCCATAGAAACGCCTTCAACTGTCATACCTAGTTCTTCACATTTTTTAAGAGTTTCTTGGAAGTTTTTTAAATGTTCTTTTAACTCGTCGTTGGCATCTGGATAATTATTGATATCACAAACTTCTTTCAAGTAGAAAAGTTTTTTTCCTTTCACTTCTTTTTTTAAGTTTTCATAAAGATGAATATCTTTGGAATCCCAAGTTGTCATGTCTTTTTTATCGATTCCTTTCATTGCATCAACCACGATCGCAGCATCTTCGACACTTCTTGTAAGTACACCACAGTGATCTAGGGAAGAAGCAAAGGGAAATAATCCGTATCTAGAAATCATACCGTAGGTTGGTTTATAGCCTACAATTCCACAGTATGCAGCAGGTTTACGAATAGAGTCTCCCGTATCGCTTCCAAGTGCATAAGGATATACCCCTGCTGCAACGGATGCAGCTGAACCTGATGATGAGCCTGCACACATACGGTCGTAGTCCCAAGGATTATGAACAATTCCAGTATGAGCGGTTGTTCCTGTACCTCCCATACCAAATTCATCTAATGTTGTTTTTCCAATAGCTACGGCACCTTTTTTTTCTAAATTTTCAACAGCGGTTGCTGTAAAAAATGGTACATAATTTTTTAAGGTATTACTTGATCCTGTAGATAATATGCCTTTGGTCGAGTAATTATCTTTTACTCCATAGGGAATTCCTGATAAAATTTCATCGGTTACTTCTACTTCTTTGGCATCATCAATAATCGTTACAAAAGCATTTGTTTTCTCTTGAATTTCATGAGCCTTTTCTAAAGATTCTTTAATTAACTCAGTACTTGTTACTTCTTTCTTTTTTAAACTTTCATGAATCTCTAAAAGTCCTTTATCCATATATTTCATTATTCCACCACCTTTGGTACTGCGACTTCTCGCTCTGTTTTATCTTCACAGTTTTGTAAAAGTTCTTCAATAGGAACAGGATCTTCTGCGATGTCTTCTCTTAATTCAAAGACAAAGTCATCTAACGCATGTGTCATTGGTTCTACTTGATTAATATTTGGTATCTCATTTATTTTATTAATATTTTGATCGATTGTTTCAAATTCTTCAAAAACCATTTTAGTTTCTTCTTCTGTTAACCCGATCATTAATAAATCGGCCAATTTCTCGACTTTTTCTTTCGTAAATTCTTTATTCATTTTCATTATCCTTTCTAATTATTAAGCCTAATTCATCCATTTGTTCTTTCGTTAAAACACTTGGAGAACCCATCATTTGATCTTCTCCTTGGGCATTCGTTGGAAAAGCTTGAACTTCGCGTAAGTTTTGTTCATCTTTGATAAGCATTAGAATCCGATCTATTCCCATAGCCATTCCTCCATGAGGTGGACAACCATATTTAAATGCTGTGAAAATAGATTTAAAACGTGTTTCAATCTCTTCTTTTTGATATCCAACGATTTCAAAGCCTGTTCGTAAAGCGTCTAGATTGTGATTTCTAATTGCGCCTGATGCCATTTCATACCCATTACAAACAAAGTCGTATTGATACGCTAAGATATCTTCTAAATCTTTTGTTTTATACTCATTAAAATCATGAGGCAAACTAAATGGGTTATGAGCAAACTCATACTTTTTTGTTTGTTCATCATATTCAAACATTGGAAAATCATTGATTATACAAAGTTCTAATTTATTTTCATCTATTAACTCTAATTTTTTTCCTAATTCTATACGAATCATTCCCGCTTGTTTTTCGGCTAATTTTTTATTTCGATTCGCAATAAAGAACATGACAGAATTTGCTTTCATATGAAAATTTGTAATTAGATTTTCTCGCTCTTCCGGTGCTAAAAATTTATCAATTGGTCCTTTTAAACTTCCATCTTCTAAAAGAGTTAAATATCCAATGCCTGGCATTCCAATACTTGATGCATAATCTACTACTTCATTAAACCATGAATTTGACTTTTTGCCAATACCTTCCACTACAATGATTTTAATTGTAGATTTTTTAAAGGGATTAAAAGTAGTATTTTTTAATGTATCTGTTGCATCTTCAATTAGTAAAGGATTTCTTAAATCAGGTTTGTCCGTACCATATTTTTCCAGTGCTTCACAGTATGAGATTTTTCTAAAAGGAGGTTTAGATACTTCTTTGGTTGTAAATTTTGAAAAAACTTCATAAAAAATTTGTTCGCCAATTTTTAGTACTTCTTCTTCTGTCACAAAATTCATTTCCATATCTAATTGATAGAATTCTAATGTACGATCACGTCTTGTATCTTCATCTCGAAAACATGGGGCCACTTGAAAATATTTATCGAAACCACCAACCATGAGTAACTCTTTATAAATTTGAGGAGCTTGTGGTAAAGCATAAAATTTTCCTTTGAACTTTCTTGAAGGAACCACAAAATCTCTTGCTCCTTCTGGTGATGATGCTGTTAGAATTGGTGTTTGTACTTCCGTAAATCCTAAATCTACCATTTTATTTCTCAAAAAATGAAGGACATCAGATCTTAATAAAAATATTTCTTTAACTTTTTCATTTCGCATATCTAAATAACGATATTTTAATCTTGTTTCTTCATTTACGCTTTTACTTGTCATAATTTCAAATGGTAGTTCATGAAGAGATTCACTTAAAATTTCTAGTTTATTTACTAACAATTCGATTTCACCTGTTTTTAATCTAGGATTGTATGTTTCTTCATCTCTTTTTCGTAAAATTCCTTTTAATGATATTACTGACTCTTTAGCTAAACCCTTAAATAGTTCATCATCATTTGAAACTGTTTGAAGTGTTCCAGTTGTATCCCTAATATCTAAAAATAAAACTCCACCATGGTCTCTTATATTTTCAATCCAACCACTTACGGTAATTTCTTCACCAAACATTTGCGATGAAAGCTCATTAATTTTATGCGTATAATATTTATTCATTTTCATTCATCCTTTCTTTACTAAAAAAAGACCTATTCGTAAGGGCGATTTTTGGTCGCGGTGCCACCTTACTTATAGGTCTTGATTTTTTTATCGAACGCATCCGTCTTAAGTTATAAAGAAGTGTTTTTCAAATATATATTGATAGGCATTTTCAGCACCTAGCCTTCTCTTTCATCAAGGAATATATTTTACTCGTTTCTTTCTTAAGAAAACTGTATTTATTTTAAAATACTTTTTTTTATTAGTCAATTCTTTTCTTTTCCACTTTATAAATTTTTGATTTCTTTTTCCGAAAGCCCTGTAGCTTTAGCTATTTCGTCTATAGGTAATTTATTTAACAATTTTCTAGCAATTTCTATAGAATTTTCTTTTTCACCAATAGAAACTCCTTCATTAAAAGCTTTAGACATCTGGGTATTATAGATTTTTTTCTGATCTTCTTCTTTAGTCATATACTCTCTAAATCTTGGATCTTGATTTATTTTTTCTACTTCTTTCATATATTTTTCTACCTCCCTATCTCTTTTAGCTAACTCTTTTAATTCTTCTTTTGATAAATCTAACATAATTAAATGTTTATATTCTTCTATTTTCTTTTCGTCTTTATCATACCAAAACTTCATCAGTTTTTCCATGTTCCATTCGATAATTTGAAAGTTTTGAGCATACTTTTTTCCATACTCACCTTGAATAAAATATCTTCTTACAACATCCCATAAGTTAAATTGATTTGAATAATTTGTACATCTTCCGTATAATCTTCACCAACTAAGGTATAATGAGCATAGAGTTATCACACTAAAAAGCTAAATTTCTGGGATGTAAATAATCTTTTACCGAACTATTTATTTCGATTCCAATAAGTCCTTAATCGGTTTCTAATAAGATATCTAAATATTTTCTTCTGATAAAAACGTTCCCACTATTTAGTTCAATATTTCTTTGAATAACTTTCATAACTTCCATATGTAAACTTTCTTTTAATACTGCTAATAAAAGTTTTTCGTTTTTTTCATTCAAAAAAATTTCTTTAAAGGCTCGATCGTATTTTGCTGTATAAAATT
>CAJFEV010000054.1 GCA_904374795.1 uncultured Bacilli bacterium
AATTACATTGTATCAAAAATGTGTATATATATGTCTTTTTTTATTTTAAATGAAAAAGATGTATGTAAACACATTACACACACCAAAAATTATACAACCGATAATGTAAACGAGGTTTTTATGATTTTAAAAATTCAGTATTTTATGGTTATTCAAAGAATTTTCTTATAAAGAAAGATATAAAATGTTTGTTTGCTTTAATTTACTTGAATATTATTGCTGGCTTAAATCAAGGATTAAAAAAAAGAAAAAATACTTTTTCTCTTGTTTATGGACTGCTTTTTTTACTATTTATTAAATAGATTCTATTCACTTTTCATTTCAAATAAGATGTCTCTAAGTTCCATAGCTCTTTCAAAATCAAGATTTTTTGCAGCATTTTGCATTTCTGTTTCAAGATCGTGATAGATACGTTCTTTTTCTTTTTTCGAAATCTTTTTCTTTTTCGTTGTTTCTTTTACTTCATTTGAAATCACATCTTTGATTTCTTTTTTGATAGTTTTCGGAATAATGTGGTGTTCTTCATTATATTTTTCTTGAATACTTCTTCTTCTTGCAGTTTCGCTGATGGCTTCTTTCATGGCATCACTATACGTATCGGCATACATGATAACATGACCGTTTTCATTTCTTGCACATCTTCCAATAGTTTGAACTAGACTTCTTGTACTACGTAAAAATCCTTGTTTATCAGCATCTAGAATGCAAATTAAGCTAACCTCTGGGATATCTATTCCTTCACGAAGAAGGTTAATTCCAACCACAACATCATAAATACCTGCGCGTAAGTCATGAATGATTTTTAAACGTTCTAATGTTTTAATTTCATTGTGTAAGTAAGCTACCTTAATATTCATCTCTTTTAAATAGTTTGTTAATTCTTCACTCATCCGAATCGTAAGAGTAGTAATTAGTACTCGTTCATTTTTGGCCATACGAATACGTATTTCGTTAATAATGTCGTCAATTTGTCCTTCGGTTGGTTTAACTTCGATGGTTGGATCTAATAATCCTGTTGGTCTGATAATTTGTTCAACAAATTCTCCATGAGTTTTTTCGAGTTCATAGTCTCCAGGTGTTGCTGAAACATAGATGGCTTGGTTGATTTTTGATTCGAATTCTTCAAAAGTTAAAGGACGGTTATCTAAAGCGCTTGGAAGGCGAAATCCATAATCTACAAGTGTTTGTTTGCGCATCCTATCTCCATTATACATTCCTCTTACTTGAGGAAGAGTAACATGAGATTCATCCACCACTAAAAGAAAATCTTTTGGAAAAAAATCAATCAAACAGGAAGGTGTTTCTCCAGGACCTCTTAAAGCTAAATGCCTAGAGTAGTTTTCAACGCCACTACAAAATCCTGTTTCTTTAAGCATTTCAATATCATAGTTAGTTCTTTCTCTTAACCGTTGTTCTTCAATGAGTTTTCCTTGACTTTTTAGTTCTTCTAATCTGTCTTTTAATTCAGCTTCAATTCTTCTAATGGCTTCTTGCATTTTTTCATCACTTGTTACGAAATGACTAGCCGGAGAAATTGTAATACTTTTAATATTTTTTAAAATGCTTCCGGTAACTGGATCAAATTTTCTAATACTTTCAATTTCATCGCCAAATAATTCAATACGTATTCCTGAGGCGTGTTCATTTACGGGAACAATATCAATAATATCTCCACGAACCCTAAAAGTACCACGGTGAAAGTCGATATCATTTCTTTCGTAAGCCATGTCAATTAACCGGTTAATAATGTCATTTCTTCTAATGGTGTCACCTATGGTTAAAATAAACATTTTGTGCATATATTCTTCTTTCTCACCAATACCATAAATACAAGAAACGCTCGCAACAACAATAGTATCTTGATAGTTAATCAGTGCAGATGTAGCTGAGTGTCTTAATTCATCTATTTCATCATTGATCGAAGAATCTTTTTCAATATAAGTGTCGCTTGATGGAACATAAGCTTCTGGTTGATAATAATCGTAATAGGATACAAAATATTCTACATGGTTGTTTGGAAAAAGTTCTTTTAATTCAGAATAAAGTTGACCGGCTAGAGTTTTATTGTGAGCTAGAACTAAGGTAGGCTTATTTACCTCTTTAATAACATTAGCAATAGTAAAGGTTTTTCCAGTACCAGTTGCGCCTAATAAAACCTGTTCTTTTTTTCCTTCTTTTATTCCGGTAACTAATTCTTGAATTGCTTTTGGTTGATCCCCACTGGGGGTATATTTTGAAACTAAATCAAACATAAGTACCTCCTTGATCTTTATTTTATATAGTTTTTATATGTTTTACAAGTCTTTCTATAGTATAAATTTTTTTGCTAAAAAAATGCTTTTCTTAAAAAATTTTTGTAATTTTCTTTATTTAGTGGTATATTTATAGGCATGGAAAAGGAGTGAGCTATGAAAACAACTTATGTTTTTGGACATCGTAATCCGGATACGGATAGTGTTTGTTCAGCAATTAGTTTTTCGTATTTAAAAAATCAGTTGGGTGATAATACATCTCCAAGAGTATTAGGACATATTAATAAGGAGAGTGCTTTTGCATTAAAACATTTTGAAGTTAAGGAACCAGAATATTTAAACAATGTTAAGGTACAGCTTCGAGATGTTTCTTATGGAAAGGGTTTAATGCTTAATGCTTTTGCTTCTATCAAAGAAGTTGTTGATTTTATGCAAGATAATCATTGTACGGCTGTTCCGATAGTTGACAATCATAAAAAATTAATTAGCTTAATTACTTTGAAAGAAATCGCTATGATGTTTATTGAACATTCTAAAAATCATTTGAATACAAGTTATGATCATATCGTTAATTCTTTGAATGGACGTGAAATTTTACGCTTTCAAGATGAATTCAATGGAGATACTATAGCGGGTAGCTATCAAAGTCAAACGTTTATTGAAAAAGCATCTTTGAAAAAAAGTGATATTTTAATAGTAGGAGACAGATATAAAGTTTTACAACATGGAATTTCATCTAAAGTAGCATTGATAGTTTTAACAAACGATTGTGATTTAGATGAGGAATTACTTGGATTAGCAAAAGAAAATAAGGTTAGTGTTATATCTAGTTCTTTAGATACTTACAATACATGTACTCAAATAGCATTAAGTAATTATGTAAAAACAATTTTGGTAAATAAAAATCCAACGGTTTTTCATGACTTAGATTATTTAACAGATTTTGTTGCTGATGCGACTAAATTAGGTCATACAAATTATCCGATTTTGAATAAAAAGAATGAATGTTTAGGATTAATTCGAATTACAGATATTGGAAATTTTGAAAAAAAACAAGTTATTTTAGTAGATCATAATAATTTGGAGCAAAGTGTTCCAGGAATTGATGAGGCAAGTATTGTAGAAATTATTGATCATCATAATTTAGGAGCAATTGGTACTGCAATTCCTATTAATGTACGTTGTATGCCAGTTGGTTGTACTTGTACTATTTTATATCAATTATATCAAGAAAGAAATATTGCTATACCAAAGGAAATAGCCGGTTTGATGCTTTCAGCTATTCTTTCGGATACTTTAATTTTAAAGAGCCCAACTACAACTGAAAATGATCAAATAGCAGTTAAAGCTTTAGCTCATATTTGTGGAGAAGATTATGAGGCTTATGGATATGAAATGCTAAAAGCGGGAAGTAGTATTGAGGGATTGGAAGTTGAAGATATTATTTATCAAGACTTTAAATCTTATAAAGTAGGAAATGAAAGTTTAGGTATAAGTCAAGTTATTACTATGGATTTTGATTCTATTAAAGAACATTTACATGAGTATATAGATAAATTAAACGAAATTGCTAAAGGAGATTATAGTACTGTAACCTTATTTATTACAGATATTATAAAAAATGGTTCATATGTTTTGTTTAATGATGATTCTAAGCATATTGTTGAAGATAGTTTTGGAATTTCTAATCTTGAACAAGGAACTTTTATTCCTGATTTAGTATCAAGGAAAAAACAAATGTTACCTAAAATTATGGAATCTTTAGAGAGAAATAATTAAAAAGAATCACAAAAAATTATTTGTGGTTCTTTTTTTCTATTGTAATTGTTAAATTTTCTTTTTGAGCTAATTCTAGGAATTTATTTAAAGACATTTTTGTTCTTCCTAGTTCATAGCTTTGGATACTGTCTTTACTTCGATGAATTTTTTTGCCAAATTCTTCTTGAGTTAGTTCACTCCATTCGCGAATGATTTTGATAATTTCTTTTGCTTCATATTTGTCTGCTATTAATTTCATACTCTCACCAAATTAAGTGTATAAAAAAAATTTGTGATTTTATCATAATGCGTATTTACAGTACGTTTCTTTTTTGCTAAAATGTAAGTGTATTAAAAATACGTGAGGTGCAAAATGAAATTGCAAAAATTTAAGCAAAAATCTTTTTCAAAAGCAGGAATTAAACTATTTACTATAATATGTATTTTACTAGTAGCAGGAGTATTTTTCTATATCTCTTTTGCAACATTTCAAGTGCAGCAAGAATTTAATATAATCAAAGGAAGTGTTCAAGATTTAGGAGATGTGTACTTTGCTTATTATGTGGATGATGAACTTGTATATAATATGCCTTTACAGAATAATGGATATATTTTTGATGAAGAAAAATCCAATTGTACAAATCATGCAACTTTAGAATGGGATAATTCTAAATGGGCTCCATTAGTAACTAATTTGACTGAAACAAGAACGAAATGTACTTTATATTTTAAAAAGACTAAAACGGTAAATACGGTTTTAGGAGAAATAGAAGTATATGAATATACACCAGATTTTACAAAATCAGCATGTGATGATGAAACGTGTGAGTCTCATGAAAAAGGAATATTTGAAACAACAGATGCAGATGGAACAACATATTATTATAGAGGTTCAGTTGAGAATAACTATGTATATTTTGCTAATCGTTATTGGAGAATCATAAGAATAAATGGAGATGGAACAATAAGAATGATTTATGATGGAACAGTAGCGCATGAAAATGGTGAGGTAATTGAAGATAGACAAGTAGAAACATCTCCATTTAACTCCGCAAATAATGATAATATGTATGTCGGATATATGTATACTGAGGGAGAAGCACATGGAGTTAGTACATCTTCAGCTATAAAAGAAGCAAATGATGCTTTTTATACAGATGTGTTATCAAGTTATGCCTCTTATATAGATATTGATGCTGGATTTTGTGGAGATAGAAGTACGTTAAATTTACAAGATGGAGTAGGAACTGGACAAGTAACTACATATTATTCCGGTTATTTAAGGGTGGTGGAAAGTTTACCAAGCTTGCTTTGTGAAAATGAAAGTGATTTATATACAGCTTCATTATCAAATCATGGGAATAAAGCATTACAATATCCTGTTGGATTAATAACTATAGATGAAGTGATGTTAGCTGGCTATAGTGGTGGAACATTTGAAGCAACTTATAATTATCAACTGCAAAATATCAGTAGTTATTTATATACAGGAAATGCATATTGGACAATAACTCCTGTTGGAGGATTTAATCCTTATGGAATTTCAAGCTGGTATTCTTATGTTTTTGCTATTGTAGAAGATATAAGTTATATTGATGACTATCGAACAACGGTTTCTATTAAATTACGGCCTGTAATAAATCTTCGTAAAGATGTAACAATTACTGGTGAAGGAACGAAAGAAAATCATATACAGTTTCTTAAAAAATGGTTGCTTTAAATAAAGATTTATTATTTTTTATTTATGGGATATACTATTCTTATGAATGGAAAGTGATAATATGGTTGCATTAATTACTGGTGCTAGTAGCGGAATAGGAAGAGATATGGCTCGTTATTTAGCAAGTAAAGATATTGAATTGATTTTAGTTGCTAGAAGAAAAGAAAGATTAGAGAAATTAAAAAAAGAACTTCATGTACATGTTGAAATAGTTGTTTTAGATTTGTTGGAAGAAAAGAATTTATATAAACTATATGAAAAATTTGAAAATAGAAAAATTGATATTTTTATCAATAATGCAGGTTTTGGCTTATTTGGAAATTTTGACAAAACGGATTTAACTAGAGAACTAGAAATGATCCAATTAAATGTTGTTGCTTATCATGTTTTAACGAAATTATTTCTTCAAAAATTTGAAAGAGATGGTGGCGGATATCTTTTAAATGTTTGTAGTAGTGCAGGTTTCTTAGCTGGGCCAAGGCTTTCTACTTATTATGCAACAAAAAATTATGTTTTAAAGTTAACTATGGCTATTTATGAAGAATTACGACATGAAAAAAGTCCCGTTGTTATCAGTGCTTTATGTCCAGGACCAGTAAATACCGAATTTAATAAAGTTGCTCATGGAAAATTTAAAGTAGATGGGGCGAGTAGTCGTTATGTGGCTAAGTATGCTATTGATAAAATGTTTCAAAAAAAATTGATTATTGTCCCTACATTGACAATGAAACTAGGCTTGTTTTTCGCGAGATTTCTTCCATGGAAACTTTTACTTCGTATTACCTATCAAATAGAGTACCGTAAAAATAAATAGAAAGAGAGCTTTCTTTTTTCGTCATAAATGATTATCTAAGTTTTGTCAAATTATAAAAAATGTGATATTATAATCACGACAAAAAGAACTGAGTTTCCTCAATTTTTAAAAATTTTGGATATA
>CAJFEV010000055.1 GCA_904374795.1 uncultured Bacilli bacterium
TATAGAAAAAGGAAGTCAAGAAGGAACAGGAATCTATGAAATTGATTTAGAAGGAGTAGTGCCAGAAGTATTTGGAAGTGATATAGAAATCACTTTATATAAAACAACAGAACCAGTCACGAATAATGTAGTAAGAGAAGAAGGAGAGTTAACTCAAACAAGCAAAGGATTTGTAAAAGAAGATACAATAATGATTAATGGAACACCAGAAATAGTTTATGGACCAACAACATTGACAAATAGTAGTGAAATTATATTAGAACAAGCAGATTTTGATACAGAAACATTAGAGAAAACAACGTATTATTTAGTATACGACTATAAAGATAATGGTAATCAAAATGCCCAACAAGGACAAACATTTAGTGGAAAGGTTACCGTAAAACTTATTGCTGAGAAAACAACTTTTGCAGGAGAAGTAGTAGCCTGTTCAAAAGAAGGAAAAACAGGAGCAGAATGTTTAGTTGAAAATGCAAGTTTAAATACAGAAGAACTCGTTTATGATGGAACTGTAGATAACAATTTAAGATATATCAGAGCCAATCCAAACAATTATGTATCTTTTGGAAATGAAACTTATCCTGAAGGAACAGTTATAAATAAATGGGAAGAAATAGATTTACCTGTATCATCTGCAGGAGAATGCAATGAATACGTAGATTCGGATTTTAGCTGTTCAAATTATGAAAACTTAGGATTTTCTACAGAAGAGGAGTGTACTAGTGTACTCCCAATACTTTTAGAAGAGTATTACAATGTTTCTAGTGTTGAAGAACTAAAAACAACGTATTGTGTAACTGAAGATAAATCGAATCAACCAATTTTATGGAGAATCATAGGAGTTATGAATAACATAGATGATGGAACTGAAACAAAAGAAACACGTTTAAAAGTTATAAGAGATGAACCATATAGTGAAGACAAAATGGCATGGGATACAGATAATGTAAATGATTGGACAACAGCAAGTTTACAAGAAGAACTAAATGGAACTTATTTAAACAGTATTCAAAGTCCATATCAAGAAATGATAGATAATGCTGTTTGGAATTTAGGGGGATCAGTAAGTAAAAATAATACGGTAGATGAGTTTTATGCATATGAACGAGGCAGCAATGTTGATGAAGGAAATAAAACAACTTGGACAGGAAAAATAGGCTTAATTTATCCAAGCGATTATGGCTATGCGCCAAACGGAATAAATAGAGAAAAATGCTTGCAAACATCTTTATATTATTGGAATAATTCTCGAGAGTGCTATTTAAATAATTGGCTTTTTAAACAGCAATCTTATTGGACAATTACTCATTTTATAGATCGTTCAATTATAGTTGCATATGTTGATAATGAAACGATAGATGGTAGGATAGGAGCTATAAACGGAAAAACTGCGCATCTTTTAAATGATGTTTATCCGTCATTATATTTAAATAGTGATGTAAAAATAACAGCTGGAGATGGTTCAGAAGATAATCCATTCATTTTGAGTTTATAGAAATGAAAAATTTTAGATTTGACAAGTGTATAAAAATATTTTACAATACTTTTGAAAGCGATGAAGAAGAATAGTAAAGATATTTCTTTTTGAAAGAGAGTCTATGGTTGGTGGAAATAGATAAAAGAGTATTTTGAAGAAACTTTGGAGTTAAAGTTAAGATAAATTAACTTTCGGATGCTCACGTTACGAGTTAAGAGTAGAAAATAAGGTGGTACCACGAATGATTCGTCCTTTGGGTATTGCCTTTTTGTTTTTTTAGAAAGAAGGTTTTATAATGACAAGAGAAGAATTTGCGGATATTTTGCTTCCAAATGTTTTACATACAAGAGCTTATTATGAAGAAAAATATGGAAAAAGAGACTTGAGTGATGGAGCTATGGTTACAAGACTTGCACCTAGTCCTACTGGTTTTGTTCATATTGGGTCTTTATATCAGGCTGTTGCGGCTCAAAAACTTGCTCATCAAAGTGGCGGAGTTTGTTTTTTACGAATTGAAGATACCGATCAAAAAAGAGAAGTGGAAAATGGTATAGAGCAAATTATTACTTCTTTAAAAAATTATGATGTACAATTTGATGAGGGGCCTTTAAATAATGGTGAAGATGTGGGAGATTACGGTCCATATATTCAAAGTAAACGAAAGGATATTTATCAAGCTTTTGTTAAAGATTTACTTATCAAAGATTTGGCTTATCCCTCTTTTTTAACTGAGGAAGAAAAAGAAGAAATTACTGAAAAACAAAAAGCGATTAAATCCCGTATTGGGTATTTTGGACCTTGGGCTAGTAAAGAGAGAAATATGAGTATGGAAGAAGCTGTAGAAAAAGTACGTGCAGGTATTCCTTATACGATTCGTTTGAAAAGTCATGGAAATTTTTTAAGAAGAGTTGTGATTGAAGACGCGATTAAAGGAGAAATTTCTATTCCGGAAAATGATATGGATGTAGTTTTATTAAAACAAGATGGTATTCCTACTTATCATTTTGCTCATGCGGTTGATGATACATTGATGCATACAACTCATGTAACTCGTGGTGATGAGTGGATTAGTAGTTTACCAATTCATATTGAGCTTTTTAAAACTTTAGGAGTTGAGCCTCCAAAATATGCGCATTTAGCTACTATTCAAAAAGAAGAAGATGGAAAGAAAAGAAAAATCAGTAAAAGAAAAGATCCCGAAGCAAATGTTTTATATTATACGGAGAAAGGTATTCCAGTTAAAGCAGTAGAACTTTACTTAATGACTCTTTTAAATTCGAATTTTGAAGAATGGTATTTAGACAATCCAAATAAAGACCTTAGTGAATTTACTTTAGAATTTTCAAAAATAAGTACAAGTGGAGCTTTGTTTGATATGGAGAAACTTTTAAATATTTCTAAAAATTATCTTAGTACGTTATCTGCTTTAGAAGTATATCAAAATACTTTAGAATGGGCTAAAGTATATGATAAAGATTTTGCTCATTTGTTAGAAAAAGAGAAAGATATTGCAGTTCGTACCTTAAATATTGAAAGGGAAAGTGAAAAACCTCGAAAAGATTTTGCCATGTATAGTGAAGTAAAACAAAATATTTGGTATATGTTTAAAGAAAACTTTGAAAATGTTACTTATGACTTTCAAAAAATTACGGATTTAGAAGAAATAAAACATATTTTACAAGTTTATATGGATAAATATTACAATATTGAAGATGATAATGATGAATGGTTTAACAAAGTGAAACTTTTATGTGATGAACTTGGGTACGCTTCAAATATGAAAGATTATAAGAAAAATCCTGAAAATTATAAAGGTAATGTTGCAGATGTGTCAACTGTCATACGTGTTGCTTTAACAACCAGTTCTAGAACTCCTAATTTAAGAGATATTATGGAAATTTTAGGTGTTGATGAAATAAAAAGAAGAATTGAAAAGATATAAAAATAACATGAAACTTTAAGTATTTAAAAATCAAGGGTACTAGATCCTTGATTTTTATTATATTTACCTTATTTTATTGTCTATTTTATGGGGTGAATTTCTATTTCATTTTGCTTTTTTTAACGGCATTTAGAAAAACCTTCTTTTTTTAATTTTTCAGCGCATTCTAGTAATTTAGGTTCTATTTTGCTCCATACTGGATCTTTTTCGGCATAAATAAGAGGGGTTTTTTGAAATTCTTCATGAATGTTTTCAATGGGTTGCTCAAATAAATCTTTTTTGTTTATGAAAAAATTTGGCGAAATTTCGATATTTTCTTCATTTCCGATCAATCCTCGGTAATCATAAAAATTTTCATCATACTGAAATATATAATGGTAAAAGTTTTTAGCTAAATAAATCTGTCCTTCGGGAAAGATTTTTTTTAGGAATGCAGCATAATGAAGACAGTATCCGCGACTTAATTCATCTTCTAATGAAATGCTGCCATTATATTCAATTCCCTTTTTTTCACTTTGCGGAAAATAGCTATAAAATTCTGCAAATTTACATGTTAAATATTTAATCATTGAAGATAATTGCTCTTTACTCATGGGATTTCCTCCTCTTTTTTATATAATAAGTTAATTTTTATGAAAAAACTAGAAAAAGTCAAGAAATATTGTATACTATATGTATAGAAGGTGAAAAAATGAAATTGAGTGTTGAAGAAATCTTGGATATTTGTAATGGAACTTTACTTTGTGGAAATACAGAGCTTTTAATTGAATCTTATTCTAAAGATACACGAACTATAAAAAGTGGTGATTGTTATGTTGGGATTAAAGGAGAAAGTTTTGATGGGAATAAGTTTTGGAAAAGTGCATTGGAAAAGGGGGCATGTGCGTGTATTTTAGATTCTTTTGAAGGTGCGTTAGAAGATACTGCAAATTATACGATTATTTTGGTTAAAGATACGGTAAAGGCTTTGCAAGATTTGGCTACTTATGTACGTGAAACTTTGGATATTCCCGTAGTTGCTGTGACTGGTAGTGTAGGTAAGACTAGTACGAAAGATATGGTTGCAGCAGTATTAAGTCAAAAGTATAAAGTGTTAAAATCTCCAGGAAATTTAAATGGTCAGATTGGTCTTCCTTTAAATATCTTAAGTTATCATGATGAAGATGTAATGGTTTTAGAAATGGGTATGAATGATTTTAACCAAATTAAAAATCTTTCTTTAATTGCTAAACCCACTATTGGAGTTATTACAAATATTGGTACAGCTCATATTGGAATACTTGGATCTAGGGAAAATATTTTAAAAGCTAAATTAGAAATTTTAGAAGGAATGAATGAAGATTCTTCCTTAGTTGTTAATATAGATAGCGATTTATTAGAAAATCTTTCTATAAAAAATCATCCTATTGTGTGTTGTAGTATTTTAAAAAAAGCTGATTATCAAGCTATAAATATCGAGGTGGAAACAGGAAAAACACAATTTGAAGTGTTGTATGGAAATGAAAAAATAAAAATTGTACTTCCTTTAATGGGAGAAGTGTTTGTTTCAAATGCCTTACTTGCAATAGCAGTTGGTTCTTTATTAAATGTGTCAATGGAAGATATTAAACTGGGTTTAGAATCTTTAAATATAGAACAAAATCATATGAAATTTCTTTCTTTAAAAAATCATATTACATTAATAGATGATACGTATAACTCTAATTTTGAAGCTCTTCAAAGTGCTTTAAAAACTTTGTTAAAATATCCTGGAAAGAGACACATTGCTGTTTTGGGAGATATTTTAGAATTAGAAAAATTCTCAGAAGAAATTCATAGAAAAATTGGTTCTTTAAAAGAGGTTTTAAAATTAGATACTTTATTTTTACAAGGAAAAGATGCTAAGTATATTCAAGAAGGTGCTTTAAAAAATAAAGTGGATCCACAAAAAATATTTTATTTTGAAAGTCAAGAAAACTTAAAAAGAAAATTAGAAAAATTTTTAAAAGAGGGCGATGTAGTATTACTTAAAGCAAGTAATGGGATGCATTTTAATTTTATTGTGGATTATTTAAAAAATATCGGTTAGAATAATTTGAAAAAATAGAAAATAGGGAAGCGTTAATACTTATTGCTAAACAGCGTAACTGGAAAAAAATGGAACAATTACGACTCGCTTGTGGATATTCTAAAATTTTAAGGGATAGAGAAGCTTTATATACTATAGCAAACTTTGATAATGTACTGGAAATGAAGCAATTTCGAATAGATTATATTTGTTTTTATAAGAAAACTTTTAATTCATTATCAAGTCGAGTTACGTTAGAAAGTTCAGCACAATTTCAAGATAATTCTAATGACAAAATCAGAGCTCAAAAAAGGTTTAATTATCATGCCGAAAAATCAATATTAAGCCAAATAAAAATCGCTAATGATTTATTACAACAAAAAAGTGTTTGGAAAAATGATGTAAATATTTTGAATAGTAATTTGATAAAAGATGTAGAGTACGATTCGGAATTTTCAAATAAAAGGAAAAAGTGAATGTTGTAAGCATTTATTTTTTTTTTGACAAATTTTGTGCAAATAATGTCAAAAAAAAATTATTTAAATCAAAGATGTGGTAAAATGGAATAGTAGAATGGAGGGGAGAGAAATAGCAAATAGAATTATTTTGAATGAAACTTCTTATTTTGGATGGAATGCTCGAGAAAATTTAGTTCCTGAAATCAAAAAAAGACAATTCAAAAACATCCTAGTAGTAACTGATGAAACTTTAATGGCTTGTGGTGTTACCAAAAAGGTTTTAGATTGTTTGGATGAATCTAATATTTCTTATCATATTTTTGATAAGGTAAAACCCAATCCTACCATTAAAAATTGTCATGATGGAATAAAAGTTTGTCAAGATGTAGGTGCTGATGCTATTGTGTGTGTTGGTGGCGGATCCGTCATAGATACAGCTAAATGTATTGGTATTGTTGTAAAAAATCCAGAGTTTTATGATATTAATTCTTTAGAAGGTACAGCAGATACAAAGAATAAAAGCTTGCCAATTATTGCTTTACCAACTACAGCTGGAACGGCTGCCGAAGTAACGATTAATTATGTTATAAC
>CAJFEV010000056.1 GCA_904374795.1 uncultured Bacilli bacterium
GTTATGTTGAAAGTGGTAGATGGAATGAAGTAGAAAAAATAGTAGTCGATAAATTATTATCATAACTACTATTTTACCTACAAAAATTTTTTACACCCGGAAGGTATAAAAAAAGAAAGCTTTTTAACTTTCTTAATCTCAATTCCAATAATCTAAAAAAAGGTAAAATAACCAATTCATTTAAATATCATATATTACAATAGGTGATCTTATGAAAAGGAACTGCCACAATAGCTTTTTTTCAATTTTAATTATTTTTGGATTAGGTATTTTAATTTTTTATCAATTAATTATTACTTTTATCTTGCCAATTCGTTTTAACATTTTCATTCTTTTAGTAGAAATTCTTTTACTTTTGTTCTTTTTGTATCGAATAGTATGGCCTTATTAAATTTTCAGTTTTATAAACATAATCTAGTACTTCTCGAATCTTCTTGACTCTTTCAAATTCTGTCCCTTTCTCTTCGAATTTTAATGGTAAAGAAATTACTAAAAAGAAAAGTTTTTTTTCTTCTTCACTCCATGGACAAATTCGAAAATACTCTTGTAATAACACCTCAAAATTCAAATCAAAATACGCACAGTGATAAAAATTCAATAAATCTAAAACAGGAGTATCTTGACGACTTTTTTCCCAACTAAGCAAACAATCTTTATTACATTTATGATAATGCTCCAAACATAAATGATTATGAATCTGACAGACACGGTATTTACTCAAATTTTGAACAGTCCGATACCAATCTTCTAGTTCGTGAGCCGAGAAATCTAAAGAAGAAAAAATTTTTGAAAGATTTCTTAACAGCAAATATTCACTTGGAGAAGGATAAACGCTTTTAAAATAGCGCTCATACAGATCTGTATAAAAATATCGTAAATAATCAATTTGACCTAAAATATTGTCATAAATTTGTTTAAAATTATCCTCACTCACTTCTCGATAATATGTAGTTTTTTGATGCAAAAGTGCAACAACTTTCATAAAATCCATAGCCTTTTGCTCTATAGGCATTTTGGTATCAGGAACATATTCAAAAACATTCACACCTTCTCTAGAATCATCCAAAAGTGCTGGATAACTGGAAAAACCACGGCTTTCCAAATATTGGTATAAAGACCGAAGATCTTTTTCTTTTTCTTTAACAACCACATTTCCACTAGTAGATTCTAAAATATGAGCTCGTCCAGAAATCGTATATCGATATGGTTTATATATATCCTTAAGAACACGTAAACTACGATTATTCATTTTCTGAAGGAATAAGTATCTTTTCTCCTGGAGTTAAATTACTTAAATCATTATAATCCATTAACAAACTCATATTAGAATTATACATCGTACAAATAGTTTCAACCGTTTCTCCTTCTTTTACCATATGTATATGATAAGTCGTATACTCATTATCTTGATCAATATTTTGCATAATAACATCCTCACTTTCTTTATCCATTTCTACTTTCTTAACTTCATCTCGTTCCTCATGAACTTTTGGTAGTTCCTCTTCTGATGTTTTATCCTTTAAAATTTCATCTTCATCCTCAGCCAAAACCTCATCTTCACTTTCCTTTTCTTGGTTCTCCTCTTTTCGCTCTTCCATCATTTTAAGAATTTCTTCAGAATCCACTTCAACAGGAGTATCCACGATTTCTTCTTCCACTTCTTCCTGAACAACTTCTGTTCCTTCAAGTTCTAACTCAATATGCACCGTAATTTTACTATCATCATTCATATCATAAGCAAAATCACTAATTTCAATGGTAATAGAATCTTTATCTAAATTATCAGGAATTTCAATCGTAAAGGGAATTTTAAAAGAAAAAGGAGTTACATTCACACTGATTTCATGACTTTTATAATCTCCAGTTACATATAAATTTCCTACTACACTTCCATCCTCAACTTCAAATTCTCGTTCTAAAGAAATACTAGTAATTTCTTGAACTTTAGCATTAAAATCCAACTCTTTAGTAAAAGGTATTATGCTTTTCATTTTAACCATTCCTTTCTAAAAAAGAATATGTAGAAAAGCAAAAAAAAATCACTAAATTTGTGATTCTTTTAAAAATTCAGGATGTTTTTGAAAAAACAAAGAAAAAGCAAGCTGCAATTCTTCAAAATTAAGAATTTCTTTCAAAAAAACTTCTTGATTAGAAGTAACTCTTTTTCTAACGAAAATTTTTTCTGGTTGTTCTTTTAAAGCCAAAAAAACAAAGGTATCTTGTTTGTACAAAATTTTATCTAAAATAAAATATTCCTTTTGATCATCCAAAGTAACAACATTTACAGTTATATCATCATTCATCTTTTTAACTCACTTTCTGTACCCGCATATTTTTGTATAACTTGCTGTCTTTGAGCCTCATTATACACAGATTCTTTCATAGCCTCCAAATATTCTTCCTTTGTTTCAAATCCTAAACTATGAACATATTCATCTGCTGTCGTTGCTTTGGTAAAATCATCAGATAAAGCATTAACGATCCGATCATCATTTTGATAAGCGTTATCCTCAGACACCTCTAAAACTGCAGCTAAAATTGCATCCCCAGTTAAATTTCCAAACATTGAAGCATAATTTTCAACATCTTTAGCTATTCCATAATGATTGTATTGAGATGCAATATTTCCCGTATTTTCATTTTGAATATGATTGGTATTTTGATAAACAATATCACGAGCATCATCAGAAATTGATTGAAAAGCTGCATTTACCTCAATATTATGTCGCAGATCTCCTATAGCATTTTTAGCATTAGCAACCAAGCTAGACCCTAATGCTAAAGAAAAAGAACCGGCTATAACCAAACGTTTCAAACTTTTTCTAATTTTTGCTCTTGAGATTTTTTCTTGCCTTTCTTGTAAAATCTTATTACGATAAATTTCTTCTTGCTTTTGTTGTTGCCAAACCCTAAAGGGCATCATATCAATTTCCTTTGCCATATTATCACCTACTATAAGAGTAGAATATTTTAAAAACACTGTCAACCTATAAAGAAAAAAGTTGACATTTCTTTTTCATTTATAGACACATACCTAAAATTTTGATAAAATGAATATACTATAAAGAGGTTGATAAAATGAATGAATTAATTTTTAAAGCATACGATATACGTGGAAAATACCCTGAAGAAATTAATGAAAATGTAGCCTATACAATAGGAAAAAGTTATGGAAGTTATTTAAAAAAATTTTTAGATAAAAATAAATGCGTAATTGGCATGGATAATCGATTATCTTCAAAAAGTTTAAAAGCTGCTTTACAAGAAGGATTATTAGACTCTGGAATTAACGTTATTGATTACGGAGAAATCACAACCCCAATGCACTATTATACAAGATACATAGAAAATACATATGGGATTATGATAACTGCAAGTCACAATCCAAAAGATGATAATGGATTCAAATTTTCATTTGATCCAGTAGCTAATGCTAGAGGAAAAATGATTGAAGACTTCAAAAAATTCACACTTCAAGGAAATTTTTTAGAAGGACAAGGAATGCATGAAACAAGAAATATTAAAGAAAAATATTTAAAATACTTAGAAGAAAACATTGATATGGGTTCAAAAAAAATAAAAGTTGTATTTGATCCAGGTAACGGTGTAACATCCACAATTATTAAAGATGCAATCAATCTTTTTCCAAACATTGATCCAGTTTATATTTGTGATATAAGTGATGGAACATTTCCAAACCATCACCCGGACCCAGCAGTGGAAGAAAATATGAAAATGTTAAAAGAAAAAGTTTTAGAAACAAAAGCAGATTTAGGAATTGCATTTGATGGAGATGGAGATCGGTTAGGGATTATCGATGAAAACGGAAAATTTATTATGGCAGATCAATACTTAATCGTTGCAGTTAGAGATTTAATAACTAAAGTAAAAAATAAAACTTTTTTATGTGATGTCAAATGTTCAAAAAGTCTAATCGATGAAATTGAACGCTTAGGCGGAAAAGTTTACATGAGTAGAACTGGAACAAGCTTTACAGAAGCAAATACTAAAGAAAACAATATTCCTTTAGGTGGAGAGTTATCAGGACATATATTCTTTAATGATCGTGGTCCAGAAATATGTAGTGCTATATACGCCGGTTTAAGATTTGTTGAAATTCTTTCAAAAACAGAAAAAACATTTAGTCAACTACTAGAAGGAATAATTCCTTATATTTCTACTCCTGAAATTAAAATTCCATGCTCAAATGAAACAAAATTTCAAGTTGTAGAAAAAGTAAAAGAATATGTAAAAGAAAAACAATATTCTTATATAGACATAGATGGTGTCAGAATTAATTTTCCTAACTCATGGGTCTTAGTAAGAGCAAGTAATACCGGACCAAATTTAACGTTAAGATTCGAAGCAACCACAGAACAAGAAGTAACAGAAAAACAAAAAGAATTTACTGAATTAGTTGAATCACTAATCAAATAAATTCTTTTTTTATAGGAAAAAATAAATATCGGTACTTTATTTTGATAATTTGATTACAAATTTTTAATTATTCTATTGCTTTATAATCATTTGGGGTGTTACCACTTAGTGTACCTGAAACATAATGATAAATTCCAGCAATTTCTTTAAAAATCCCACCACCATCTTTTTGAGCAATATTATTAATAATACTCCCGCCATTAAAAGTAAATGAATTTTCGCGTACTCCTAAAGCGATTGCACCACCCCAATTAGCTTGATTGTTTCTAATTGTTCCATTTGTCATTATAATAATGCCTGTTTCACCATTATATATAGCTCCTCCATATAGCCCAGCAATATTTGAATACATTTCTCCTCCCAATATTTTTAATGTTCCTTGATTCTATATCACACCTCCAGAATCTGTTACAGAATTATTAGTAAAACTTCCATTTTTTATTTCTAAAGTTCCACCATTACGAATATTCCCATTAACTGCTTTATTTCCTGTAAAGGAAATATTATTAACAATTAAAGAATTAGCACCTGTTGACGGAGCACCTATCCATATAGTCGAATTATTATTAGAAGTATTATTGGTAAAAGATGAACCATTTATATAAACTGTCGACCCATTAGCAACCCATAAAGCTGACATGGTATCCGTACAATTAGCATTTGTTATAGTAAATTCTGATTAAAACTAGCTTCACTTCCACTTACAATTATCATTGCTTCTTTTGAAATTAGGTTTTTACCATCAAATTTAATATTTTCTACTGTTACACTTTTTCCACCAATAAATAGCAAATGACTTGTTGTTGCTCGATTAATTGTATAAATATTACTCCCATTACTTTTTAATGTAATACTTTTATTGTCATCTAAGCGATTTGCAGTATTTAAAGTAATATCACTTAATAAAAGAATGTTCCCACCATCTGCCACTTGATCAGAAACTTTAGATAACGTTGCATATGGTTTTGATGATGAGCCATCCCCTGTTGTATCATTGCCATACGACGCTACGTAAACATTATTATAAGCTACATTCTTGCTCGTACTAACTACACTAGTTCTACCTACATTATCCGTAACTTTTACATACAATGTATATGTCCCATCAGCAAGTCCTGTAAACGTATAGCTATTTGAACTGCTTGTATACCAATTAACATTATCTCGAATATATTGATAATTTGCTATTCCACTTTCATTATCATATGAGCCATTCGCACTTATCGTTATTGCATTTCCACTGACACTAGCACTTATTTTAGCTGTCGGATTTGTTCTATCTATTCTTGCCCATGATGAAACAATATTCGAAGTATTTCCTGCATTATCTTCTGCTTTAAAATAAACCTGTTGATTACGTTGCACTGAAAATCTTTTTCTGATGTTTTCATTTTCTATTGCATATTCAAAATCTTCATACCAAGTTTGTTGATCATAACTATAATAATATTTTTTGACCTTGCTTTGTTCTTCTGTTGTAGTAAGTTGAAATAATATATCTTCGTTATGATATATTCCCAAATCCGCTTTAACTGCTAAATAATTGATTTTATATTCTAAACCACTTTCTGTTCCAATATCAAAACGAATCTTACTATAACTACCTGAAGGAATATCGATTGAAATGCTTTTTTCTCCTGCGTTTAAGATAACCCTTGTTACATTATCTTCTGTATAAGATTCTCCTACACCTGCATAATAAATTTCTACTTTTATGTCTTTTTCAAGAGCAGTTTCTAATTCAATATATACCCCACTTATATTTGTATAATGAGAAACATCCCTAAAATCAATCTGTGAATCATTTGTACTAGTTACCCATGTTCCATCTATTCCAGCATTGCTTTCATAACCTGAGATTACATATGATACGCTTCCAAATAATTGATAATAAGTTTCGATATTAGAAATAAAAGGAGCAGTTCTATCTATCTTTAAAATTGTACTTTCTATATTACTTATATTCCCCACATTGTCTGTCACTCTTATATAAAGGGTATCTTCTCTTTCTTCTTCACTGATAAAGCCATAC
>CAJFEV010000057.1 GCA_904374795.1 uncultured Bacilli bacterium
ACCTTTCTCATACACATCACCAAGTGATGTATTCTATAGTATTTTTGAGACATAATCAAATACTAACACTTAAGACATTATCATATGCTAATCATATTTAGAGCTTGGTAAAATTTGTTTTTATTTGTATTTTTTTTAAAGAAATATTATAATATTTTAAAGGATGTGATTTCTAATGACTTGTTATGAATTAGCAAAAAAATTTAAAAAAAAGTTTCCTTCAACGATTGCTTGGCGAATTTTTCAAAATTCAAAAGTGATTGATGAACATGTTAACCCTGATGAAAGAGTAACTTATGCCTTTGTTGGTCAAAAAAATGAAAGTCCTTTTGATATTTTTCAGACTTGTGCAGTTGCAATTACTAATAAGAGAATGTTGATTGGTCAAAAAAGAGTTTTGTTTGGTTATGCTTTAAATAGTATAACACCGGATTTATATAATGATATGCAAATTTATCAAGGGCTTATTTGGGGAAAGGTTGTTATAGATACTATTAAAGAAAAGGTTATTATTTCAAATTTGTCTAAAGATTCATTGATTGAACTTGAAACGGCTATTTCAAGCTTTATGATGGAAGAAAAGAAGAAGTATGGACCAGAAAATCATCATTAAAAAAATAAAGAAGAGACGGCGCTTTTTAGTTTTTTGCTGTTTTCTTTTCCTTTGCTTTATTTTTTGCTTTTTTGCTTTTCAAAAAAAGGATTATTCTATTACATATTCTATTCATGATTATCAAATTGTAGAAAAATATTTTAAAGAAAAAAATTATTATGAATTTCTTGTTTCAAAGAATGAACAAACATATTTTTCTATACAACTCAATCAACATTTTTCCTCTAAAAAGATTATTTATGAGGTCGAAGAATTTACAACAGATACAGAAACTTGTATTCAATTACATAGTAATAAAATTCGTTTTATGCCTTTATGTCGAAAAAATGATGAACAAATTTCTATTTATTTAGTGTCTGATGAAATGAAAGAGAAACTTGGCTATACATACTCTTCTTTTGGTGAGAATGTTTCCATAGATGCTTTAAATATTCATGTGTCTAATTATTTATATCATAATTTTTATATTTGGAATTATCATGGCTTTTATCATTTGAGTAATGATGGTACTGAAGAAATTTCTCTTTTTCAAAAAGATATTTATTCACCTAGTTTGATAGCACAAGTAGGAAAGTATCTTTTTATTCCAGATTATGATGCAAATTATTATTTTGAAAAGGTTTATCTGCTTGATATGACTAATGGAAATATTGATACATGGAATTTATCTGAATCTATTTATTTTGATAGTGTCATTTTAGGAGTTTATGATGATGAATTATATTTGGTAGATAAACATGAAAAAAAAGAATGGAGAATTACTCCAGCTTCAAAAAAGATTGAACAAATTGGTTCAGAAAATCAAGGAGGAATTACTTATCAAAATGGATTTATAGATGTTACAATGAACCGATTACTGTATCAAGATAGTTCTTTTCAAGGAGTTTTGCCAATTTCTTATCTTTCCGATCAAGGCTTTTATTATGTATATAATGATTTTAAAATAAAACTTTTAGAAGAAGCTCCGAGTTATGTAATTTCTTATAATGAAGATTGGGTTTATTATTTAAAAAATGATTCATTATATGCTTATTCTTTAGAATATGGAGAAATTCTTTTAATGAAATATTTTGAGTGGAATTTTAATTATACTAATGTGGTTTTTCTTTATCATGAGTAGCATATTTTTTGAAATATCATATTTTACTATTAGGAAGTGATAAAGATGTTTCAATCAGAATATTTTCGAGCAGAAAAAAAAGGAATAGTTCCTAAAAATAATCAAAATTATTTTGAATATTATACAATTGAAAAAGGTGATTCATTATATGGCATTGCAAGACGTTATAATATAAATCCTGAATTACTTGCCGGTTTAAATGGATTATCTATGGAAGATTATATTTATCCTAATCAAGAAATTTTAATTCCTAAAGCAGGGTATAGTTATTATATTACCAAAGAGGGAGATACTATAGATATGGTTGCTAATCTTTTTAAGATTCCAAGTTCTCAATTGATTCAAAATAATGGTGTTGTTTATTTAGCGGATGGGCAAGTATTAGTGAATCCAAGAGCCTAAAAGATATATTGTTTTATATCTTTTTTTTTATAAATATCTTTATGAATCTTTTTGTAATCTCTTATATTTTGTGATATGATTATACAAAAGAATAGATAAGGAGGAAACGTAATGGTTTTAAAGAAACCGTATGCTTTTTTAATTAAGCATTTTAAACTTATTCATTTACTTTTATGTATTCCTCTTGTTTATTTGCTTATTCGCACTGGTGCGATTGCGACCTTTTTGAATTCTTATGTAGGAGCAAATTATTATACAAGTCAAATGAACTTGGCAGGTACCTATATTAATTATTTTATGTATCTTGCTATCTTGTTGGTTTTGCTTCTCGTTTTAACGGTCTATTTTTTGATGAGGCGAAAGAAAAAGGATACAAATTTTTATGCTTTTTTGTTAATTTATTATATAGTTTTATTTTTATTAATTACTTTTTGTCATGGAATTTTAACCCAAATTGAAGATGCTGTGATAGAAGCTCAAACGGTTCGAATATATCGTGATATTGCTTTTATAGTATATATTCCTCAATTTTTCTTTATCGGATATAGTTTTTTAAGGGGAATCGGTTTTGATTTAAAAAAATTTAATTTTGACGAGGATGCTAAAGAATTAGAAATTACGGATATTGATAGTGAAGAGTTTGAGCTTGTTTTTGGAAAAGATGCTTATAAATATAAAAGAACTATTCGTCGCTTTTTTCGTGAATTTAAATATTATGTTTTAGAAAATAAATTAGCTTTTATTATTTTATCTTGTGTTGTACTCGTGACTATAGGGACAATGTTATATTTGAATTTTGGGGTCTATAATAAGGTTTATCGTCAGTCTCAGAGAATGTCACATAATAATTTATCGGTGAGTGTTGTAGATGCTTTATTAACCAAATATGATTTAGGTGGAAATGAATATGAAAATTACTATATGGCTATAGCATTAAATATTCGAAATAATAATCGTACGGATCCAAGTACTTTGGATTACGAAAATTTTAGACTTTCGGTTGCTGATCGGTTGATTAGTCCTATACTTGATCGTTCTTCTTATTTTCCAGATTTAGGTTTTCCATATGCTCGAAATACTCAAATTGCAGCTTTGGAAGAAGGCGTTTACGTATTGGTGTATGAAGTTGATCCAGCACTAGTAAATCAAACTATGACTTTAAAAATTTTAGATTCTATGACTTTTGAGATTGGAAGTGTTACTCCAATATATAAAACTGTTAATTTACGCTATGATATAATTTCTTCCGTAACTCAAGTACGAGAAGTCGATTATCATAAAATTTTGGAACTTTCAAATACGCGCATTGGTCTTTCACAAATTCAAATTCATGATTATCAAGTGACTTCATCTTATGAATATACTTATGAAAGTTGTACCAATTCTATTTGTCAAAATTTGAAAAATCGTGTTGTTGCATCTCCTTCTACGTCGTTACTTGTTTTAAATCGAATGTTAGAATTAGATACTTATTCAACTTATTATAAAGTGCGTCGAGGATCAGGAAGTTTTGTTTCTGATTTTGTAAAAATTCGTTATAAAATTGGAGAAAATATTTATACGACAACGGTGAAAGATGTTACTCCACGTGAAACTGTAGATACTTGGATTTTTGAAATTAATCAAAATATTCGACAGGCTGAAGAAATATCTTTGTTAATAAATATTCGAGGTCAATTATATGTGATGAAAGTAAAATGATGACAAAATCGTCATTTTTTTTGTTTATTCTTATGTTATAATTTTTTTGTGATGAGATTATGGAAACAAGAATTTTGATTGTTGAAGATGATACTTCAATTTTAATGGGACTTAAATTTTGCTTAGAACAAGAAAATTTTTTGGTGTCAACTGCTGTAACTGGAAAGGAAGCATTAGAAAAAGTAAAAGAATCTTTTGATTTAATTTTGCTAGATTTAAATTTACCTGATATGAATGGTTTTGAAATTTTAAAACAAATAAAGAATATTCCAGTAATTTTTTTGACTGCAAATGATGAAGAAGTATCGATTGTTCAAGGTCTTGATATGGGAGCTGAAGATTATATTACAAAACCTTTTCGAACTCGAGAGTTAATTAGTCGTATGCGCGCAGTTTTACGAAGAAGAAATGTTTTTACGAATCAAAAAATTCAGATTGGAAATTTGTTTATTGATCCTTCAAGCGCAAAAGTTTTTAAAAATCATGAAGAGATTTTCTTGACTTCTATGGAATATAAGATTTTACTTATTTTGGCTACTAATCCTACGGTAGTTTTCACTCGTGAAAAAATTTTAGCAGATATTTGGGATGTGAATGAAGATTATGTAAATGACAATACATTAACCGTTTATATTAAAAGACTACGTGAGAAGATTGAGGATGATCCGAATCATCCAAAAATTATTGAAACGGTACGAGGTGTGGGATACAAAATAGGAGAAATCCAATGAAAAAAAGAATTTTTCAATTTTTTCTTATTACTTTTCTTTTTTTCTTTTTAGGTTTGGGGATTGTTTACTATTTATTTAATCAAACAAAAAGAGAAATCGTTTTAAACAATAATACCGTTGTGATGGCTATTTTAAAAAATCATCCTGAATTAGAAGGAGAAATCATAGATTCTTTAAAAAATATTTCTATAGATGAAGATTTTTCAATTTTAGAAAAATATGGATTAACCTCTTTAACTTCATTAGAATATTTGAATGAGATCAAAGATTTGAAAAATACTTTTTTTGGAAGCTTTTTTCTATTGTTTTTTCTCGTGGTAATTGTAGTTGGATTTTATTTGTTTTGGATAGAAAGATCAAGAAAACGAGAAATCCAAAAAATTGATCAATATTTATTTTCGCTACTTTCTCAAGATATCCAAGTTGATTTAAAAGATTTTCAAAGCGGTGAGTTAGCTAGTTTGCAAAATGATTTGATGAAAGTTACTAGTCGTTTAAAAAATGCTTTAGAAACTTCTAAAAAAGATAAAATAGAGCTTTCTAAAACTTTAGCTGATATTTCCCATCAATTAAAGACGCCATTAACTAGTTTACTTATTTTAAGTGACAATCTTTCTTCGTTTTCCCTTGATGAAAAAACGAGACAAGAATTTTTAAAAAAACAAGAACAAATTATTTTACATATGAAAAGTTTAATCGTAACACTTTTAAAAGTAAGTCAAATAGAAAGTGGTATGATAGAATTAAAAAAAGAAATAATTACGATCAACGACTTGTTTTCTTATGTTTTAGAACAAGTAGATTTGTTGTTAGTTGCAAAAAATATTACAGTTAAAAAAGAAATTTCTAAAAATTTAAAAATTATTGGAGATTTTAATTGGGTAGGAGAGGCACTTTTGAACGTTATAAAAAATGCTTGTGAACATTCAAAAGAAAATGGAATGATTGAAATACGCGCTAGTGACAATCCTATGTATAGTGAAATTTTAATTACTGATTATGGAGAAGGAATTTCTAAAAAAGATTTAAAACATATTTTTGAAAGATTTTATAAAAGCAGTTCCGATAAGGAAAGTATTGGAATCGGATTAAATTTAACAAAAAGTATTTTATCAAGAAGTAATGCAACAATATCTTGTAAAAGTGTAGTAGGAAAATATACAACATTTATTATTCATTTTTATAAAGGAATAGTCTAAATTGGATTTAATAAAAGGCAAAAGAATTTATTGAAATCTTTTGCTTTTCTGATGATTTTCTATTTATATTTTTACTAGTGATGTAAAATACATATTTTGGCTTCTATTAAAATGCTTTTTCTTTTTTTCTTGAAAAAATTTTGATATACTAAACATAGTAAAAGAAGAAAATAAAGAAAATGAAAAAATGTGACCTTTTTTACGTGCTTTTTTCATCTGTCTAATTGCTTTAATGAGAGAAAATTACAACAAAATCATTTAAAAAACTAGGGTAATTTGTATGTTTAAAAGTAAGAATGATATACAGATATAAAACAGAAAGTAAGTTATAGTGTAAGATTATGAGAAAATATATTAATAAATGTTATATCAAGAAATAGTGGTGATATTATGTATTTAAGAATAGCAAAAGGCATGGTATAATGATAAAAGGATAAGGTATAAGCAGAAAAAACGTTAACATAAAGAGGGATGCTATGAAGAAAAAGGTTTTGCTAGTTTTGTTAATTTTAATTGCTCTAATAAGTATCCTAGGTGTTAGCTATGCCAGTTGGTTGTTTACAAGTAAGCAAAGAAATTTTAATACTTTAGGAAGTAAATGTTTTGAACTTACCATGACTAATGAAAGTGAAGGAATCACTTTAAATAAAACATATCCGATAAGCGAT
>CAJFEV010000058.1 GCA_904374795.1 uncultured Bacilli bacterium
TGGATAACTCTCCTAAATTTCTTCACTTATAAACATTTAATAAGAAGAAACTCATCTTTTTTGATTTATTTCTTTTTTTGACTGTGAATAGTAACAAAAAACACTTTACAACTGTTTTTTATTGTGATAAAATAAATAAGCAACTGAAAAAGTGCTTTTTTTATCCCCTTTTTTAGCTGCACGGATGAAAATGGATCAAGTTTCCTTCTATCACTACTTTTTACGTTACTTGATTGATTGAATTCCGAATAAAGGGAACAATCGTGTTCTTTTTTTTTATTGCTAATTTTTAAAATCATGATATGATAAAATTGGTGAAAAAAATGAACAAGGGAATCAATAATATAAATATTTTTATATATGCTTTTATCAGAGCAAACAAAGATGCCTTTAATTTTCTTTTAGAAAACATAGAAGAAAATTTTTATATAAGTGATTTTGATCATGAAATAAATCAATCATATTATTCTGTAAAAAATAGATATTATGCTTTAAAAAATCCCAATCCAATTGAAAATTATTTTTATTTAACCGCTAATTTTTATCAACAGCTTGAGAAAGATAAGCAATACACTTGTACAAGTCATGCTTTTACTCTTATGTTATTAAAGGAAATGAATAAAAAGAATTTAATAAGTGAATTAATGTATAAAAAAATAATGTCTTTAGATATAAATGATCTTCGATTGGGATTAGGTGTTGAAATTCGAAAAAAAGAAACAAAAATGTATAGTATTTCTTTCAAAAAAAAGAAAAATATAACCTTAAGTGATTTAATGTGGATAAAAAAATTTACTCAGATATTGAATTTGCCCCATTCTATAAAATATACAATTCATGACGGTTCAATTCTATTTATATTACCTGTAGAACGCAATATCTCTTTAGCTAAAATAAAAGTATTAGGAAATTTATTAAAAGATTTATTGATTTTAGCAAACACGACAGTGCAGGATATAACCTATTCAACACAACATTATTATAATATTCTGAAAAAATGTCAAATTATGACGAAATAACAAGTATTTATTGCAATTAGATAGTAGCCTATATTAAAATGATTCTAGGTGATAAAAATGGATTATAAATTTACATCAAAAGATGAAATGGACACGCTTGAATTAGCGCAAAATATTGAAAGTGAGAAATTTCCAAATATGGTCATCTGTTTAAATGGTGAGCTAGGGACAGGAAAAACAGTTTTTGCAAAAGGATTTGCTCAAGCACTAGGAATAGAAGAGACTATAACTTCGCCTACTTTTAATATTGTAAAGGAATATGATACAGGTGAACTTCCTTTATACCATATGGACGTTTATCGTTTAGAAGAGAATAAAGATAATATAGGCATAAAAGATTATTTTACTAAGGGTGGAGTAACAATAATTGAATGGGCTGATATGATAGAAGACGAATTACCCGAAGAAAGATTAGATATAAATTTTCGTTTTGTGGATGAAAATACTCGTATTTTAATATTTAAACCACATGGAAAAATATATGAAGATGTATGTGATTCAGTCCTATGATAATAGGGCTTTTTTATTTGACAAACATACAGAAAAAAAGTATACTACAAGCACATAGATTGGAGTAGTTATGAACACATTATTTATTGATACTCATGGAGAAATGGTCGTCTTAGCATTATATAAAAGTGAACGATTAATAAAGAAAAAAGAAGGAACAGAACGTCAAGATCATAGTACCATCTGCATGCCATTACTGGTGGAATTATTAACAGAAGAGAAAATAACCATTCACGATATAAACGATATAGTGGTAGTAAATGGACCTGGTTCATTTACTGGAGTAAGAATAGGAGTGACTATAGCTAAAACATTAGCATATACGTTAAAAATTCCTATTAGAACCATTACAAGTTTAGAGCTTTACCTTGAAAACATCAAAGAAGAGAATTATCTTGTTCTTAACGAAAAAAATGGATATTATGTGGGCAAAATAGAAAAGCGTCAAATTTCTGAATATGAGTATATAAAAGCAAAAGACTTTGATAATTGGAAACAAGAAAAAAATATAGCTATTTGTACAGAAATAAATTACGAAAATTTAATAACATTTGCTCATCAAAAAGATCCGCTAAATCCCCATATAGTTAATCCTTTTTATGTCAAAAAAATTGAGGTAGAAAATGATAAGAAAAGCTGAAAAAAAAGATTATGAACAAATTTATAATCTCGGAGAACAATTGCATGAAAATTATAAACAAAAATATAATTTGGAACAACTGTCTAAAGAAAGCTATTTCCATATCCTTGTTTATCAAATTGAAAAAAAAATTGTTGGTTTTTTAATATACACCACAATAGAAGATTCTACAGATATTGTTGATATTTTTGTAGATAAGTCGTACCGTAATCAAAAAATTGCAACAAATTTGTTAGATCGAATGATCACGTCATCTACTCCGAAAATGACCTTTTTACTAGAAGTTGCTGTGGATAATGATGTCGCGATAAAACTGTATGAAAAATTTGGTTTTAAAATTATCCATACAAGAAAAAAGTATTACGGAAAAAAAGATGCTTATGTTATGGAAAGAGCTGATGTAAATGAATAAAGATATACGCATATTAGCTATAGAAACGTCTTGTGATGAAACATCTATGGCTATTGTAAAAAATGGAAAAGTAGTCGAGTCTTTAACAATCGCGACTCAAATCAAAACACACGCAAATTTTGGAGGAGTAGTGCCTGAAATTGCCAGTCGCATGCACACAGAAAGTATCACTCTAGTACTAGAAGAAACGTTAAAAAAATTCTCAGGAAAAATAGAGGATATTGATGCCATTGCCGTGACATATGCTCCTGGGTTATTAGGAAGTTTATTAGTAGGAATAGAATGTGCAAAAACTCTATCTCTAGTCTATAATAAGCCATTAATTGCAGTAAATCACACCATGGGACATATATATGCCAATAATATCGAACACGATATCGTTTATCCAACATTATCTTTAGTAGTAAGCGGAGGACATACTGATTTGTTAATACTAAAAAGTGAACAGGATATGGAAATATTAGGAAGTACGATTGATGATTCAATTGGCGAAGTATTTGATAAAGTTGCAAGAGTATTAGGGATGCCTTATCCAGGTGGACCAAATATTGAAAGAGAAGCTTTAAAAGGAAAAGATACTTATCAACTTCCAATACCAATGAAAGAAGAAAACTTTAATTTTAGCTTTAGCGGATTAAAAAGTTATGTGATAAATTTAGTTCATAATGAAAAGCAACGAAATAACGAGATACGGATATCCGACCTTGCAAACTCATTTCAAACAACAGCAGTTGACGAAGTAATAAGAAAAGTAGAATTAGCTTTAAAAAAGACTGGAATAAAAAACATGATTTTAGCTGGTGGAGTATCTGCAAACAAATATCTTCGAGAAGAAATGCAAAAACTATGTGAAAAATACGGTGTAACATTTCATGTTCCCAATATTTTGTACTGTACAGATAATGCGGCAATGATAGGCTGCGCGGCTTATCCATTATACAGAGCAAAAAAATTTGCAGATTTTACTTTGAATGCTAAAAGTAGTGAGAATATTAAAAAATATATAGAAGAGAACAAATAAGTTCTTTTTTTTTACAAAAAAAGAGCTTTGACATTCGCAAAGCTCTTAATTTTCATCAGTAGGAGCACCAGGAATACTAGGAGTATTGTCCTCATTATTATCCGGAGAAGTTGTTTCTTCTTCATCATCAGTATTTTCATCAGATGTATCAGATGTATCAGGATCTTCAGGAGTCTCACTAGGTTTTGTAGGTTTTTCTTCTGGATTACCTGGTATAGTAGGTTCTTCAGGATCCGTTTCATTGTCAGAATTTTCATTAGAATCAGAATCTTCAGGAGTTTCGCTAGGTTCTATAGGATCTTCTTCAATAGGATCATTTTCTTCAGGAGTAGAAGGATTCGTTACAGAACTATCAGGGACCTTACCACCAGAATAAATTCCTTTACCAATCGTTTCACTATCTTGTTCGTAATCAACAGAATAATCATAACTTAATGTTTTAATAACTTCAGGAGTAGTTAACCCTAAATTTTCTTCCATAGCTTCAGTAATAGCATTTAAACTGCCTTCATAATATCCTAAACAAGATAATCCATAAATATTTGAAAAACTAAAATAGGTAAGTTGCATTTTTTTAATTTCAATAAAATTATCGCCACTTAAAGCTCTCATTAACATACCTTTTAATGATTGATAGAATGAAAGTATTTGAGAAGTACTCATATTCGTAGCAATGTTTTTACTAATAGTATCTAATAAGTTTTCAAAATCACTAAAACTTGATGTTTGAACAAGTTTTTTAGCAATAGCCTCAATAATTTGTTGTTGATGACGGTTACGGGCAATATCGCTTTCATAAAAGCCATGACGGTTACGAGCATATGCTAAAGCCTGTTCACCATTTAAATGTTGCCATCCAGTATCCATACAAACCATATGTTCATAAGTTCGATCGGCTCCACTTTCACAAAGTCTTCCTTCTCCATAGGTTCTTATATATGGAGGATAATCAGGAGCTTCAACATCAACGTCAATTCCACCTAAAGTATTAACTAAATCAATAACCCCTTGGAAATTTACCTTAACAAAATAATCGATCTCAATATCTGTTAAATTTTCAATAGTATTTACTGTACTAGCAGTGCCATAGGCTGCTGAAGAATTAATTTTACTTAAACCTAAATTTCTTCCAGAACTACTTATAATAGGAACATATAAATCTCTTGGAATACTAAACATAGTTGCTGTCAAAGTTTTAGGATTAAAAGTAACCAAAATTAAAGTATCGCCATTAAATGCTGCATTCGCGTCTAACCCATCTGTCGCTTCAGAATCAACACCCATTACCAAAACTGTAAATGGCTCTGTAAGACTTTTTGTACTAACTAGTAATTCACTTTCTTCCGTTTTCATTTCCTTTGAGTATTCTTGGACAATCTTCGTTTCTGAAGCAATATTTTGATACTTTTCCTCGCCACTATACAAAGTGACATAGTCTTTATTAATAAAAATAGCATCAATTTCTCCAGCATATAATGCATCAAGCATTTCTAAAGTATTATCATAATATTCAATTGGATTATTAAGATTATTTTTACTAATCATTTCCATTGGTAAAATATAACCGGTTCGATCATCTTCATCAGTAATCATACCAATAGTGCTATCTTCATCAAAAGTTGTAGAAGTAAGCGTCACAATAGCCGTCGTATAAACACTCCGATCACTTGCCGTAAAATTTTCGAGTTTATTATATAATCTATCAATATAATAAGAAGCAAATCCAAACACTAAAGAAAATAAAAGTGTAACCACAGTTAAAAGGATAAAACCGATTTTTTTATGTTGAAACATTTTTGTAAGACCGAATATTGTATAAATAAGACCAAAAATCGCAGCAAATATTAAAACAACAATTCGAATAACTGTTTCAATACCCACTAAAGATAAAATGCTTTTACAAAAAAATCCATAACTAACCCAATAAAGAATTAAAGATAAAAAATAAAAAATTTTCATTACAATACTTGCTTTTTTAAGTTTTGAGAAAAATACTTTCATAAAACACCCTTTCATATTCATTTAAAATATCTATCTAAAATTATATAATAAATTAAAGAAATACTCAATATTTGATAGTTTATTTACAATAAAAAAAAGACAAGGATTTTGTGATATATAGAAAATATGGTATAATATTGTCGAATAAAAGGAGGATAGACAAATGAAGATAATTAGAAAAACAATATCTATTACAATGTCAGTAAGTATTCTTTTTTTATCCATTGTGTCTTTTCTTCCTATTGCCAAAGCTGCAGTTCAAGGGACTATCACTGGAAATGAAGTACGTTTTAGATCAGCTCCAACAACAAATAGTGAAATATATGATTATTTATATAAAGGAAATATTGTAAACGTAACTAATACTAACAAAACTTCTGGAGATGGATGTTCTGAGGGATGGTATAGTGTTGATTTTGACGGAAAAAGTGGTTATATATGTTCAAGTTATGTAGCATTAGCAGGAGAAAGTTATGAAGCTTCTTATGGAAGACCATGGACTAGCCCTAAAAAAGCTAATAGGTGGGGCTGCTTTCATTGCAGGCGGATATTTAGGTGTTGGACAAAATACTATTTATTTAAAAAAATTTAATGTAAATCCGGCTAGTATTTATGAGCCACATAACCATGAGTATCAAGCTAATATTGCTGCGCCTTTTAATGAAGCTAAAACTAGTTATAATAGTTACCGGGATAATGGTTTGCTTTCTTTACCTTTGCATTTTACGATTCCTATTTATAATAATATGCCAGAATATACAACTCATCCTGTAACGGGTAAAGAAGAAGGCGGGACTAGTGAAGTTAAGGATCAAGCGTTTGAAGAGGAGTTGAACAAACAAGGATTTGATGAAACTTATAAAAAATGGTTAAGAGCTTTACATGAAAAGTATCCTAATTGGACTTTTGAATCAATTAAAACTAATTTAGACTTTAATGCATCGGTTGCTGCTGAAAAGAAGGTTGGCGCTGTTAGTAAAAGTTGTTCTGCTTGTCTTGATGCTAATAATATTTATCCCGAAGTTGGCTGGGGAACGCCAAATGATCAAACGATGGCATATTTTTTAGATCCCCGTAACTTTTTGATGGAAGACAGTATTTTGATGTTTGAAGATTTAAGTAATAATTCTTACTATACGGAAGCAATGGTTAAAAATGTTTTAAAAGGAACATTTATGGAAGGAAATGACAATGTTGATGGTATTCCTTATTCGACTTTGTTTATGGAAGCGGCTAAAAGTTATAATGTAAGTCCTGTTTATTTAGCGTCTTTATCAAGACAAGAAGTTGGGACTAAAATGGGACTTGTAACAAGTGGAGAGAAATTTGAATATAAAGGGATTACTTATGTTGGTTTTTACAATTTTTATAATATAGGAGCAAGAAGTTCTGAAGAAAATCCAGCAAAAGCAGGCTTAGTTTACGCGGCAGCAGGAGCAGTTCCTAATAGTGATGGTGTTTATGTTGGAAATATTGGTAGCGATGATCCATCAATACCAGTTACTGATCCAGATACTGGGGGAGGCTCTTCTACTTTGCCAGTTGTAACACCGGTGGCTAGTCATTTAAGTAATATGGGGTTAAATAGAAAAGGAAGTTATTTAACTAATGTAACAATAGGAGCGACGGTTGCAACTTTGAAAAGTAAAACTAATGGTGAAGAATTAACTTTTAAAGATATTAATGGTAATGTAATTGGTAATACTGAGAAAGTAACAACAGGAACCACTATTACATTTAGTACAGGCGAGACATACACCTTTGTTTTATATGGTGATTTAAATGGCAATGGTGATGTTGATTTAGTCGATTTACAAATGTTAAAAATGTATCTTCTTGGTAAACAACAACTTTCGGATGCTTCTTTAAATGCTGCAAAAGTAGTTGATAAAAATGAACAAAAACCAACTATTGCAGATTTACAAAAAATTAAATTTACAATTTTAGGACGAGAAAATATTGTTCAGGCTTAGGAGGTAGAAATGAAAAAATTTAAATTATTGTTTTATTTTATTATTTGCTTTTTTTTCATTAAGAACGTTTCGGCTGCTGCACCAACCGCTTCTATAAGTGTAAGTAGTTCTTCAGTTACAAGTGGACAAAGTGTTACAGCTTATGTTAAAGTTAATAATTTTACAACTGCACAAATAAAGATTGATTCTGCTGGTGCGACTACTGGTTGTAGTTATAATGATATTATTCAAAGTGATACTGGAGAAAATATTACAAAAACTATTTCAGTCACATGTAAAGCTTCTGGGCAAGGGGTTATTAATATTTCTTATACAGTAACAGCCTTAAATAAAAATTATGAACAAGCAAATTTGAGTGGAAGTAAATCTGTCTCAGTTAATCCACCACGGGAAAAAGATACTAATAATTATTTAAAAAGTATTGGTGTGTCAGGTTATACACTTACACCTGAGTTTAATAAAGATGTTATGGAATATAGTGTGGAAGTTCCTAATACAGTTGATAAAGTAACACTTGAAGCTAGTCCTGAAAGTGGATATGCTAATATAAGTGGGATAGGTGAAGTAGAAGTAAATGAAGGAACAAATACTTTTGAAATTAAAGTTACCAGTGAAACAGGTGTCGAAAGAATATATAAAATAACAGTAAATGTTAAAGATGAAAATCCAATAAATATAAATATTGGAAATGATGAATATACAATAATGAAAAATCTTAAAAATATTGAGACTCCATCTACCTATGAAGAAACTACCGTGAAAATTAATGATTTTGACATTCCAGCTTTTTACTCAGAAACATCAGGATTTACATTAGTTGGTGTGAAAGATAATGAAGGAAAAATCTTTTTTGCAATTTATAATGAGAATGATAATACCTACGAATTGTATAATGAAAACACATCAGACCAATTAATGCTTTATATTTTACCAATTACAGAGGAAAAAAATGGTTTTATTAAAACAAAAATTCAAATTGGTGAAGTATCATATGATGCTTTAAAAGCTGAAAATGCTGATAGCTATCTTGTTTATGCCATGGATATCGTTACAGGAAAGAGAAATTATTATATTTATGATGCATCAAATAATTCTTATATTTTATATAATGAAAATTGGATAAGGAATTATGTAGACCAACTAGAAAAATACAAAATAGGAATATTAGGCTTTGGAGGACTATGTATTTTCTGTTTAATCATTATTACAATCCAAGCAGTTAAAGGACCAAAGAAAAAGAAAGCAAAGAAAACTTCAGAAAACGTATCAGATAGTAAAATGGAAGAGAAAAAAGCAGAAGTTCCATCACCAACAAAATTAACAAATGAAGAAGCAATGAAAAAAATGGATGATGTAACAAAAATGATTGAAGATTATGAAAAAACTGTAGCATAAAAATGATTGAAGATTATGAAAAAACTGTAGCATTAGATAAAAAGGAATTAAAAGAAAAAGCTAAAGAACAACCCAAAGAAGAAGTAAAAGAAGAAACTATGTTTGACATATTAGGTGATGATAAAAAGAAGAAAAAAAAGAAAAGGAAGTAACGATTTCCTTTTTTTTTATCCATGAAAATGATAAGATAATAACATGAGGTGTTAAGAATGCAAGAAAATAGCAAAAGTGAGAAAATTCTATATATTTTTCTGTTAACCATGCCATTTATTGATTTATTTTCTTCTTTAGCAACATGGAATAATTGGCCGAGTATTGGACTTGCATTCAAAGGACTCTTACTTCTTTATGCAATTATATATTTAGGAGTTAAGAAAAAAGAATGTTGGAAATACTTTATAATCATTGGAGTTTTTTGTGGACTGACTTTATTTACAAACAGAAATACAGGCTCAATTTTTCAAGAAATAACCAACTTAATTAAAATTTTTTATTTACCAACACTTATTCTTTTCTTTGCGAATATAAAAAATTCGTATATAACTCCCAAATTAATTACAAAAATATCTTTAATATATTTAGTGATTTATCTATTTCCATATCCATTTGATTTAGGACATAATATAAGTGAAATTTATCCAAATAAAGATTTATATCTTTCCTATTTTTATATTGGCAATGAATTAGCAAATATTTTTATTCTATTAATACCTATTGCTTTGCTTTATTTACTCCAAGAAAAATCTAAAAAGTATACAATAGGTTATAGTATTTTAGTGATATGTATGCTTGCTTTACTTGGAACCAAAGCAATGTACATAAGTGTTCTTTTAATTTTTCTTTATTTCCTTTATTTCTATCGTCAAAAAGTTATATCAATAATAAAAAAGCATGTAGCTATATGTAGCATAAGTATATTGATAGTAGGAATAAGTGCAGTTTTACTACTTCCAAAAACATCTTTTTATCAAAATATTGTGACATCCTTAAATTTTTATGAAATTGATTCAATAAGGGAATTACTATCTATTGAAAACATTGATAATATTATATACAGTAATCGTTTAGATTTTTTAGCTAACGTTCATCAAGAATATATGAGTAGCCTTTTATCTCAAAAAATGTTTGGACTTGGAAGAAGTAAAATATTAGAAATAAAAGATATTGAAATTGATATTTTTGACATTTTCTACAGTATTGGTATAATAGGTTCAATTATTTATATTTGGTATATGATTTTTGCTTTACGACAAAAAAAATTAAACAGTTTCTATAAATTTTTATTCATTCTATTAATAATCATTTCACTTTTTAGTGGACATGTTTTAATAAGTCCAATGGTATCAACTTATGTCGCTTTGCTATACGGATTAAGGGATGAAAAGGAAGGTAGGGAAAAAGATGAAACCATGGACCAAAGAGCAACTAAAAAGACTAAGAATCGCACTTATGCTTAACAGTGATAAAAGAAATAGGTATTTAAAAAAGCATCAAATTTTTAAAGAAATGGGAGATAATGTCTTTTTTCAACCAAGATTTATTCCATCAGATCCAAAATTAATAAAATTTCACAACAACATCATTGTTACAAGTAATGTGACCTTTGTAACTCACGATATCTTTCATCTTGGACTAAATAATTTAAATCAAGGAACATTTAGTTATGAACAAAATTGTATAGAAGTGATGGACAACGTATTTATTGGTTGTAATTCAACAATTTTAGGAAATATAAAAATTGGACCCAATGCGCTTATTGCAGCCGGAAGTGTAGTAACAAAAGATGTTTTACCAAATACTGTAGTAGCAGGAAATCCAGCAAAAGTCATTGGCACATTTGACGATTTTATAAACAAAAGAAAAAACAATCCAAAACCATTTGATAAAGATAAACTATGGAAACAATTTACAAATGAAAAAATATGAAAGGATGAACTAATAAATGAAAAATATAATTATTTATGATTTTGATGGTACGTTAACGCCATACCCAATGCCAAAGCTTGAAATATTGGAAAAGAATGGTATGAAAGATGGTTCATACAATCCTCTTTTTTTAGAACTTTCAAGAAAAAAAGCTAGAGATAAAAATATGAATTTATATCAGGCAATGTTTGAAACATATTGTGAAATTATATTGAGTAATGGTGATAAGCTAATTGATGAAAATTTTTCATTAGGGCACGATAAAGTTGAATATAACAACGGAGTGTTAGAATTTTTTGAAATGCTTAATAAAAATAATATAAAAAATTATTTAGTAAGTTCAGGAATCAAAGTGTTCTTGCAAAAAACATCTATTGCTTCATACTTCGAAGAAATTTATGCTACTACATTTAAATATAACAAAATGCATGAAGCTATAGGGATAGATTTTTTAATGAGTGATGAAAACAAAGTTTATGCCATAAAACAAATTTTGCAAAAAAATAATATATTTACTGAAGATTGCTCGAAAGTAATTTATATTGGGGATGGATTATCCGATTATTATGCAATGAAGTATGTAAAAGAACATGGAGGAATTTGTATTTTAGTATTTCTAAGTTCAAATGCTAAAGAGATTGCATCAATGAAAGAAAAAAATATTGTAAGCCTTTTTACTAAAGCAGACTTTTCGATTGATAGCGAATTAACTCAATATGTAAATAAATTATGTAGAATTAAATAAATAATAAAAACTTTTCATGCTTTTTAATAAGTAGAATATTATCCGAGACAGAAATGTTCTGTTTTTTCTTGGAAAAATAAGGTATAATAAACTTATAGGAGTGAGATTATGCGTTTAGAAGTAAATATAACGAATATCTTATTGATGATCGCGACAACTTTTGTTTTTAGTTTAATTTTAGTCCCTATTTGTAAAAAAATAGCTTTTCATATTGGAGCTATTGATTATCCAAATAAAAGAAGACTAAATAAAGTACCAATGCCAACTATAGGTGGCCTTGCAGTTTTTATTTCGTTTTTGCTAGGATACATGATTTTTGGTCGAGGAACAACCGAAATGATTTCAATTTTAATTGCAAGTTTCATTATTTTGTTAGTGGGGTTAATAGACGATATAAAACCTATAAGTGCAAAATATCAATTAATTGGACAAATTGTTGCTGTTTTAATAATTATTTTATATGGAAAAATTACAATTGATGATGTTACAATTTTAGGAGCACATTTTGTCTTTCCAACTCCTTTAAATTATCTTATAACTTTAATTTTTATGGTTGGTATAATTAATGCTATTGATTTATCAGATGGTATGGATGGTTTAAGTAGTGGCATATGTATCATCTACTTTTTAACTATTACCATTATTGCTGCGATAATTGGTGGAGGAAAACTAGGAAATATGGACACAACAATCGCGATTTTAATGATTGGAGCATTATTGGGTTTCTTAGTTTACAACTTTCCGCCAGCAAAAATTTATATAGGAGATTCTGGAAGTAACTTTATGGGTTTAATGGTCGCGACAACAGCGCTTTATGGATTTAAACTAGCGACATTTACCTCTCTTTTAATTCCACTTGCTATTTTAGCAACTCCAATAATAGATGTTTTATTTTCTATAATAAGACGAAGCTTAAAAAAACAAAATCCTTTTACAAATCCTGACAAAGACCATCTTCATCATCAGTTATTAAAAATGAAATTTTCGACCAAAACCTCTCTTTTAATTATTTATGTAATTAATTTGTGCTTTTCAGGCGTATCCATTCTTTATGCATTAGGAGATATCACATATGCTTTGACTCTATATTTTGCTTTAATGATTATCTTCCTATTTATAGTTTTAAAAACAGATATCCTATTTCCAAAAAGAGAAAGAAGAAAGAAAAATGAAAATAAGTAAAGAAAAAATCGGTGAAATAATCCGTTATTTAATTGTTGGAGTATTAACAACTGTTGTTAGTTTAGGCATCTACTATGGTTTAGTCTATACTATATTAGACCCAAATAATGCAACTGAGCTTCAAATTGCAAATATTACAAGTTGGATTGGCGCGGTAATATTTGCATATATAACAAATCGAAGTTTTGTGTTCAAAAGCCAAAATCAAAATCGTTTAAAAGAAGCAACAAGCTTTGTAAGCTCAAGAGTATTAACTCTTTTAATGGATATGGCAATTATGTTTGTTGGAGTAACTGTTC
>CAJFEV010000059.1 GCA_904374795.1 uncultured Bacilli bacterium
TACATCTGAAAGAAATATAAGGCCAGTAAAATCAAAAATGAAGATAAGTGGTCAATTTAAAAATATAGAAACAGCAAAAAATTATGCGAGAATTAGAAGTTACATAGAAACGTGTAAGAAAAACGGAATTAACATTATAGACGCTTGCGTAAGACTGATGAGTAGTCATCCATATAATTTGGAGGAAATTCTTGCATATAAAAAATGACTAGAAAACTAGTCAATTTTTTCCGTTGTTTCACTTTGACTGTGAATAGTAACAAATAATTTCATGCTGAAAAGAAAAATAGTTGCATTTTCTAACAAATTGGTATAAAGTAAAGAAACTTTAAAGAGGTATTTATGAGAAAAAAGCGAACAGAAATAAGAAAAATTCTATTGTCAGCAGCAATGTCTTTAGTATTGTCAAGTACAGTTTATGCAAATGAAAAAGACATAGAGGATATAATAAACAAGTACAATCTACAAGATCGAGAAGAATATATAAAACAAAATTCGAATGAGTTTTTACAATATTATGAAACTGTTATGCAGAATGATGATTTATCAACAATCGACAAGGAAGTTGCTTTAAAAGATTTTTGGTTAATTATAGAATATTGTGATTTAAATGAACAAATTGACAATGTTAAAGAAAGAAAAATCATAATCGATAATGACTTTTGCGAGAATAGAAACGCTGAAGCGGTTTTCTTAAATGGTACTGATACAATTTATGAAAAAACAGAAACCTCAAAAGAAACAAAATCACATGAAACAAAGCATCATATTTTTGATCACTATCCAAACAATACAAATTTATATTTTTATAATGAAGAGGTTTCTAATGAAGAAAAATATACAGATATGATAAGTATTCAAGCTTTTAATGAGGCATTTTCAAGTGATTTATCTTGCCAAGATTATTCTTTGGATGGATATACAAAAAGTTATCCAGAATTAAATTTATGCTTACAAGCAATATATTCTATTTTTGGAAGAGAAGAAATATTGAATATTTATGGTGAAGATGATTTTTTATATCAGATGGTAAAAAAAATGCAAGAGCAAAATATCTCGACAGAAACAATTTTAAGCTTTTTTAAAAATTTTGAATATTTAAGATCTCATTTAATTGATAAAACACCAAACAACACATTTTCAAAAGAAGAAGTTATTTATGAAATTTGTTTAAATATAATAGACATTTATGAATCTTCAACAACCAAAGCTTGGGAAAAAAATTTACCTATGCAAAGTATTATTTATTCACTATTGATAAATACAGATTTAAATACTTTAAATGTAAAAAAAGACGAGCAGTTTAAAAAACTACTGGAATTTCAAAATAGTCCGGATTTTTTAGATATAAATTTTCAAGGAATTTATAACATGCAAGTACTCGTAGAAAGTCAAAACAAAAATGTAAAAGGAGAATTAGGAATTAAGTACCAAAAAGGGGTAGTAGAAGCTTGGCAGGAAGATACATTCTATATAGAATTTTCTAATGATAAAATAATTAGCCAAAAAAATGTAAATTCTTTTGAACAAGAATTTTTACAAAAATTAAAAGAATATGGTGTAAAAAAGGAAGATGTGGAATTATATAAAGAAAATTTAAGTTTTTATTTAGTATATGAATCTATAATTAACAGAAATACATTGTTAAATGAAAATGAAAAAAAATATTATTTAGCTCATTTAAAAGATTTTATAACTTTACATTACGAATTATTTGAAAGAAAAGAAAATTCTAGTAATGTTCAATTTTTGTTTAGCAATGCATTGAAAAATTCTACAACGAAAAAGCAGATTGAATGGATATTTACAAATGAAATAGAACTTTATATAAATGGAGATAGAGAACTTATAGAGACATTAAAAGAAGTTGGAATCACCGCAGAACAAGATATTAAGTTTTATGGAAAAAATCGCCTGATTTTTTATGATTACACGTATTCTATTTCAAATAATCCTAATATAGTGTTTGAAAAAGAAAAATACATACGTCTTTTTCCTAATTTTTTAGAAAATCATCCAGAATTAACAAATTTAGCAGAGTATGATTGTACAAAATATATTTATGAACAAATTGGAGCATGCAGGACTTCAGAAGAGTTAGAAAATATAATTTATCGACATTCATTAAGCAGAAAAAAAGTTAAATAGATGCAAATTAATGATAAGATTATTTACAATAATTCAGTAAAAAAATAAATAGATAGAATTTGTCAAAATAAATTTTATCTCACACCAAAAAAGAATAGAAAAAAATAATAATTAAACGAAGAAATATGTATAACTTAATGTATAGACAAATTAAATAAAGATAGTATTATCATTTTTACTATGTAAATGAGATATATTAAAAGTTTATGTTTTTAAGTATAGAAGATCTTATTTCATGTAGCAATTATATCAATTTTCTTTGAGAAAAATTTGCGATTTTTTCAGCAACTTTTAAAAATTCTTGCTTTGCTAAAGAAAAAAAGATATAATACAATGGAAAGCGATGAAAAAAGAGTAGTAATAAGTATTCTTTTTGATAGAGAGATAAGGTTTGGTGGAACTTATTAAAAGAACTTATGAACTTGCTTTAGGATGCTAATAGGAGAATTCTCCTTTATCAAAAGAAAGAAAAAAATAAGGTGGTACCACGACAATTCGTCCTTTAGGTATCACCTTTTTTATTTAGAAAGAGGTATTTATGGAAACAAGTGAAATTTTATTTAATATATTTATGTTTTTAATATTTCTTCTGATTATATTTATTATTACATATTTTATGAATTTATCAAAATATAAAAAGAAAAAATCAATTGGTGAAATTAAATATTTAATAAACAAATTTAATTTAGATGAAAAAAAGTTAAAAAAGCGTCAAATGATTTTATGGGTAAGTATCATTGATGCATTTATTATATCGTTTGTAGGAACATTTATATTTATGTTACCTATAGATTATGTTTGGAAATTTTTAGCTGGATTTGTCCTGTTATTCGCACTTATTTATGCGTTATTTGAAATATACGGAAGACATCTAGTAAAAAAAGGTTATCAAAAAGGAAGGAAAGAATGAACATGAATTTTAAAGAAATAGAAAAAAAATGGCAAAAAAAGTGGGAAGACGAAAAAGTCTTCAAAGCAATTAATAATGATACAACAAGAAAACCTTACTATATTTTAGTAGAGTTTCCTTATCCAAGTGGTGCAGGATTGCATGTTGGGCACTCAAGAGTGTATATTGCTACGGATGCAATGGCAAGAATGAAAAGAATGCAAGGATATAATGTTTTATTTCCAATGGGCTGGGATGCTTTTGGAGCGCCTGCTGAACAATATGCAATTAAAAATCATATCCATCCAAAAGAGGCTGTAAAAGAAAATATTAAAACATATAAACAACAAATGCAAACTTTAGGATTTTCCTTTGATTGGGATCGGGAATTTTCAACAACAGATCCAGAATATTATAAATGGACACAATGGCAGTTTTTACAATTTTATAAACATGGAATGGCTTATAAAGCAACCATGCCTGTAAATTGGTGTCCAAATTGCAAAACTGTATTATCCAATGAAGATGCAGCAGGTGGTGTTTGTGAACGTTGCGGAACAGAAGTTGTTCAAAAAGAAAAATCTCAATGGATGCTAAAGATGGCTAGTTATGCTGAAGATTTACTAAAAGGTTTAGATGATACGCACTTTGCTGAAAAAGTAAAATTAGGTCAAATAAATTGGATTGGAAAATCAACAGGCGTTGAAATGGACGTGGATATTGTTGGTGGTGGAAAATTCTCTATTTTTACAACTTGCATTGAAACCGTTTACGGAATTACATTCTTTGTAATTGCTCCAGATGGTAAATTAATCAAAGAACTAATGCCTCGTGTTGAAAATAAAGAAGAAGTAAAGGCATATATTGAACAAACAGCTAAAAAGTCTGCTTTAGCAAGAACAGATTTAAATAAAGACAAAACTGGTTGTATCGTTAAAGGAATAAAAGCGATTAATCCAATTAATGGAAAAGAAGTTCCAATTTTCTTAGGAGATTTTGTTTTAGGAGATTATGGAACAGGTGCGGTTATGGCTGTTCCGGCACATGATCAAAGAGATTTTGAGTATGCAAAAGCTCATAATCTTGAGATGATTGAAGTAATAAGTGGGGGAGACATTACAAATCATGCCTTTGAAAAGCAAGATTATTTAGGAAAGAATTGTAAACTTATCAACAGCGAAGAATTTACCGGCTTAACTGTGGAAGAAGCAAAAGAAAAAATCACAAACAAATTAGAAAAACTTGGAATTGCAAGACGTGTAAATAATTATAAAATGCGTGATTGGATTTTCTCACGTCAAAGATTCTGGGGAGAACCAATTCCTATGATTTACTGTGAACATTGTGGATGGGTTCCAATGGATGAAAAAGAGTTACCTTTATTACTTCCAGATGTAGCAGAGTATGAACCTACGGATAACGGAGAAAGTCCACTTGCTAAAATTACAGATTGGGTAAATACTACATGCCCAAAATGTGGAGCGCCAGCAAAAAGAGAAACAGATACTATGCCAAACTGGGCTGGATCAAGTTGGTATTTCTTAAGATTTATGGATCCACATAATGATCAAGAATTTGCAAGTATGGATGCCATGAAATATTGGAATAAAGTCAATTGGTATGATGGTGGAATGGAACACACTGCAAGACATTTATTATATGCTAGATTTTGGGTTCAATTCCTATATAATATTGGTTTAGTTCCTAATAAAGAAATGATTGATATTCGAGTTAGTCATGGGATGGTTCTAGGTGCGAATAATGAAAAAATGAGTAAATCAAAAGGAAACGTTATTAATCCTGATGATATTGTTAATGAATATGGAGCCGATACACTTAGAGTATATGAAATGTTTATGGGCGATTATCAATCAGATGCAGCATGGAGTGTCGAGTCTCTTCGTGGCTGTAAAAGATTTATAGATCGAATCATTAAAATAGGTGAGAAATTAAACGATAAGAATGATTATACGGATTTGCTACTTGCAAATAAAACAATCAAAAAAGTTTCGGAAGATTTAGTTACTTTAAAATTTAATACAGCAGTAGCTGCCTTAATGATTATGTTAAATGAATATGAAAAATATGAACAAGGTATATCAAAAGCAGACTATCGTTTATTGCTTCAATTACTAAATCCAATTGCACCTCATGTAACTGAAGAATTGAATGAACAATATGCTCTTGGAGAAATGCTTTGTAAAAGCAGTTGGCCAAAGTATGATGAAAAATACATCCAAGCCGAAACAAAAACTATCGGTATTCAAATTAATGGTAAATTGCGCGGGGAAGTAGAAGTATCACAAGAAGATACAGAAGAATCGGTAAAAGCAAAAATTGAACAGTTAGAAAATATTCAGAAACATCTTAAAGATAAAGAAATGGTTAAATTTATTTATATTCCAAATAAAATTGTAAGTATTATTGTTAAGTAGGTGTATTATGTCTTTAAATAAAGCAAAAGAATATTTAAAAAAATACCATTTAGAGGATCGGATTATCGTTTTTGATGAAAGTAGTGCAACTGTAAAAGAAGCAGCTGAAAGATTACATTGCCAAGAAAGTGAAATTGCTAAAACTTTAGCCTTTTTTGTCCAAGATAAACCAATAGTCATTTTAATGGCTGGAGATGCGAAATGTAAAAATGGATTATTTAAACAAATTTTTCATGAAAAAGCTAAAATGATTCCATTTGAAAGTGTTGAAGATATGATTGGTCATCCTCCTGGAGGAGTATGTCCTTTTGGAATAAATGAAAATGTTCCAGTTTATTTTGATGAATCTTTAAAAGAACATCAAACAATTTATCCTGCTTGTGGTTCTTTTAACAGTGCCGTGAAATTAACCATAGATGAATTAGAACAAGCTGTTCCAAATCATACTTGGATTAATGTTTCTAAAGAAGAGTAAAAGAAAGTTAAAAAGCTTTCTTTTTTTGTACCTTCCATCTGTCTTGCAAAACGCAATGCAAAAATGATATAATAAACAGAAGAAAAAAGATACATACTAACAGAAGAATAGGAGTCAAAA
>CAJFEV010000060.1 GCA_904374795.1 uncultured Bacilli bacterium
TTTTGACTCCTATTCTTCTGTTAGTATGTATCTTTTTTCTTCTGTTTATTATATCATTTTTGCATTGCGTTTTGCAAGACAGATGGAAGGTACAAAAAAGGACTGTCAAATAAAATTAAAAGCTCCTACTTTTTAATAATAAGGACTTTAATTCATTATAATCATTTTTTGATTTTTCTATCATTTCATAAAACGTACTTTTTGGTTTTTTTTCACTTGAGGTAAAGCTTTCCATGTAATATGTTCGGCAAAATATATCAAGAATTGTCATAGTTAACACCATAATCTATGCAAAATTTTTGTAGAAAAAAACTCAAGGAAACTTGAGTTAAGTTAAAAAGATATTCAGTATGAATTATTTTGATTTTTTTCTAACAAGTTTTGGGATAGATGAATTTTCAAATTGAGATAAAAACATACTTGCTTCATCTCTATTCATTTCCACTTTATTTTCTCCATAATAGAATGTTATTCGATTTTGAATTTTATTTTGAAAAAATCGAATAATAAAATCAATAGTTTTTAAAAGATCTTTTTTTATTAATCGTGACTTAAAACCTCCTAAATAAGCTCCATCTATTTCTTGATCATCACTTTCTTCTACTAGCATTTGTTCAAAAATTTCTTTTTCCTCTTTAGTTAAATAAACTATAGGGCAATCATAGCTTTTAAAGTTTGGTGGAACGTCACTAAAAATATATCCCTCTTCTTGGCCTCGAATATGCGCGCGGACATATTGATTACTTATAATTTCGGTATATTCTTCGGCATTTTTAACAAATGTATTACTAATTAAACCTGTTTTTGGATCTTGTATTTTTAAAATAACAATTGGCTCAAACATTTTTTTACCTTCTTACTTTCTAAAATAAACTTAATTGGCTTGTTTCAGGCATTCCTTCAAATATGCCCATAACGCGCATTTTATCAATCGTTGTTTGGTTTACTTTGCCACGATTTTGAAAATCTTCAATACTATAAAAAGCTTTTTGATTTCTCTCTTCAATGATTTTTGTGGCAACAGAGTCTCCTAGACCATCAAGACTTCTAAATGGCATGATTAAACTGTTATCACTCTCGTCCATAACAAAATTATTTCCATCACTTTTCTCAATATCGATCATTTTAAATTTTACACCTCTTGCTGTTGCTTCTAGAGCTAGTTTTAAAGTTTCTAAAAGTGATGATTCTTTATTTGTCATATCATAGCCTTTGCTTTGAAGTTCAAGCATTTTCGAACGGATAGCATCGTAACCCTTTACCATGGAATCAATATCGAAATCCTGAAATCTCGTAGAAAAATAACTTGCATAATACACAAGGGGCTTATGTACTTTATACCAAGCAATTCTAAAAGCACTGGTAACATAAGCTGCAGCATGTGCTTTAGGGAACATGTATTTGATTTTTTGACAAGATTTAATATACCATTCTGGGATATTGTATTTCCGTAATTCCTCGGCATATTCATTCCATTGTGCTGGATCTTTACTAGCTTTTCCTTTACGAACAAATTCCATAATTTTAAATGCTTTACTGGCTGGGACGCCTTTTTTCATTAGTTCTACCATGATGTCGTCACGACAACCTATAACTTCTTTAAATGGGCAAATATTTTTTTGAATTAATTCTTGAGCATTATTTAACCACACATCGGTTCCATGAGCTAGTCCTGAAATTTTTACTAGTTCAGCAAAGGTTGTTGGTTTAGCATCTTTTACTAGTTGAATCGTAAATGGGGTACCAAATTCAGGCACTCCAAGGGTTCCGGTATCACACATAATTTGTTCTTTCGTTACCCCTAAAGATTTTGTGCCTGTAAACAACGCCATAACGCCTTTATCATCTAATGGTACTTTAGTTACATCATCTCCGGTTAATTCTTGAATCATTCTAAGTTGCGTTGGATCGGTATGACCTAAAATATCTAGCTTTAACACATCTGCATCAATGGCATGGTAATCAAAATGAGTAGTTCGCCAAGCGCTTGTTGGGTCTTCGGCAGGATATTGAAATGGCGTGAAATCAAACACTTCCATATAATCTGGAATAACAACGATTCCTCCAGGGTGCTGTCCAGTCGTTCTTTTACATCCAGTACAGCCAATTGCAAGTCTTTCTACCTCAATACTTCGCATGATAATATTTTTTGACTCACAGTAGCCCCTTACATATCCATAGGCGGTTTTTTCAGCAACTGTACCAATTGTTCCCGCACGATAAACATTATCAACTCCGAATAATACTTTGGTATATTCATGAGCACTGGCTTGATTTAAATCTGAGAAGTTTAAATCGATATCTGGAACTTTATCTGCGTTAAAGCCAAGGAATGTTGCGAAAGGGATATCGTGGCCGTCTTTTTGCATTTTCTCGCCACATTTTGGACAGTTTTTATCAGGTAAATCAAAGCCACAAGAATAGGTTTGCCCTAAAGGATTTCCGTCATCATCAACAAATGTACTGTATTTGCATTTTGGGCAACGATAATGTGCTTCTAGACTGTTTACTTCGGTAATTCCCATCATATTTGCTACAAAAGACGAACCAACGGATCCACGAGATCCAACTAAGAAGCCTTCATCGTTGGAGTGTTTTACAAGCTTTTGCGCGATCAAATAAATTACGTCATAATTGGCTCCAATGATTCCACCCAATTTTTTCTCCGCTAACTTTTGTCTTTCTTCGTCGCTACCCTCTTCTTCTAGATGATTTTTTACCATTTCTATGACGGCATTTTTTCCCTTTAAAATGGTATCATGAACCAGCAAGAAAGCTTCTTGTTCATCACTTTTTTCAGCTTTACACGCATTGATTAAAGCATCTCCGTATAACTCTTTAGCAAGTCGTTCTTCAATATTCATTGGAAGAGGTTCACCGTAAAGTTCTTTTGCTCTGTTGTAAACAAGTTCGGTCATTGTTTCCACGGAATTTGGAATTCTCGGTGCAAAAGGTTTTGGGGTATCAATAATTACTTCTATCTCTTCACACATTTCTCTTATTTTATTAGGATTTTCTACAACAATTTCATAAGCTACTTCAGAAGGCAAAAAGGAAAAATCTTCAAGCATTTCTTCCGTTGTTTTTAAATACATATTTGGAACCTCGATTCCTCTTCTATTTAAAGGATGAAGTTTTCCATTGAATTTCTGATTAATAATAATTTCGCGATAGATTTTATCTTCTTTTCTCAAATTATGTACATCTCCAGTAGCCACGACTGGTTTTCCTGCTTCTTTAGCAATTCGGATAATTCGTTGAACCTCAATGTAATCATAAAAGCTCATCATATTTACCAGTTCTTCATCTTCTTTACTACCCGCTTTATCAAAAACTTCGCCATTGATACAACCTGAACCGATTAACAAATTTTCTCGTAAATTTGCTAATTCATTTCTTGGAATTTTTGGCTGTTCATTTTTATATAGATATTTTGTGTTTGCAATGGAAACAATTTTGAATAAATTTTTTAAGCCATCACGATTTTTAGCAATCATCGTGGCATGAAATGGGAAGGAAAAGCGGACTAGTGATTCCGTATCGATATTGTTTAGTAATTCAGTTGTTGTTGAAATATTTTGGTCATCTAACGATTTGCACATTTTATAAAATGCTAAGGCTGTTCCTTCCGCATCGTAATCAGCACGGTGATGTTTATCTTCATCCCAAGGAACATCTAATCTTTTGGTTAAAGTTTGTAGTTTGTGATTTGGCCAATCTGGATGAAGCATACGTGCGATACTCATGGTATCCAGCACACATTTTTTAAATTCACCAAAGCCATATTTGTTACAGGCAGCTTTCATGAAAGAGATATCGAATTTCGCATTGTGGGCTACCATAGGATAATCTTCTGCCCATTCTAAAAATCTCTTAGTAACGTTTTCTTCATTATCTTTACCCGCTAACATTTCATCGGTAATAAAGGTTAATTCTGTAATTTTCTTAGGCAAAGGTCTGTGGGGATCGATTAACTCATCAAAACGATCAAGGATTTTTCCTTCTTTAATTTTTACAGCTCCGATTTCAATCATTTGATCGCTACCCGCATAAAAACCTGTGGTCTCCGTATCGAATACCACAAAAGTATCAGTAAGAAGGTTATATTCACTCGGATTAAAAATGATATCGACATCATTATTTACTACATTCATTTCTGCTCCATATAAAACTTTAAAGCGATCTTCTCCTTCTTTTCCTTTATTTAAATCACAAACCGCATGATACAAATCCGGAAATGCTTGAACGCAGTTATGGTCCGTTACAGCGATTGCTTTTTGACCCATTTTAGCTGCATGTTTAACAAGAGTTTTGGCATCAATCACACCATCCATAGCGCTCATCATCGTATGAGCATGAAGCTCGACTCTAGGTACTGCTGCTTCGTCTTTTATCACTTCATCTTTAGAATCAATTTTTTCCATATTTCGAATACTTAACACTAAATCTTTAGCGAAGTTATCAAATTCCACATTTCCTTGAATTCGATACCAGTTTCCCGCTTTTAAAGTTCCCATAACTGCTTGATATTCTTTTTTATCTCGTTTAAAAATTTTAGCCAAAATTGAATTTGTTTTATCACTTACTTTTAAAGTAATAATATTAATATTTTCTCGTTCTAAAGTATCAATCCCAAAAATGTAGGCTTCAATAATTACGTTTTTAGCATCTCCCATAATATTATTAATCGCAGTTGGTTCCCCATCAATTGCTTTGCCAAGTAAAATATTTCCTTCGATTTTTGGTTTTACTTCGACAACTTCTCGTTCTTCTTTGTCCTTTTGAATTTCTTCCTTTATACTTTTTTGCATCTCTTCATCAAAAGCAATTTCAAAATTTACTTTACCTAAACCATAGCCTTTTAAAGTTTCTTCCATTTTTTTGGTTTCTTTTTTCATTTCTTCTTCAACGGTACGATTCGAAACACCTATCTTACATGTTTTGTTTTGGCAAACAGGTATAGTATCTAACACCCCAACTAAGGAAGGCTTTTTTTCAACTATCTCTTTTAATAAAGCTTCAACATATTTATTTACATCTTCTTCTGTCACTTCTTCATATTGAAGAGTAATATAACATTTTTCTTTTTGATGAATTTTATTTTTGCATGCTTCAAATACTCCTTTAACAACTTCATAAGGTAAAACCTGAGGATTTTTCATTAAAACTTCAAATGTTTCTGTATTTTTATGTAAGAAAACTTTGACAATTTCGATATTTTTTAAAATTTCTCTATCTCCTTGATAAGAAATACTGTCTAAAAATCTTACAACGTCATCTGCCATACTTATACTCCTTCTTTTATTTTTTCTATTTTATTTACATTAATTTGATATTCCATATATCTTCTTGCTACGCGGCCATTTATAAGTAGCAAATCGCCTATTTTACAATTTTCTAATTCTTTCATTTCAGAAGAAAATACCACAAAATTTCCAGTAGCAGTTTCATCACTTATCGTCAAAAAAGCCATTTTGGTATTATTTTTCGTTAGCACCTCTTTTTTATATTCCAGTACTCCTACTACTTTAACATATTTATTATGAAAATGTTCAATATTTTCTAATTTCATAATCGATTCATCAATATATTTACTTGCGGGATGATTACTAATATAAAAACCAAAAGAGTCATATTCTTCTTTTCTTTTTTCTTCGTTTGTTAAATCAGGTTGTTTTACTAAAGCAGGCTTCATAAGCAAGCTGGAATCTAAATCTCCTTTTAGCATCGCATAATTTATCGCTATATCTAAATTTTCTCTTAACGTATTATGGTTTTCTTTAAAAGAATCCAAAGCACCTGCTAAAATTAGCGCTTCAATCGTTTTTTTATTGACACTTTTTCCATACGTCCGTGAGACAAAATCTAAGTAATCGGTGAATGCTCCTTTTTCTCGTTCTGTTAAAATATTTTTCACTGATTCCATTCCTAAATTTTTAATTACGGTAAAAGGCATTAAAAGGGAATTTCCTAAAATTTTATATTCAAAACCACTTTCATTAATTGTCGGCGGTAGTATAGTCACTCCATTTCGTTTAGCTAAGGCGATATATTCTTTGGTCTTTCCGCTACTATCGACATTCATATTTAATAGGTTAGCTAAAAAATATACAGGATAATAACATTTTAAATAAGCCATTTGATATCCAATTAAAGCATAGGAAACAGAATGAGATTTATTAAAACCATAATTTGCAAATTTCAAAATCAAATCGTAAATTTCTTTAGCAGTTTTCTTTACGTATCCTCTTTTCTCTGCTTGATTTAAAAACATTTCCTCACCACTTACAATGACTTCACGTTTCTTTTTACTCATTGCTCTTCTTATCGTGTCTGCCTCGGCAAAGGTAAATCCTCCTATTTTTACTAAAATTTGCATAATTTGCTCTTGATAAACAATAATGCCATAGGTCTCTTTTAAAATAGGCTCTAAATCTGGATGTAAATAGGTAATTTTTTCTTTTCCTTCTTTTCTTCTAATAAAAGAATCAATATTATCCATAGGTCCTGGCCTATATAAAGCAATAGCTGAGACAATGTCTAAAAAACTCGTTGGTTTTAATTTTCGGAGGAAATTTTTCATTCCTTCGCTTTCAAATTGAAATACTCCAACTGTATCGGCTTTCGTAAATATCTCTAAAACTTTTGAGTCGTTCAATTCTATCTTATTTAAATTTACTAGGACATTTGAATTTTCTTTTATCAGTTTTAAAATATTGGCAATTATCGTAAGATTTCGTAGCGCTAAAAAGTCCATTTTCAAAAGACCTAATTCTTCTAGATAATTCATCGTAACCCCGGTAAGTAATTCACTCCCATTATAATGAATAGGTATAACATCATCTATTGGAACACTTGAAATGACCACTCCTGCGGCGTGAGTAGAGATATGTTTTTTTAGTCCTTCTAATTTTAAAGAAATTTGTACAAGCTTTTTTAGACTTTCTTGTGTATTTATTAAATACTGAACATCTTTATTTTGTAAATTTTCTTTTAAATCCAGTTTGGCATCAATATGATTTACAAAAGAATCTAAAACCGTTGGATGAATTTCTAAACATTTGCCAACACTTCGTAAAACAAGTTTACTTTTTAATGTTCCAAAAGTCATGATATTCGCGACATTTTTTTTGCCATAACGGGATTTTACATACTCGACTACAAGATCACGTTTGCTTTCTTCAAAATCAATATCAATATCGGGCATGGTTATCCGTTCTGGATTTAAAAATCTTTCAAATAATAAATGATATTCTAAAGGATCTACATCTGTAATTCCAAGACAGTAACTTACTAATGAACCCACAGCACTTCCTCTTCCTGCACCGACTAAAATCGAATTTTTTTTGGCATAAAAGACATAATCATAAACAATTAGAAAATAATCTGCAAAGCCCATTTTTTCAATAACAGAAAGTTCATATTCTAAACGTTCTTCATAGTTTTTTAAAATTTTTCCATTTAATCTCTTTTTTAATCCTTTGTACGCTAAAGCTTTTAAATAAGAAAAAGAATCTTGATCTTCTAAATATTTAGGGATATATCGTTTATCTTTTGGAATAGTCACTTTTGAAGTACGAATGAACTCTTCCATTACTTCATCTGGCTCAATTTTCTCCTCGTAATATTCTAATGCGTTCTTTTCATAATCTTTTTTTTCAATTACAGCATAGCTATTATTTGTATCAATAGCTAGAAGCATATTAAGATAAAAACTATCTTGTTTTAAAAACATTTTAAAATCTGGGCAAAATAAAACATTTTTTGTGACAATTAGTGCATTATTTTTTTCGTATTCTGTCGTATATCCAATATAAAGATTTGGAAATATTTCGGAAAATTCTTTAAACATTTCAATTTCTTGATAAGGCAAGATTATATTTATATCTTTTGCATTTGTTTCTAAGTCATATATGGATAATATTTTTTCTTCTTTTTTGGTATGAAGTTTTAATAAAGTAAGATATCCTTGATATCCCCTTGCATATATATAAAATGTATTGGTGTCTATTTTTACTTCTAAACCAATAAGTGGAGTAATATTATGTTCCAAACAACTATCATAAAATTCCATTACGCCGAATAAATTCTCGTCACAAATTCCGCATATATTTATCTTGTTTTTTTCCAAAAAAAGAATTAGGTCGGGTATTTTAATTAGGCTTTTCATTAATGAATAATCTGTTGTAACTTTTATCGGTACAAACATGTGCCTCACCCACCTTACTTAAATAAGTATAACAAGATTTTTCATATATTTCTAGTCAATCCAAAAGGCTTGACTTATTTTTTTCATTCGTAGGCTTTTTATAAGTCTTTTTGATAGATTTATTTTTGGTTTCCATGTGACTTTTATTTTATCGTGTTTCTTAATCTTATCACATATTATTTTTTAGAACGAGTGAGTAATATTTCGTCACTACTTTTTTTAATTTGCCAATAGGTATCCTGGTGAGCTTTATAAAATCTTTGAAAAAGTTTCTCATAGTCATAGAAACATTTTTGATAAAATGAATTAAACGTATCATATAGTTGTTTTTGAGACGGATTAAATGAATTTCCATACCTTTGAGAAAAATTAGGATTAAAAACTTTCATATTTTTCTCTTCATTATAATATCGGACAGCATTCCCTGTTCCGGTTCGTAAATAAATATGATTCGTCGGATCAAAGTGAGTGACAACATCTTTTTGTTTTGTAGTTACGATTACATGATTAGGAATTTTTTTTGCTTTTGCAAGAACAATTCCCAGTAAAGGCTTCTTTAGTGATTCTATCTCTTGTTTGCTTTCTTTTAAATAAGGTACTTTGGAAGTATCCATATTTAATTCCTGTAAAAAATCTGAGAAATCTATTGTACTGAAAAGATAAGGTTCATCTTCTGTTTCATTTTCTAAACTCATATAGGTTTTAGAGGCATCAAAATTTAAATTTTTCTCTATATTTGTGAGTAAATCCACAATATTTCGGCAACATCCGGCTCCTCTAATTAAAGTGGTAATTAGATGGGTATAGTGAATATCTATTTTGTTTTCGTAATGCCAGTGATGCGCAAAAGATAAATATCCTCCTTTTACTAAAAATGTATAGGCCGCCTCTATTTCTTCTAAAGAAGTAATTTTTGCGTCAT
>CAJFEV010000061.1 GCA_904374795.1 uncultured Bacilli bacterium
TAGAAGTATAGTGTTGGAAATTTAATTATTTATTTTCAATACAATTTGTGCCTTTCAGAGGACTGAAAGGACGAAAGAAAGGAATGTTAGTTAAATATGGTAAAAGAATACCGGATTAAAAAAGGATATACTCAAGAACAATTAGCTGAAATTTTAAATATGTCAACTAGACAACTTCAACGCATTGAAAAAAACGAAGAAAAGACAACTATTAAAACATTAAAAAAATTACGTCAAATCCTCGAAATACCCGATCAAATTATGGTTCAGATTTTTTATTCTAAAGAAGAATTAGAGCAAGAAAAAACTTCTATTTTATTATAGAGGTTTTATTTTTTTCACAAACTCTTTACTTTGAAAATAAATTCCTGTATATCGCGAATAATAAATAGAAAGAAAAAGTTCAATTTCTTTTTTTATTTCTTCTTTTATATTTAATTTGGTAATTTTTTTTACATCTACATATTGAAACAAGCGCAACAACTTAATGGTTTCCGGATGATATCTTTTTTCGTTATGATAACAATTTTTACACAAAAGTCCTCCTTGATCAGCATCTATCGTGACAATCTCTTTTTGGCTTCCACAATTTATACAAGCATCTAAAGATAAGCCTACCCCAAGCAGTGGCAGACACTTCACTTCTAAAATACTAGCTAAAACAGCCGGATCAAACCCTTCATTCATTTTTAAAATAACTGCTTGTAAAAGATCAAATAAATAAGGGCTTTCGCTTTCTTTATAAACTTGACTTACAAAATCCAAAAAATAATTTAAATAACTTAAAAGCGTTAAATCTTCATGAATTTTAAATAAAGGATTAATAATATCAACTTCTTTTAAAATAGAAAGTTTTCCTTCTTTATAATACAAATAAAAATAGCCATAAGTGTATGGTAAAGTTAAAGCTCTTAAAGGGCTTTTCAAAGATTTTACCCCTTTTCCCATTACACTTATTAAGCCATGTTCTTTTGTAAATATTTTAAGAACAAGTGACGTTTCTCGATAATCCACACTACTAACAATAAAGCCCGTCACTTTTTCTAACATATTACTCCACTTCTTTTCCTTTATATTTCAAATAATATTCAATCTTTCCTGTTTCTTTAAATTTTTTCCAAGCTTCTTTCTTATCCATATCTTTCACTCTCTTTCTATTACTATCATGGGAGTAAAAGAGAATTTTTATTCATTTTATTTCAAATTTAATTCATCAAAACCTAATTCTTTTAAGAAACTTGTTTTTTCTCGCCAATTTTTTAACGTTTTAACATACAATTCCAAATACACTTTTTTTTGTAACATATTTTCTAAATCAGCACGTGCCTCGATACCAACCTGTTTTAAACGCGCCCCACCCTTACCAATAACAATTTTTTTAATCGATTCACGATCTACAATAATATCGACATTGATATAGACAATATTTTCTTTTTCTTCAAAACGTGTTGTATAACAAGTTAAACTATGAGGAACTTCTTCAACCGTTTTATTTAATAGCTTTTCTCTTACCAGTTCACTTGCCATAAAAGACATAGAATTTGTTGTAATCATATCCGGATCAAAATACATTACTGTATCGGTTAAATATTTCTTTATAACTTCAATTAAATGATCAATATTGTCTTTTTTTAAAGCACTTACAGGTACAATCTCTGCAAAAGGATAAATATCTTTATAAGCAGCTATTGCACAAAAGATTTCTTCTTCAGTCATTTGATCAATCTTATTTAAAATAAGAAAAACCGGACTATTCGTTTTCTTTAACGATTCTAAAATCATTTTATCTCCTGAACCAAATCCACCTTTTGCATCAATTACAAATAAAATGGCATCCACGTCTTTCATAACCGAATAACTTTCTTTATTTAAAATTTTTCCAAGTTTACTTTGAGGTTTATGAATTCCTGGAGTATCCAAAAAGATAATTTGAGTATCTGGTTCATTATAAATTCCTTGTATAATATTTCTTGTTGTTTGGGCTTTATTCGAGGTAATGGCAATCTTATAATCTAAGATGCTATTTAAAAGAGTACTCTTTCCTACATTAGGTCGTCCAACAATACTTACAAAACCACTACGCATACAACCACTCCTTCTATAGTAAATACGTCAAAAATATATAAACGACAACAATAATGGCTAAAACCGCTATCACAAAGGAAGCAGCCGAACCACAATCTTTAGCTTTTTTAGCTAATGGATGAAATTCTTTTGTTACCATATCAACAGTATGTTCAATAGCTGTATTCATAAGTTCCATGGCTAAAAGAAAAATAGCCAGCATACTAATAATAATAACGTGTTCTGCTGATACTTGTAATATAATGCACATAACAAGCACAAAAGCACAAGCAAGCAAAAGCAAATGCAAACTTCTCTCAGTTTTAATAGATGTAAATAGCCCAGTTAATGAATACTTACAACTTTTATAAAAATGGATAAAAACATTATCCTTCTCGCGAAATTCTTTCTTCATCTAATATTTCCTCCTGAAGACTAAACATTTTTTCTTCATCTTCTTTAGTCATATGATCAAACCCAAGTAAATGAAGTAAACCATGAACAGCTAAAAAAGCAAGTTCTCTTTTTTCACTATGTCCATAAGAAATTGCTTGTTCTTGCATCCTTGGAATAGATATAAAAATATCTCCTAAAACACGGGGTTGTAAAGCAAACTCATCTGGACAATCTTCAAATGCAAAACTAATCACATCAGTAGGACGATTTACATGACGATATTTTTTATTCAACTCCCATATTTCCTCATCACTCACGAAAGTTATAGAAAAAATAGCCCCTACCGCATTTTCTTTTTCTAAAGTCCGATCAATAACTTTATACAAATAAGAATAATCTTTTGTATATCCAAATTCATTATTAATTTCGTAATTCACAAACTCCCCCACCTTTAAAACAAATGAATTCCCATAACACTTAAATAATAAATGATAACAATGGCACATAAAAGAACGCAAAGTATATTATAAAACAATGGACTTGTAAAAACACTTGGCAAATGCCTCTTAATAGCTTGAAAAGCAATATAAAGTAAAAAACCTATAATCGCTCCAACTACATTCAATAAAATATCATCTACATCAAAACTTCGACCAATATAATGCTGAACAAATTCAACCGTAAAACTTGTGATTAAAGTCACTAGAAAAATATGACTAACCTTTTTCGCTTTAATATACGTTGACACAAAATAGCCAAAGGGAATAAAAATCAAAATATTTCCAATCACATTTAAATAAAAACCTTGTGTCCCAATCTCATAGCGCATAATCTCCGTAAAAGGAACTAAATTATAACCACTATTCACATTTAATTCGGCTTTAGTTAAAAGTTCAAACAAAAGTAAAGCATAAACAATAAAAAGTATATTAAAAAACTCTTTATAAAAAACAAACTTTTCACTACTATTATGGATATACATTAACCGAATAGAGATAATTACTACTAAAAAGATCGTCATCATAGGCCAAACATCATGTAAAGCATTATTTATAAGTTTCATTTCCATAGTCCACCACTTCTATTCTTGAGTTACAAATTCCTGTCTTTCACCAATTTGTTCCAAAACTGAGACAAAAACTTCTACATTCATTGTACTATTATTTACCTCTTTTTTCAAAACTTTTTTTGCAATTATCTCTTCTTTTTCTTCTAAAGTTAAAGAAATCTTTTCATCTACCTCTTTTAAAGCTTTTTCTAATGCCTCATTTTCATCCATAGTAACTTCTTTTACTGTGGTTTCATATTGTTTTACAAACAAAAATTCTGTCCCAAACAAAGTAAATAACGAAGAGGCATCTTCTTCATAATTTTTTAATCTACTTTTAAACAAAAAATCATTAAATCCATTATTTTTCGCTTTAATATTCCATCTTACTTTACCAGTTTTTTCTTGAATTTCATAAGTAAGCGGAATACTTACACGAACTTCATACCAAACCTCAGCATAAACAGAACCCGTCGCACACACCGTCTTTTTGGTTTCCTCATCTTTTTTTATAGTTCCACTAATTAAAATATCTCCCTTTTTAACCGAATCATTTCTTTTATAAACAGCTTCCCCACTGCTATAAATCATTTCTTTTACAATTCCATCTTTCATCGCGACAACATTACAAGCCCCTGGTTCATTTTTCTCTTCCTCAAGTTTTCTTTCCTCTACTCTTACGATATATTTCATCCCTTTAGTTTCAATTTCTAACCACTCTAAATCATCCGGATACATATCTAAAATTTCTTGTTTAATTTTTTCAATTTCTTGATAATCTTTTTTCCAAGTGTTTTTTCTAATTCCCTTCTCATTTAAAGCGTTTGTAACTAAAAATCTTATATCTTGATTAGAATGAATAACTTCCACAGATAAAATAATATGCGAGAGAATATATAAAAAAACAAGTCCAATAAGTAAAGAAATAAGATAAATATGATATGTATGTACTTTTTCTTTTAAAGCATTCCATCCTAAATTTTGGATTTTTTTTATTTTAATAAACCAAATTTTTTTTAGTTTCTTTAAATCTTTTTCTAAAATTTTTACTTTTATTTTTTGATTTTCATAGACAACATCATATATAAAAACTTGAATTTCTTGACATTTTAAAAAGAAACGTTCTTTATTTGTCGTTTTTACTTCCACCCATATGTAAGAATCGATCATAATATCCTCATTTCTTTTAAACTGCCTTGTAATAAAATTTCTTTATTCGTTAATTTCAAAACGCGAAAATCCTTTCCTAAAATTTCTAAAGAAAATTTTTCTAAAACAAACACAGCACGATTTTCCTGTAAAACATCAATTTTTTTAAATCCATATATATGAATATTTTCTTGCCATAAATCAATGAAGTATTCTTGGTCAAGCAAAAAGTTTTTTATGGTTTTATAAATATGCATACAACCACCTAAAAAAGTATATGCAAAGAAAAAGAAAAAAAGCCTATGCGGCTTCGTTATCTTTATGTTTCATACGAGTTAATACTGGAACATTTTCCATTGTTTTTTCCTCTGGCATTTCTAATACTTCAATAGAGTCTTTTGATTCTTCTTGAATATGTAAAATTTTTTTTATATCATACTTATTTGCTAAATAAACACGAATAATCCTTCGTTCTTCATAATTCAAATTATCCCAATTTTCTAAAAATAACCGATTTTTAATGGTCATTTTAAAAATTTCTCGTACATTTTCCTGTTTAATATATTTTTCTAAATGATTACTTAAGTCTTTTAATATCCCTTCTTTTTTAGAAAATTTTTCAAATAATTTTGGAACAGAATAAGAAAGAATTACTGGATCTGTAACAATAGGAACTTGATGATCATTTCTCCACTTATTCTTATAAAACACCTTAATTCCTAACAAAGATATATCGGTTTCTTTCATAACTGAATCAAATTCATTTACTTTTTTTAAAATATCCTCTTTAGAATAATCAGTAAAAACTTGATCAATATTTTCTAAATTCATTGGAATACAATAAGGTTCCTTATTCTTTTGATCAATTCCTAAAGCATATTGTTTCTCCATATTTTTTCCCCCTCACGTGAAAGATAATTATATCAAAAAAAGGATTCTCTGTCAAATCAGCTACAATAAAATGGGTGTAAAAAATTTTTGTAGGTAAAATAGTAGTTATGATAATAATTTATCGACTACTATTTTTTCTACTTCATTCCATCTACCACTTTCAACATAACA
>CAJFEV010000062.1 GCA_904374795.1 uncultured Bacilli bacterium
ATATTAATTTTTTATACACTAAAAAAAGTATATATTGTGAAAGAAGGCAAAAAAAATGAATAAAAAAAAGTTCGACAATTCCCCAATCAACTGGTATCCTGGCCATATGGCTAAAACAAGGAGATTGATTGCTGAAAAATATTCAGCTATTGATATTGTTTATGAATTAGTAGATGCAAGAATTCCTTTTTCGTCAAAAATTAAAGATATATATAATATTATTGGAAATAAACCAAAAATTTTGATTATGACCAAGAAGGATTTATGCGATTTAAAAGTAACGAAAGAATGGGTTAAATATTATGAAAATTTAGGCAATACCGTTTTGCTTGTGGACTTGAATAATCGAGCAGATTGTGAGAAAATCATATCTGTGACACATGAAATTATGGCAGAAACACAAGAAAAACGAAAAAGCAAGGGAATGAAAGAAAAAGAAATAAGAGCCTTGGTAATAGGAATTCCTAATGTAGGAAAAAGCACTTTAATTAATCAATTATGTAAAAGAAAAGTTGCTAGTGTTGGGAATAATCCGGGTGTAACGAAAAACTTATCTTGGTTAAGAACACATAGTGATATTTTGCTTTTAGATACTCCGGGTATTCTTTGGCCTAAACTAGATCAAGGCAGTGTAGCTTTAAACTTGTCGGCTTTTACTGCTTTAAAGCAGGAGATTTTGCCTATTGATGATGTTGCGGTTCATATCCTAAAAATGTTAAGTGAATATTACCCGGATATTTTGAAAGAGCGTTATGGCATAAAAAAATTAACGGATGTTTTAGAGGCGTATGAAACCATTGCCAAAAATATTGGAGCCATGAAAAATGGAGAAGTGGATTATGAACGGGTATCATTAAAAATTGTCAATGATATAAAATCAGAAAGTGTAAAGGGAATTACGTTTGATCGAAAATGAAAAAAGAAGTAGTAGATTTATTATTTTATGAAAAAGAATTATATAAAGAAGGGTATCATTTCATTTGTGGTACTGATGAAGCTGGTCGAGGTCCTCTAGTAGGTCCAGTCGTGGCCGCAGCGGTTATTTTACCAGAAAATTTTGAATTAGAAGGATTAACAGATTCAAAAAAATTAAGTGAAAAGAAAAGAGAAACCTTTTTTCCAATTATTAAAGAAAAGGCTATTGCTTATGGTATTGGGATAGTTGATGCGAAAACGATTGATGAAATTAATATTTATGAAGCTAGTCGTTTGGCTATGAAAAAAGCAATTGATGATATGAAAATAGCACCAGATTATGTATTAACAGATGCGATGCCTATTCCTGGTTATAAGGTTCCAGTTAAGCCAATTATTCATGGAGATGCTTTGTCTTTATCAATCGCGGCAGCAAGCGTACTTGCCAAAGTGACCCGTGATCATATTCTTTATGAACTCGACAAAAAATATCCTGAATACGAACTGAAAAATCATAAAGGATATCCAACTAAAAGACATTTAGAGCTTTTAAAAAAATATGGACCGACGAAAGAATATCGCTTTACTTATAAGCCGGTTCGTGATTTAATTAGTGAAGGTGATAAAAGTGAAGAAGTTCATTCATAATAAGTATTTTATAGATATTTTAGTATTTACAGCCTTTTTCTTTGGCGTAGAAGTGATTTTTAGAGCAGTAGAAGGTTTTGCTTTCTTTGATTGGGCAACATTTCGGATACTTTTCTCTTCTTTTTTCTTTTCTATAGTTCTTCATTTTTTTATTACATTCATCAAAAGTGAACGAATAAGAGATACTATTCGCTTAATTTTTTTACTAGTTGTTACCATTTATGCGTGGATACAGACAGGATTTAATAATTTTTTAGGAGTATATATTTCGATGGGAACAAGCAGTCAAGCGGGTGCAGTGACTTCTTATATTAAAGAATTTTTAGTAAGTTATAAAATCGAATATTATTTTATTTTAGTACCATTTATATTCTATATTATTTATGTGATTTTGCATTCCAAAAATCGAACGTATCCTTCTTATAGAGTTGGGAGCAAGTCGAGAATTTTTTCTGTATTGTTTGCTTTTTTCTCTAGTATGGTTTATGTGGCTACATTGTATATTCCTTTTATGCAAAATCCAATTCAAATGATTCCAAATAAAACGCTTTTTTTCTCGCCGACTAATTCGTCTATCGCTGTGAATCAATATGGAACAACCGTTTATGGTATTTTAGATATAAAGCAATTATTATTTCCAATATATATAATTGATGGGGGTTTTTCTGATCCGACTTTAGAAAATGAGTCGACGAGAATTTTTGACGATACCCTATGGAAAGAAGTAACAGCTGAAGAAAAAAATCCGACTTTAAAAGCCTTAGATCAGTATTTTTTATCGAGACCAATTAGTCAAGTAAATGATTATACTGGATATTTTGAAGGAAAAAATTTGATTGTAATCATGATGGAGTCAGTTAATAATATTATTTTACATGAAGAATATTATCCGAATTTTAGCAAAATATTAAATCATGCTTGGTATTGGGAAAATAATTATAGTCCAAGAAATGCATGTGCGACTGGTGATAATGAATTTAGTGGAATGACTTCGATTTATGCTTTAAATACATCTTGTACGGCTAATGTGTATCAAACCAATGAATATTTTACTTCAATTTTTAATCGCTTTAAAAATAGTGGTTATACAGTAACAAGTTATCATAATTTAGATTCTACTTATTATGCACGAGATATTTTTCACATACATATGGGTAGTATGGCCTATTATGATGGAAATGACTTAGGAATCTCTTTTGATTCTACTAATTATTTAGAATGGCCAAGTGATGTGGAATTAATGGAAAAATCGGCTGCGATCTTTACTCAGAATACACCTTTTATGGCTTGGATTACAACGGTTACGCCTCACCAACCTTATGATGGGGATAGTATTTATGGAGATAAATATTTTAGTTTATTTGATGACACAGATTATTCGGATACTTTAAAAAGATATATGTCTAAATTAAAAGTTACGGATGATGCCTTAGGAGTCTTATTAGACACTTTAGAAGCAAAAGGCGTTTTAGCAGATACCGTTATTGTTTTATATGGTGATCATTATCCATATGGATTAGTTGATGAAGATGTTCAAGCGGCAGTAGACTATGATGTAAGTGATTTTTATGAGATTGAACGAACGCCGTTTGTAATTTATAATAGTGAGTTAGAACCTCAAACTTTTAGTGAAAAAACATCTTATATGAATATCTTGCCAACTTTGGCTAATTTATTTAATTTAGACTATGATCCGAGGTTTTACTTTGGGGAGGATTTATTTAGTCCAACATTCTCAAACCGCATTGTCTTTGCTGATAGTTCATGGGAAGATAGCATTGCTCGTTATGATGCTAGAAATGGTGGAGTAACGTATTTTGGAACGCAGACATATTCTACAAGTGAATTGCAAAAGATTAATCTAGAAATTAATCAAAAAAAGCAAATGAGTAAACTAGCAGTTACTACCAACTATTTTGCAGATTTAGAAGAAAAACTAGCAAAAAAGAAAAATGAACAAGTAGTCGTAGAAGAAAACAAGGAGGAAATAAATGAGTAAACTTATGATTGTGGAGTCTCCACATAAAAGTAAGACAATTCAAGCATTTCTAGGAAAAGGATATAAAGTAGTTTCGAGTAAAGGACATATTATGGATTTGGCCACTAGTGGCAAATTTGGTCTCGGAGTTGATGTGGAAAATGATTTTAAACCTACTTATGTGCCCATTTCTGGAAAGAAAAAATTAATTACGGAATTAAAAAAAGATGTTAAAGCAGCAGATTTTGTTTACTTAGCTACCGACCCAGACCGTGAGGGTGAGGCTATTTCGTGGCATCTAAAAGAAGCTCTAGGAATTAAAGAAAACAACTATGAGCGAGTTACTTTTAATGAAATTACGAAAAGAGTAGTCGAAGAAGCCTTGAAAAATCCAAGAAAAATTGATGATAATTTAGTAAAAAGTCAAGAAACTAGGAGAATTTTAGATCGGATTATTGGGTTCCGTTTAAGTAAGCTTATGCAAAGTAAGACAGGCGGGAAAAGTGCAGGGCGTGTACAAAGTGTTGCTCTAAAGTTAATCGTTGATAGAGAAAGAGCAATTCTTGCTTTTGTTCCTAAAGAATATTGGACAATTACGGCTGATTTTAAAGATTTCACAGCTGATTTAGAAAAATATCAAGGAAAAAAGATTGAAATTCATGGGGAAAAAGAGGCTGACGATATCTTAAAGAATTTATCCAATGCTTTTAAAATTAGCAAAGTAGAATCCAAGAAGACGACGCGAAGTTCCAAACCGATTTTTAAAACAACTACTTTACAACAAATGGCTTCAAGTAAGCTAAACTATCCTTCATCTAAAACAATGCGTATTGCCCAAAAACTATATGAAGGTGTGGATTTAGAAAGTGAAAGTGTTGGTTTAATTACTTATATGCGTACAGATTCTGAAAGAGTATCCCCTGAGTTTGTTGCTGAAACAAAAGCGTATATCGAAAAAAAATATGGGAAAGAATACGTTGGAAGTGTTAAAGTACCAAAGAAAAAAGAAAATATTCAAGATGCTCATGAAGGGATTCGTCCGACAAGCATTTTAAGAACGCCAGAGTCCGTTAAAAACTATTTAACTAACGAAGAATATAAGTTATATGATATGATTTATACACGGGCTTTAGCCTCTATTATGGCAGGCGCTGGACTTTTGAATACAAGTGCAATCTTAGAAAACAATGGCTATGAATTTAAAGCAACCGGCTCTGTTTTACAGTTTGATGGATATTTAAAGGTTTATGGTCGCTTTGAAGAACAAAAAGATGTTATACTCCCTGATCTTGCAAATTATAAAAGTGATGCGATAATTGCTGATCGTATTGATAAGGAGCAACATTTTACAAAACCTGAGCCAAGATACACAGAAGGATCATTAATCAAAGAAATGGAAAGTTTAGGGATAGGAAGACCTAGTACCTATGCGCCCATTATTCAAACATTAAAAGATCGGGATTATGTAAAAATGGAAGAGAAACGCTTTGTTCCTACAGAAATTGGAATTGAAACGACCGATAAATTACAAGAATTTTTCAGCAATATTGTTAATGTGGAGTATACAGCCAATATGGAAAATGAATTGGATGAAATTGCTGATGGCGATTTAAACAATGTTAAGGTTTTAAAAGAATTTTATGATACTTTTGAACCAATGGTTGAAGATGCTTTTAAAAATATGGAAAAAAAGGAAGCTGAACAAGTAGGGGAGGATTGCCCAGAGTGTGGAAGTCCATTAGTAAAACGAAGAGGAAAATACGGAGAATTTATAGCGTGTTCTAACTATCCGAATTGTAAATATATAAAAAAAGAACCCAAAAAAGTTATAGAGGTTATGTCTTGTCCAAAATGCGATGGTAAAATTATTGAGAAAAAGACAAAAAGAGGAAAGGTTTTTTATGGGTGCAATAATTATCCTAAGTGTGATTTTGCTTCATGGGATAAACCAGTAAAAAAATGCCCAAAATGTGGAGAAATAATGGTTGAAAAGAAGAACGGTTTAATTCAATGCTCTGCATGTGAATATAAAGAAGATAAAAAATAAGATTTTATTGGGGTGTAAAAAATTTTTGTAGGTAAAATAACATTTTGTGCTATACTTAGCTAGTATAGGAGTATAGACGTATGAATGGTAAAAATGAATTTGATAATGA
>CAJFEV010000063.1 GCA_904374795.1 uncultured Bacilli bacterium
ACCTTTTTTGTGTGCTACAAATCTTTGGCCGTGAATTGTAACGAATAAAGAAAAAATGTCAAAAAATTTACTTGACATGCATATAGTTAAAATGGTATCATATCTTTGATTTTTAAATCGTGGTTTTACTTCGGTAAAACCTAATTTAAAGAGCATTACGATACACCAGGGTGTGTGTAAATGGAAAGGAGAAAATTATGGCTACTATTAACCAACTTGTAAGAAAAGGAAGAAGCAAAAAAACAAGAAAAAGTAAAAGCCCAGTTTTAAACATCGGATATAATACAATCGAAAGAAAACAAACAGAAACAAATAGCCCTCAAAAACGTGGCGTATGTACACGTGTAGGAACAAAAACACCAAAGAAACCGAACTCAGCTTTACGTAAATATGCTCGTGTTAGACTTTCAAACGGAAGAGAAGTAGATACCTATATTCCAGGAGAAGGACACAATTTACAAGAACATAGTGTTGTATTAGTACGTGGTGGACGTGTTAAAGACCTAATCGGTGTACGTTATCACATTATTCGTGGTACACTTGATACTCAAGGTGTTCAAAATCGTCAACAAGGACGTAGTAAATACGGTGCAAAAAAACCAAAAAAATAATAGAAGGAGGAAATAATCATGCGTAAAAGAAGAGCAGAAAAAAGAGATGTATTACCAGATTCAATTTACAAATCTAAAGTGGTTACAAAATTAATTAACCAAATTATGCAAGACGGAAAAAAAGGTACAGCTCAAAGAATTCTTTACGAAGCATTTGACATAGTTGCTGAGAAAACTGGTCGTCCAGCAATCGAAGTTTATGAAGAAGCTTTAAAAAATGTTACTCCAGCACTTGAAGTGAAATCTCGTCGTGTTGGTGGTTCAAACTATCAAGTTCCAATTGAAGTAAGTGATGAACGTGGACAAGCCCTTGCTTTAAGATGGATTGTAAATTACGCAAAAAACAGAAGTGGTAAGGGAATGGCTATTAACTTAGCTAATGAACTTATCGATGCTGCTAACGGAACAGGTGGAGCAGTAAAAAAACGTGAGGATACTCACAAAATGGCAGAAGCAAATAAAGCATTTGCTCATTATAGATGGTAGGAGTGTGAGTTATGGCAAGAGATGTCTCAATTGACAAAGTTAGAAATATAGGAATCATGGCTCATATTGATGCCGGAAAAACAACTTGTACGGAACGTATTTTATTCCACACAGGTGTAACTCATAAAATTGGTGAGACTCACGATGGTGAATCTCAAATGGACTGGATGGAACAAGAAAAAGAAAGAGGTATCACAATTACAAGTGCCGCAACAACTGCGCATTGGAAAGGATATCGTTTCAATATCATTGATACTCCAGGCCACGTAGATTTTACAGTTGAAGTTTCAAGAAGTTTAAGAGTACTAGACGGTGCAGTATGTTTAATTGACGCTCAAGCTGGTGTTGAACCTCAAAGTGAAACGGTATGGCGTCAAGCTGATGAATTCAAAGTTCCAAGAATGGTATTTGCAAACAAAATGGATAAAATGGGTGCAGATTTCGAATTTTCACTAGGAACATTAAAATCTCGTTTAGGTATTGATACAAAGCCAATCGAATGGCCAATTGGTGCGGAAGACAATTTCAAAGGTATTATTGACTTAGTAACCATGAAAGCATACGAGTATGATGGTGAACAAGCTGAAAATCCTAAAGAAATAGAAATTCCAGATGATTTAAAAGCATTAGCGGAAGAAAAACATAATGATTTAATTGAAAAAGTCGTTGAATTCGACGATGCTTTAATGGAAAAATACCTAAATGGTGAAGAACTTACTGTTGAAGAAATTAAATCAGCAATCCGTAAGGGAACACTTGAAGTTAAATTCTTCCCTGTACTATGTGGTACTGCTTTAGGAAATATGGGTGTTAAGTTATTACTTGATGCAATAATCGACTATATGCCAGCACCTACAGATATTGAAGCTATTGAATGTTTCAATCCGAAAACTGGTGAAGACATTTTGCGTCACCCAAGTGATTCAGAACCATTTACAGCTTTAGCATTCAAAATTATGACCGATCCATTTGTTGGACGTTTAGCATTCTTCCGTGTGTACTCAGGAGGTGAAAAAGAAAGAATTGGTCGTATCTTACAGATGCATGCAAATTCTCGTAAAGAAATTTCAGAAGTATACTGTGGAGAAATTGCAGCAGCAGTAGGTCTTAAAAATACAACAACTGCTGATACATTATGTGATGAAAAAAATCCTGCAGTTATGAAAGGTATGGAATTCCCATTACCAGTAATTGATGAAGCTATTGAACCAAAATCAAAAGCAGATCAAGAAAAAATGGCTACAGCATTACAAAAATTAGCAGAAGAAGATCCAACATTTAAATACAAAACAGATCCAGAAACTGGTCAAACAGTTATCAGTGGTATGGGTGAATTACACTTAGATATCATGGTAGACCGTATGAAACGTGAATTTAATGTAGAAGCAAATATTGGTCGTCCTCAAGTTGCTTACCGTGAGACATTAACTCAAACTGGTGAATGTGAAGGTAAATATATTAAACAATCTGGTGGACGCGGACAATATGGTCATGTTTGGATTCGTTTTGAACCAAATAAAGATAAAGGGTATGAATTTGTTGATGCAATCGTTGGTGGTGTTGTTCCTCGTGAATACATTCCAGTTACGGATAAAGGTTTACAAGAAGCAATGGCTGGCGGAATTTTGGCTGGTTATCCAATGGTTGACGTTAAAGCAACATTATTTGATGGATCTTATCATGATGTTGACTCATCAGAAATGGCCTTCAAAATTGCTGCATCAATGGCTTTAAAAGAAGCGAAAAACAAATGTAAACCAGTTTTACTAGAACCAATCATGAAAGTTACAGTTACAGTTCCAGATGAATATATGGGAAATGTAATGGGTGATTTAACAAGTCGTCGTGGTCGTCCACTAGGACAAGAATCACGTGGTAATGCCCTAGCTATTACAGCTATGGTACCATTAGCCGAAATGTTTGGTTATGCAACGACTTTACGTAGTAATACACAAGGTCGTGGAAACTTCACTATGGAATTAGACCACTATGAAGAAGTTCCAAAATCAATTTCAGAAGAAATTATTAAGAAAAACAGTGTTAACTAAAAATAATACTTGAATTTATTTCAAGCATTAGATAAAATAATTAAGTGAAAGGAGAAAGAAAATCAAATGGCAAAAGAAAAATTTGATCGTTCAAAAACACATGTTAATATTGGTACTATTGGACACGTTGACCATGGTAAAACAACATTAACAGCTGCTATTACAAAATTATTTGGACATTATGTTGCATATGAAGATATCGACAAAGCTCCAGAAGAAAGAGAAAGAGGTATTACAATTAATACGGCTCACGTTGAGTATGAAACTGAAAAACGTCATTATGCTCACGTAGACTGCCCAGGCCATGCTGACTATGTTAAAAACATGATCACAGGTGCTGCTCAAATGGATGGTGCTATCCTAGTTGTATCAGCAGTTGATGGACCAATGCCACAAACAAGAGAACATATCTTATTATCTCGTCAAGTTGGTGTTCCTAAAATTGTTGTTTACATGAACAAATGTGATATGGTTGATGATCCAGAATTACTAGATTTAGTAGAAATGGAAATCAGAGAATTATTAGGAGAATATGGATTCGATACAGAATGCCCAATTATTCGTGGATCAGCTCTTAAAGCTCTTGAAGGAGATCCTGAAGCTGAACAATCAATTCGCGACTTAATGAAGGCTGTTGACGAATACATTCCAGATCCTGTACGTGATACAGACAAACCATTCTTAATGAGTATTGAAGATGTATTCACAATTTCAGGACGTGGAACTGTTGTTACAGGACGTGTTGAACGTGGTATTCTAAAATTAAATGACGAAGTTGAAATCGTTGGTTTAAAACCTACTAAGAAAACAGTTGTTACAGGAATCGAAATGTTCCGTAAATCACTTGACTTTGCTCAAGCTGGTGACAACGCTGGTGTTTTACTACGTGGTATTGCTCGTGAAGAAGTTGAACGTGGACAAGTTCTTGCTAAACCAGGAAGTGTTACTCCACATCATAAATTCAAAGCAAGTGTTTATGTATTAACTAAAGAAGAAGGCGGACGTCATACTCCATTCTTCTCAAATTACAGACCACAATTCTATTTCCGTACTACAGATGTAACTGGTGTTATTGAATTACCAGACGGTGTAGAAATGGTTATGCCAGGTGACAATGTTGATATGACTGTAGAACTAATTGCTCCAGTAGCATTAGAAAAAGGTACGAAGTTCTCTATCCGTGAAGGTGGACGTACTGTTGGTGCCGGAGTTGTATCAGAAATTGTTGAATAATTAAAATGAAAAGCCGTGTAATCATGGCTTTTTTTATTACTTTTTACAAAAAAGAAAAAAAGTATTATAATAATATAGGTGAGTTGTATTGATGAGAAAAGAACATAAAAAGAAAAAAAGAATTTTCATAAGTTTATTTATAGTAATAGTTATTATAGGGTTTGCTTTGGGAGGAACCAAAATTTACTTAGATAAAAAAGCAGAAGAACAAAGGCAATATGAATTATACTTAGAAGAACAAAAAAGAATTGCCGAAGAAAAACGAAAAGCAGAAATTTATGAAAATTGCCAAAAAACGCCATATGAAGATACTACAACAACGACTAAAATAAATGATTTCTTAACGAAGTACACAAATGAGAACTTTGCTATCTATTTTGAAGATATAAACAATGAATATACGATTTTAAAAAACGAAACAACTTCTTTTTATGGAGCAAGTTTAATAAAATTATTAGATGCAACTTATTTAATACGAAAGGCTTTAGCTGGAGAAATAGACTTAGAAACAGAGACAATTACTTATGCGCCACGACATAAAAGAGCTTATAGTCTTGGGATGGATAATCATACCTATGGCGAGAATATAAGCTTAGAAATATTAATAGGTTATGCTCTATCGGTAAGTGACAATACTGCTCATGAAATGCTATATGAATATATTGGCGTAGAAAATTTACGAAACTATGCAAATAGTTTAGGAATAACTATAACAGCTAATTCGGCTGAACATTTTGGCTATTTAAATGCTGAATATACCCACAAAATGTTGGAAGAAGCATACGATATTATCCAAATGAATAATGCTTATAGTGAGTTATTAACAACGAATATGAATAACACATATTTTAACTCATTAAACTATGATGATGTCGTTATCTTACATAAATATGGTTCCTATACCCCTTATTTTCATGATATAGGAATCTATAATGACGAGGAATATCCATACTTTATTTCCATCATGACCACAATAGGAGAACAAGGTTCACCTAATAAAATTACTGAGCTTCATCAAGAAATTCGAACAATTTATGAAGAAAACCTAGAGGCAAAAGAAAATTATTGCTATAATTTAGCCTATAATAAAACAGAAGAGTAAAAAACTACTCTTCTATTTTTATCGGTTCATTATCAAAATCCTTATCCATTAAAAATTCGTGAATAAATTCTTCTTGATTTTCAACAGCAATCTCTTCAATTCGATCCACACGACATTTCTCACTAAGTAAGATGGCTTCAACTTTTGCTACAGTTTCATCTAAATTATCATTAACAACAACGTAGTTGTATTTAGGAATTTCATTTAATTCATTATAAGCAACTTTAAATCTTTCAAGAATTTGTTCTTTCGTTTCTTTTCCTCGTGCTTTAATCCTACGTTTAACCTCACTCATGCTAGGTGCCATGATAAAGATTAAAATAGTTTGAGGAAACATTTCTTTAATTTGTTGAGCACCTTGAACATCTATTTCTAAAATTACATCAAATCCTTGCTCCAACAAATCATGTACTTCCTTTTTCGGTGTACCGTAATACTTTCCATATTGAACTTTTGCATATTCAAGAAAATCTCCATTTTCAATTTTCTTTTCAAATTCTGAAGAAGAAACAAAATAGTAATCTTTTCCTTCTATTTCACCATCTCTTTTTTCACGAGAAGTATAAGAAATAGAAACCTTTAAATCAGGATTTTTTTCCACTAACTTTTTAACTACAGTCCCTTTCCCAGCACATGTTGTCCCTGAAATAATAATTAATTCACCATTTTTCTTTTTCCTAATCATAGATAACCCTTTCTATTTATTTACTTTTACTTTTTTTAAATCTGTTTTATTAAATATTTTAGCTAGTTGTCCACTTGAACGTAATTTCTTGTATTTTAAAGGTTTAATAACCAAATCATATTCTCCAATATACTCATAGACTTTAGGTTTAAAACTAAGTTTAAATTCGTTTAGTCCGTAATAAGGATTTTCTTTACTAAAATCTCCAGTCATTCCATTTAAATCAGCATAGTCATAATCGTTTTTATAATAGTCTAAAATGGCATAATGCAAAAAATAATTTGGATCATAATTTTTATATTTAGTATCGTAACCACTAATTAAAATTTGAATACGATTTTTGTATTTAATAACCAAAGCCCCAGCAATATAAATTTTATCTTTCCTTTTATTTAACTCGGTTGCTAATTCGACATTGTGTTTATAAGCAATAAGTTTACGATCAGAATCCATTTTTTTATTAATATTTTTTTTGCCGTTATCACTTTCTAGGATCGTATGATAAGTATTGTTTCTTTCAACTTCTTCTTCATATACTTTTCGAGCATTAAGTAAAAATTCATGGGAATCAATACTAACCAAAAACAAATCAATCATATCATTTCTTTGAAAAACATTATAATATTCCTTGTAATAGAATTCGCTTGTATGTCTTTTTTTAGAAATGAAACGTTCTAAAATATCAATACCACTTCGTTCAGCTTTTTCTAAGTGTAATCCCTTTTGAGTTGACTTATGTACTTTATTTCGAGCATTCTTAGATAAACTATTAAGTCCAAAATTATGTAAAGAAACGATGGCTTGAAATCTAGGTAATATGGATTCAAAATACAAATTATCTTTTAATTTTACATACCCAGCATCTTCTAAAAGTTCTTTAATATCATAATTCCAGTTATAAGTTTTTACGCCAGTTTTAGGATCAACCTCACTAATGGCAATTTCAGGATTAAGCTTAATAAAACAAACTCTTTTCTTTTTATAATAACGAAGTAAAGCTTGGGTAAATTCATTAAGTAAAGATTGATTAAAATAATCTAAAATAAATCCTTTAGGAGCATATCCATATTTAAAGCCATTTTTTATTTTTTTTAATAAAATCAAAGAAGCAGCTTTTATCTGACCATATTCATTAACAAAGCCAATCAAGTCATAATCGAATCCTTGTTCACCCATTAACCAAGCATAGTTAATAGTTTGATAATGAGTTCCTAAAGGACTAGCATTTACAAAATCTGTAAATTCATCTACGGTTAATTCTCGAAGTGTCATAGACTCACCCCTTTTTTAATGGCTTTTATTATAGCACAAAAAAGAAAAAATGCAACCGAAGAATATAATAGAGCCATACTCTAATATGATTAGCATATGATAATGTCTTAAGTGTTAGTATTTGATTATGTCTCAAAAATACTATAGAATACATCACT
>CAJFEV010000064.1 GCA_904374795.1 uncultured Bacilli bacterium
GAAGTTATTAAGCAAGTTTATGCACATCAATATGAAGAAGCAAACAATGACAGAGCAAAGAAAATATTAAATTAGAAAGGAGAATTGTTACGTAAATGTTACGTAAATAACTACAAAAAATAAAAAATCCCTTTAAATAAAAGGATTATAGACATTTGGTGCAAGAAAGGAGACTTGAACTCCCACAAGCATAAGCTTACTACCCCCTCAAAGTAGCGCGTCTACCATTCCGCCATTCTTGCAAACTGGTGTCCGGAATGAGATTCGAACTCACGACCTTCGGCTCCGGAGGCCGACGCTCTATCCAACTGAGCTATCCGAACACAAAAAAATTATAGCATAAAAAAAGGAAATAGTAAAATTTCTACTCCTTAAGATAAACGCCAAAAACTGAGGCTAAAATCACACATTGTTCCCGAGCTAAAATAACTCCTTTTAAAGAATGTAAAGTAAACCGAATTCCTGTTATATCACATGTACTTAAATCAATATCTTTTAAACTGGTATCAAAAAAATCAACTTTTTCTAAGGAACATTCTTGAAACGCACATTTTTGAAACTTACACTCATTGAATGAACATTCTAACATTTTAGAATTTTTAAAAGAAACATTTGATAATTTAGCTAAAGAAAAATTACCATATTGCAAATTGGAATTTAAAAAGGATACATTTTTTAAAACCGAAGGAGAAAAATTACTTCCTACCAATTTGCAATTTTTAAATTCTACTCTTTCCATATAGCAATTAGAAAAATCAAAATTTGTAAAATCACATTCTTGAAATAAAACATCTTTACATGTGATTTCATTACTTTTTATTTTTGTAAAAGAAACATTTTGAAAAACACATTCTTCTAACCATAATTCTTCATAGTATTCTTCTTGTAACAAATTTTGATTAGTTATCTGAGCATTTTTTAAATGACCTTCACCAATTTCTTTTAAAAAATCTTTTTCCAAAACTCTTTTAATTCTTGGTTCAATCATACAATCACCTATAAAAAAGAAGCAATAATCTGCTTCAGAAAAAGAAAATAATATCTTTAATCGTTATATAGATCATGAGTAACATAAGTAATCCAAAACCGATTAGATTAATAACATTTTCCACATTTGGATTTACTGGACTACCCTTAATTTTTTCGATAATCAAAAACAATACATGTCCTCCATCAAAAGCTGGGAAAGGTAAAATATTAATAAACCCTACATTAATAGATAAGAAAGCGGTTATATAAATAAGTTGTTGAAGGCCATATTGAATACTGGTATCAATAACTTTATAAATACCTACTGGACCAGAAAGACTTTGAACGGAAAGCTGTCCACTGATAAGTCCCCAAATAGTTATAGCCATTGAATGAATTACATCAACAAATTTTTGAAAAGCATAACAAATATTTTCCCATAAATTTTTTTCTCGACTATTATCAATTTGAATACCAAAAACTTTAGTTTCATTGCCATCATCATCCGTTTGTACTTGTGGGGTGATTTCTAAAACTTCACTACTACCATCACTATGAGTTACACCAAAAGAATAAACATTATCACTATCTTTATAATATAGATAAATTTGTCCAACATCCCATGAACTAAATTCGTGTCCATTAATACCCGTAATAATATCCCCTTCTCTTATACCTGAAGTTGCTGCTGCAGACCCTTCTACAACACTTAAAACTTTTGGCGTACTGCTTGTTGGTCCCCAAATACAAGCAAGAAGAAAAAGTAACACAATAGCAAGGACAAAGTTATTAAATACACCAGCACATAAAATAGCAAGTCTTTGATACCATGGACGATTACACATAAATTGTTCTTTTTTTACATTGTCATCATCTTCTCCAACTTCACCGGCCATTTGCACAAATCCACCAATCGGAAAAGCCCGAAGATTATAAGCAATCCCATCCTTCCCTTTATGAGAAAAAATAACAGGTCCCATACCTATGGAAAATTCATAAATAAACACACCAGATTTTTTAGCCACAATAAAGTGACCAAATTCATGAATCAAAATAATAATTCCTAAAATAAAAATACATACAAGTAAACTAATTAGCCACATAACACTTATCCTTTCTAAATAAATTGCAAAAGCAAAATATATGCTAAAACGACACAAATAACACTATCAAAACGATCTAAAATGCCTCCATGTCCTGGAATCAAATTGGAAAAATCTTTAATTTCATTCTCTCGTTTTATTTTACTAAAAAATAAATCCCCAAGCTGAGAAATAAAAGAAAGTATAAAACTCATTAAAAGTAAAAACCAAACAGTTTCTCTTCCCATAAAATAGTAATAATAAATAGTTGGAATAATTGTTCCCATAATAAGTCCACCAATCGCCCCCTCAATAGTCTTTTTAGGGCTAATTATTGGAGCCAACGGATGCTTACCAATTAACATTCCTACAACTAAAGCAAAAGTATCCGTCATTACCGTTACCAAAAAAATATAAATTAAGTGATTTAAATCTATATTTCGTAACACAATAATTGAATTAAAGGCAGTTCCAAGAAGAATTAAAACTCCAATTAAATAAAATGCATCTTGAGTTCTATATTCACTATTTTTATAAGGAAACAAAGTAGGTAAAAGAAACAATAATAACATGAGTGCAAAAACTAAATGATTCACCCCATAATTAATCATCTGCGCCTCATATTCATAAAAAACTAAAAAAATCAAAAATAAAGCCGCAATCAAAACAATTCCAGAAGGGATTTTGGAATGACTTTTCCGCAAATCCAAAAACTCCTTATAAGCAAGTAAAGAAATTAAAGCAACAGCTAGAAAAAAAACTTTTCCGCCGGCAATCAATACCGGTATTAAAATTAGCAACATGATAATAGCACTTAATATTCGTTTCAACATAATCTTCACCTATCTATATAAAGTATACTATTTTTCTAAGTTTTATTCAAGAAAAGAGCATAAACTATTACATTTTTTTAAGAATGAAAAAAAGTCGAAATTCTTCGACCTTTTTAAAAGTTTTATAAAATTATTTAATCGCGTCTTTTAATTTGCTTCCAACTTTGAAACTTGCAACTTTCTTAGCAGGAATTTTAATGGTTTCTTTTGTTGCAGGGTTAATACCTTCTCTTGCAGCACGAGTCTTAACAGAGAATTTACCAAAACCAACTAAAACAACTTCGCCTTCTTTTTTTAGACCTTCAACAATTCCTTCTAATACAGCATCTAAAGCACGTCCTGCTTCAGCTTTGCTCATTCCAGCTTTTTCAGCTACATAATCAATTAAACTTGTTTTTGTCATTTTTTACTTGACCTCCCTTTCGATTTTATAAGGAGTTTATCCTTACATATTAAAATTAGCAAAAAAATCAGGTAAATGCAAGAAAAAAAGGCAAAAATTTACATTTTTCCCTTTAAATAACGAATGCGATTAAATTACTTGACCCTTTATTGACAATCTTTGTCACTGTTTGACTTAACTTATAACGGGTATTTGGAGGCATAATAGAAAGTTTTGCTTGAATACCTTCTTTAACTATTACCTCTAAACTACGGCCAAAAATTTCACTTTTCCAAATACTAGAAGGATCCGTTTGATAATCTTTCATCAAATAATTAATAAGCTCCTTACTTTGTAATTCAGACCCAATAATCGGTTCAAATGTGCTTTCAACATCTACTTTCATCATATGAATACTACTTGCCACCGCTTTTAATTTTACTCCATAACGATTACCTTGCTTAATAATCTCTGGTGTACTAAGTTTCATATCCTTTAAAGTTGGATAAACAATTCCATAACCTGTACTTTTTGTCATTTTTAAAGCATCTTTTAAACCATCTAATTCTTCTTTTCCTTCCGCATAAGTAGTAAATACTTTAAGTAGTCCCGCTTTACTAGTCGCGGCATCTCCAACTAAACTTTTTAAAACACTTTGATATAAACTATCATCACTTTCTAATCTTATATGCACGACTCCATTTGCTGTATCAAGCTGGCTAATATATGCTTTTGAAATAATTTCAGAATCTGTAAAATGCGTCATAATCTCCTCAGCATCACGAACCTTAGAAACATTGGTTACACTTTCACGAATTTTATCTAAATAATGCTTTTTAATTTCATGCGTATTTGGTAAAACATGAACCCATTCTGGCAATTCAACTGCAATATCTAAAATTGGAAATTCATATAAAGCTTGTTTTAAAATTTCTAAAATTTCCGGTTCTTCCATGCTTTCTACATTCATCGGCATAACAGGAACATTATAAGTGGATTGTAAGCTCTCAGCAATTCCTCTCGTTTCCGTACTATTTGGTTTACTACTATTTAAGACAATAATAAAAGGTTTTCCAATACTTAATAACTCTCCAATAACTTTTTCTTCGGCATCTAAATAATCCTCTCGTTTTAACTCGCCAAAAGAGCCATCTGTAGTTACAACAATACCTATTGTCGAATGATCTTTAATAACTTTTTCAGTACCAATTTCAGCTGCTTCAACAAAAGGAACCGATTCAGAAAACCATGGTGTTTTAATCATTCTAGGATTTCCATCCGCATCTTCATACCCAACCGCATTTGGAATAACAAATCCTACACAATCAACAAGCTTAATATCAGCTTCAAAATCATCCACCTTAATCTTCGCACCATTAGAAGGAACAAATTTAGGCTCTGTAGTCATAATTGTTTTTCCTTGAGCACTTTGAGGAATTTCATCTAAACAGCGTTTTCTTTCATATTCATCTGTAATACTAGGAACAACCAAATTTTCAATAAAACGTTTAATAAAAGTACTTTTACCAGTTCGGACAGCTCCAACAACTCCTAAATAAATTTCTCCATTTCCACGTTTAGCAATTGAACTTAATAATTCTTTCTTATCCATTAACTATCACCTAAGACACTATATGAAAATAGAATAAAGAATATACCAAAAAAATTATGGATTTTTCTCCTCAAAATCCAATAAATCTTTAAATAACATTTTTTCTTTATAACGTTCCATCAAATGATAAGCATTAGCATGACTAATATGTCCAAGCCAAGAATTCCAACTTTGAGAAACCACTTTTAAATCCAACTTTCCTTTTTCATAATCCTTATTCCACTTCTTTATACGCTTTCGCATTGCCATCTTACTTCTTTTACGTACTTTCCTATGCGTTTCATAAGTAATATATCCACAAAAATCCACCCCTAATCGACTGGGATAATATTTACTTTTTCGATTAAATTCTAAATCAAGATGTTCTTTACAAAACTTTTGCAAAATCTCCATATAATTTCGTGCTTCATTTTTATCACGACACAACAATATAAAATATCGAGTAGAAATATGTGTTACCACATATAACCCTCACAGAACCGAGCGTGCAGATTTCCCGCACTCGGCTCTTCATAACATAGTATTTATTCATCAAATTGCTTACTAATATATACTTACTCGTATATAGGGTTTTGGAATTTCATATTGTTTTATCATTTGTAAAAATTCTTCCCAAGTATAACTTTTTCTTTAACTTCATCTATTTATCCATTTAAAAAGTATAGTACATATAAATATTTGCTAGTACTGGACTTAATATTGA
>CAJFEV010000065.1 GCA_904374795.1 uncultured Bacilli bacterium
TCTAGATAAAAAATAGAGGTAAAAGAAAAATAGATAGAATTTGTTATAAATAAAGAAAAAAATAAGTGGTAGTGAATAAAACTTTTCACATTACCCTTTTTTTAGGAGGGATAAAATATGGAGTATAAAAAGTTTGGAGAACATTATGTCGTACGCATTGAAAAAGGTGAAGAAGTGATATCTAAATTAAAAGAACTTTGTTTACAAGAAAATATTCGATTAGGAAGTATTTCTGGTTTGGGCGCTGCTAATGAAGTTGAAATTGGTTTATTTAATACTGAAACGAAAGAGTATAAAACAACAGTGATGAAAGGCATGTTTGAAATCACTTCTTTAATCGGTAATATAACTCGTAAAGATGATGAAGTGTATTTACATTGTCATATCAATTTTAGTGATGCTTCTTTGCATACTTATGGTGGTCATTTAGTTCGAGTTCAAATCTCAGCAACTAGTGAAATCATTGTGACTGTAATTGATGGCGAAGTAAATCGTCGTTTTGATGAAAATATTGGTTTGAATTTATTTGATTTTTCAAAATAATTGAATAAAAATCCTTCTTTTTTTCCATAACTTTCATAGAGTGGAATAGGAGGATTTTTTATGTTTCATAATTATGGTTTTGAAGTAGCAACGATTTTAAAAAATGCGGAAAATATTCGGTATGATTTGCGACATCCTTATGTTGGTACAGAGCATTTGCTTCTTTCGATACTTGGAAGTTCTAATGAAGTAATTTCTCTTTTTTTAGAATATGGAATATCTTATGATTCTTTTTTAGAACAACTCATGGAAACCGTAGGTCAGGCTTCTAGTTATCAAGAATTAAATTTATATACGCCTATGTTAAAAAGGGTACTTGAAATTGCCAATATGAATGCTTTAGAAAATAATAAAGGTGTTGTTACTCCTACTTATTTAGTTTTGGCTTTATTGGAAGAAGGAGAAGGCATTGCTATACGAATTTTGCTTAGTATGGGAGTGTCTTTGGATGAGTTATATTTTGAGTTAAAGCAAAGTATTGCACCTAAGAGTAAACGAAATAAAAATTTAGAAGTACTGAAAATCGGAGTTTTGATGGGGCAAAATATTTCTCGAGAAAAAGTAATTGTTGGTCGAGATAAAGAACTTGATTATATGATTGAAACACTACTTAGACGTCAAAAAAATAATCCTTTATTACTTGGTAAAGCTGGTGTAGGTAAGACAGCTTTAGTTGAAGAACTTGCCAGAAGAATTAAATATCATGAAGTTCCTCATGAGTTAGAAGGGATGGAAATTGTTCTTTTGGAAATGGGAGCTTTAGTTGCAGGTACAAAATATCGTGGAGAATTTGAAGAAAGATTAAATAAGATTATTAAAGAAGTTGTTCATGAAAAAAATATTATTTTATTTATTGATGAAATTCATACGATGGTAAATGCTGGGGGTGCGGAAGGTGCGATTGCCGCTTCTGATATTTTAAAACCTTATTTAGCTCGTGGAGAGCTTAAAATTATTGGAGCGACTACATTAGCTGAATATCACGAGTTTTTAGAACGGGATAAAGCTTTAGATCGTCGATTTGAAAAAATTATGATTGAAGAGCCAAATGAAGAAATGATGCAAACTATTTTAGATGCAGTAGTTCCTACTTATGAAAAATATTATGATATTACCATTACTGATGAAAATAAAAAATCCTTTCTTTATTATAGTAAGGCATATCTCTTTAATAAAAGTAATCCAGATAAAACATTGGATTTACTTGATTCTGTATGTGCTCGTAAGAAGGTAAAAGAGTCCATTAAAAGTCATGGAGAAGATGTGTTAGATAAGATTAAAAGGAAAAAAGTGAAAAGTTTGAAATCTGGAGATTATCAAATGGCCTTAAAAGAAGCAATGGATGAAGAGGCTTTACGAAAAAGTTTAAAACAGAAAAAGTCTTCCTATAAATTGGAAATTACTGATGAGGATATTTTAGAAATGATTGAAAGTAAAACAAATTTTTGGCTTCAAAAAGATGAAGATATGGTTCTTCAACATTTGCAAGAAGCTTTGCAAAACTCTTTACTTGGACAAGATGATGTTATAAAGAAACTTGTGGATTCTTTTAATTTGAATTCTCAAAAAAATATGAGTTTTTTGTTAGTTGGAGGTAGTGGTGTTGGAAAAACAGAGACCGTTAAAATAGTTAGTGAAGAGTTAAAAACTGAATTTATTCGGATTGATATGAGTGAATATAATACTTCTGAAAGTATTCATAAATTGATTGGAGCTCCGCCAGGGTATGCTGGGTATAAGGATGCTTATGTTTTTCAAAAAGTTAAAGAACATCCTTATGCAACTATTTTGTTTGATGAAATTGAAAAAGCTCATCCTAAAGTTTTGAATTTGCTTTTACAAATTTTAGATGAATCTTTTATCACGGATTCTTTAGGGGATGTAATTCACTTTGATCATTGTTTTATTTTTTTAACAAGTAATGCAGTTGGACGTCTTCCTATTGGCTTTTCTAAAAGTGAAAAAAGTTCTTTTGATGGAATGTTTTCTAAAGAGTTTCTAGGAAGAATTGATACCATTTTGCAATATCATTCCATTACCTATGATGTCGCTTTAAAGTTTGTTGAAAAAAATTTAATAAATAAAGACATCGATGTCAATGCGCTTATTTTAAATGCTGAAATTGAGAAGTTTGGACTTCGAAATCTCAAAAATAGTATTCGTAAAATGAATAAAAAAGTCTCTTTATTAAATAATTAGACTTTTTTTGTGCATATTAAAAGTGGTGAGTAATATGGCTAAAACTTATAGTACCATTTCTTTTGGGCTTGTTAGTATTCCAGTTAGTATTTCAACTGCTGTTTTAGATAACGATATGCGTTTTCATCAATATCACAAGAAATGTTTAGAACGGGTTAAATACCAAAAATATTGTCCACATTGTAAAAAGGTTTTAAAAGATTCGGAAATTCTTAAAGGATATGATGAGGAAGATGAATTGGTTTTTTTTGAAAAAAAGGAATTAGATGCTTTAAAACCTGAAAATGATGGGGATATTGAAATCCTTTCTTTTGTGCCACTTAAAGAGATTGAACCTAAGTATTATCAAAAAACATATTTTTTATTGCCAGCTAAGAAAAATAAAGCTTATTATCTTTTATGGCAAGTTTTAAATAAGCTTAAGTATGTAGCTCTTTGTAAAATGGTTTTTCATAATAAATTTACTTATGCAATTTTAAGATGTTCGGAGGATATTTTTTTAATAACTACTTTGTTTTTTGAAGAAGAAATGAAAGAGGCTCCTGTTTTGTCTTTTCCTAAGTTAGGCGCAAAGGAACTTGATTTGGCTAATGAGCTTGTAGATAAAATGAAAGGACATTTTGAACCGGAAAAATATAAAGATGAGTATCAGAATAGTCTTTTAAAAGCGGTTAAAGATAAAGCAAAAGGGAAAAAGATTAAAAAGGGTAGAAAGAAAAAAATGCAAGATGTTTCTTCTTTAATGGAAGCATTAGAAAAGAGTTTAAAAGAATGAAAGATTTATTTTCACAAAGTTTTTCCCCGATGTTATTAAGTGAAGTTTCTAAACCTTTTACTTCTAAAGATTATCTTTATGAACTTAAATATGATGGAATTCGTGCTTTAATTTTTGTGAGTCCTAAAAGTTTTAAAATTATGAGTCGTAATAGGCGAAATATTACTTCTTTATTTCCAGAACTTAGAGAGATTCAAAGTCTTGTTTCGGATAAAGTGATTTTTGATGGAGAAATTGTTTCTTTTAAAGATGATAAACCTAGTTTTTTCGAACTTCAAAAACGATTGCATTTAAAAAATTCTTCAAAAATTCATGATATGGCTTTGGAGTGTCCGGTTGTGTTTGTTTGTTTTGATATTCTTTATGAAAAAAAATCTTTGCTTAATAAATCTTTAATAGAAAGAAAAAAAGTTTTGAATAAATATAAAAATACTTCTTTCTTTTTTAAACCGAGTATTTTTGATGATGGAATAATGTTGTTTTATAAAGTAAAGAAGCTAGGATTAGAAGGAATTGTAGCAAAAAAGAAAAAAAGTTTATACGAAATTAATGAAAGATCTACGAATTGGATAAAAATTAAAAATTTACAAAGAGAAGAATTTTATCTTTTGGGTTATTCATATAAGGAGAATACTCCTTTTGTTTCATTATATTTAGGAGAAAAAAGAGAAGAAAGGTTTTATTTTGTGGGAAAGGTTTCTGTTTCTAAAAAAAAGATTTTTAATATCTTAAAAAAAATGAATAAAAGAAAAAAATCTTGTTTTCAAGATTTTCATGATCAAGAGGTAAATTATTTATCGTCTCAATATAAATGTAATATAGAATTTTTAGAAAGAAGTTCTAATGGAAAGCTTAGACATCCTGTTTTTCTTAGCTTAGTCAATTTTGACTAAGACTTTTTCGGTGGAGCAAAGGCGATCAATGGATACTTCTAAAACAGAAGCAATATTATATAGAACAGGGACACTTACACCTTTTCCTGTCTCATTTTCTAAATTTGCAATTTGTGTAGTGGTGATACCAACTAATTCAGCTAGTTTTGCTTGGGTAATGCTTTCTCCTGGATGAGTTAGATTGTATGCGTTACGGTAGAATTTAACATTTTTTCCAATAACGCAAAAGATTTCGTTTTTTTCTCGTTTAGATAAAGTTTCATATACATCACCAATATTATTTTATGAAATATTTAAAAAATAGAAAATCGTTTTAAAATTGTTGTTTAAACTTGTGTGGATAACTTTTTTAAATTTTAAGTATATATTTTATATTTTTTCGATAATTTTTAGTTTACTTTTGGTGAATATCTAAAAGTATAAGTTGAATTTTTTTAATTTTAAAATGTTGGTATATGTTATTTTTTTGGTAAAAAATACGGATTACGGTGTGAGGATTAGGCGGAAACTATTATTACCATTCACGTGACCATGCGTATAACTAAAAGCAAATACACCAGCACCCAAACCGTCTGCAAGAGTAGCCCCACGTACAAACCACGGATTATCAAACCAAACAAAATGAGCATGGTCGGCGTACCAACTGCCTATTTTTCTTGTTTGAGTCAAATAGGTTACCGAATCAAAAGGTCCCATCTCTCCTGTTGCATCTCCTAATATTCTCCTCCCATACTGTTCATCTACTGTTGCATAGGCATATGTATCATAATATCTAGAATCAGGCCATGAATATCCATTGGTAAGTGAAGTAAGCCCTGAGGTATCACTATCACAAGTAGGGCATCCAAATGTCCCATTAAATCCGGAATTATACAAACTATTTCTTCCACTTATTGGATTTCCATTTTGATTAAGTAAAACTCCCATGACATATTCCCATGAACCACCACTCATATCATAAATGCCTGTGATGTTTCCAGTTGTACTTGCAAGTATACTATTTGGATAAGCTGTATTACATGTTCCATCATTACAATATCTG
>CAJFEV010000066.1 GCA_904374795.1 uncultured Bacilli bacterium
GTATCCATTTTTTTCTATTTTGTTCGGGTACAACATATAGATCACCTTTATACATTATACAATAAATGTTTCTTTTTTTAAAGATAGAAGTGTTTTTGCCATTTTATTTGACAGGTTTTGTCGAAAGACTATTTTTTTGGTTTAGAATTTTTTACCATATATTTGGAGGAAATAGAAATGTCATTTGATATGGTTTTTAGTAAATTGTTAGAAGATTTAAAAGAAATTGATTTAAATATTGCATATTTAGCTTTAGAAAATGTTTTAACGGAAAAAAGTAAGCAATAAAATTTTCAGGAAATTCTTGGTAGTTTAATAATGAGGAATTGACAAAAAGTAAAACAATTGTTAATATGATTTAAGAAGGTGGTAAATGTGTTAAGTGAGAAAATCGTATTGAGCCCTGAAGAAATTTACGAGAAAGAGTTTAAAGTTGATGCGCGTGGTTACCGTCCTCAAGAAGTGGATAATTTTTTGGATTTAATTATTAAAGATTATTCTGAATTTATTAAGTTGATTCGTGGTTATGAACGCGAATTACAAAGTATGAGTGATGAGAATTCTAAACTAAAGCAGCAGATTCGGAAACTTCAAACAGAACTTGAAGCTCAAGAAAGTAGTTCTAATTTTTCTTCAAATATTAATAATGTGGATTTGTTGAGACGAATTAGTCAACTCGAAAAAATTGTTTATAGTAAGATGAGTAATAACTAAGGCAAATGCGGCATACTTGTTATGTTGAGGAAAGTCCTTGCTCGCACAGCCTGAGATGGTTGTAGTGTTTGTGCTTAGGGAAAAAATAACCTAAGGTAGCGTAAGCTAACGGCTCTGAGGAAACCTTAAATGGTTTTAGTAGGTGTAAAAGTGCCAAAGTGACGAATAAAAGGGAAACCTTGGAAGTGGAACGTGGTAAACCCCGCAAGCGAGAAACCCAAATTATGGTAGGGGAGCTACTGCTAGTAAATGAACGATGCAGTGGACCAGTAATGGTAGATAAATATTTGCCCCGTATTTGATACGGACAGAACAAGGCTTATTAGTTATTATTTTTTTGTTTTTATAAAGGAGTGAGTATCTTGTTTGCGATTGGAAATTCCTTAAAGGAAGCAAGAGAAAAGACGGGAGTTTCTTTGGAAGAGGCTTCTGCTGATATTCAAATTAAAAGTGTAATTTTGGAAAATATTGAAGAAGGAAATATTGGCTCTTTTAAAGATATTTTTGAATTAAAAGATTATCTTTATACTTATGCAAAATATTTAGGACTTGATGAAAATAAAATTTTAGATGAATTTAATGAGTATATGTTTGAATATACTTCTAAAATTCCTTTAAAAGATATTGAAAAAAAAGTGATGGAACAAAATAAAGAGAAAGAGATGGACTCTATAGTCTCGCCTTATACCAAACCTATGAAAAAGTATTCTAAAAAATATTATATGGTGTTGTACGTTGTTTTGATTTTGCTGGCTATAATTATTATTTTTTGGAGCATTCATCAAATTACTATTTCTAGGTATTTTTCATCTTTTGAGATCAATATAAATTATATGTAAAGGAGTACGCATGAACTTAGCTAATAAATTAACCATAAGTAGAATTGTTATGACAATAATTATTTTATTAATTTTACTCATTCCATTTGAGGAATTCGGTTTTTCTGTTCCGACCTTTTATGTTATGGGAAAAGTTTTGGTAGATATTCGATATCTCGTAGCTGGATTTTTATTTGTAATAGCTTGTGTAACGGATTATTTGGATGGAACAGTTGCTCGTAAAGAAAAGATGACTAGTGACTTTGGCGCAACTTTAGATGCTATAGCAGATAAAATTTTAGTTAATGGAGTTTTAATTATTTTAGCTTATCAGGGATTTATTTCTATTATTATTCCTGTAATTATTGTTTTGCGAGATATTTGTGTAGATGCTTTACGTGTTTTAGCTGCTAAAAATAAAGTGATTATTAAAGCAAGTAAATGGGGTAAAATAAAAACTGTATTTATGATGTGTGGTGTATCTTTACTTTTATTTTATAATTTGCCTTTTGAAATTTGGGGAATTTATATCGCTGATTTATTTGTTTTTGTAGCTACAATTCTATCTGTAATTTCTGCTATTTTATATTTTATTCATGTTAAAGATAAATTGAAATTTGACTAATTTTTAAAATTTGCATTCTTTTTTTTGAAAAAAATAAATTTTTGTATAGAGAAATTTGAAATTTTGCAAAAAAAAATCTTGTAAAACGTTTGTTCGCAAAAAAGTTGACAAACGTTTTTTTCTATTATAAAATGAACTTAGCAAAAGAAATTGGAGGAATTTTATGAAAACAACAAAAGATCTTAAGGATAAAGACAAAGCTTTGGAACTAGTTTTAGCTGATATTGAAAAGCAATTTGGTAAAGGGGCAATTATGAAATTGGGTGCTCAAGAGCATATGGAAATTGATGTGACTTCAAGTGGTTCTTTAGCCTTAGATATTGCTTTAGGTGTAGGGGGATATCCCAAGGGAAGAATTGTGGAAATTTATGGCCCAGAATCTTCTGGAAAAACCACTTTTGCTTTGCAGGCAATTGCAGAAGTTCAAAAAGAAGGTGGACGTGCGGCATTTATTGATGCCGAACATGCGTTGGATCCAGTTTATGCTAAAAATTTGGGAGTAGATATTAATGAACTTTTACTTTCTCAGCCAGATACAGGGGAACAAGCATTAGAAATTTGTGAAGCTTTAGTTCGTAGTGAAGCTGTAAATATTATTGTTGTTGATTCGGTGGCTGCTTTAGTTCCTAAGGCCGAAATTGAGGGGGATATGGGAGATAGTCATGTTGGACTTCAAGCAAGGTTAATGAGTCAGGCTTTAAGAAAATTATCTGGGACGATTAATAAAACTAAAACTACAGCTATTTTTATTAATCAGTTGCGTGAAAAGGTTGGGGTAATGTTTGGAAATCCAGAAACAACTCCTGGAGGAAGAGCTTTGAAATTTTATGCGACGATTCGTTTAGATGTTCGTCGAGGGGAGCAAATTAAAGTTGGTGATCAAATTTTAGGTAATAAAACAAATATTAAAGTGGTTAAAAATAAAGTTGCTCCACCATTTAAAACTGCTACTGTTGATATTATGTATGGAACAGGTGTTTCTCGTGAAGGAGAAATTATTGATATTGCTTCCGATTTAAATATTTTAGATAAGTCTGGGGCGTGGTATGCTTATAATGGTGAAAAAATCGGTCAAGGAAAAGAAAACGTTAAACTTTATTTAAAAGAAAATAAAGAATTGGCTCAAGAATTAGAAACAAAAATTCGTGAGCATTACGGTTTTATAAAAAAAGAGGAATAGTGTATACTGTTCTTTTTTTGTGTAAAAAAAGCATTGACATGGGGGGGGGGGGGTATCGTGATAAAATTATTCTAGGAAACTAGGATATTTTTTTGCGTTTCAAAGAAAAAATGATACAATATATATGACATAATATGTCACGGATATAAAAATAGAAAGTAAGCCATAATAAAAGTAGGTGAGATTATGAAAAAATATATAATAGCGATTTTCATTTTATTAAGCATAAGTATATTTTTTGCAATATCTCAAAAAGAAAAAGATTTATATCAAATTGAAAAACAAGACAATGTAGAATTAGCAATCTATATAAATGAAGAAGAAACAAATGCCATTCCATCAAAAGATAGTGGATATTATTTAGATTTAGAAAAAAGTATATGTACAAATAATGCAATTATACAGTTTGATACAAGTACATGGAGTCCAGTCATAAAAAATATGAGTGAATATAAAACAAGATGTGAGCTACATTTTGGAAGTACTTATAAAGAAACAATACTAAATGGAACAGATCCGGTTTTAGAAGAACCATTAATTGCAGTAACGATAGATAATGATGGCACAGTTAGAAAAGCTTCACTCGCAAATGAGTGGTACAGTTATGAAAATAAAGAGTGGGCAAATGCCGTCATACTTTTTGATGAAAGTGAAAACTATGAAGATGGAGAGATCATTTCAGAGGATGCAATAGAAAGTTATTTTGTATGGATACCAAAATATCGATATCAATTATGGGATTTAGGACAGTATGATAGTGTAACAGAAATCGATACATCCAAAGTTCATGAAATACCAGTAATATTCGGAGATTATAATACAAATGATAATGTAGATGGTGAATGTACGACACCGATGGAAAGTGGAGCAACAGGAAATTGTCAGATAGTAGCCTACATGACTCATCCCGCATTCTTAAGTATTCCCTCAACAGGATTTTGGGTGGGTAAATTTGAAACAGGATATAATGAAACAAATATCACTGACGAAGCGGAACAAAATGTGATTGATTCAAGTAAAATTATTGTTAAACCAAATGTGTATAGTTGGCGAGAAATACAGCTCGCAAATGCATTTTACACAAGTTATGATTATCAAAGAAAATTAGATAGTCATATGATGAAGAATACCGAGTGGGGAGCAGTAGCATATCTTCAGCATAGTAAATATGGAAGTACAACAAGCGTTAGAATTAACAATAATTCGAATTTTATTACAGGATATCAAGCCAATGATGAACCGACGTGTGGCAATACTAGATCTGGAGTTGAATCTATGGATTGCAATGTGAGTTGTAGTGATGGAACATGTAATACAGCTTATCCAAATAGTGTTCTTGCTAGTACAACAGATAATGTAACAGGTATATTTGATATGAGTGGAGGTGCATTAGAATATTTAATGCATGGTACCAAAACTGATGCCAATGTTTTTGTAAGTGGTATTAGCTCAACTCTGAATTCCGGATTTAAAGGTATATATAATGATGGGACAAATAATACTACAGGTTTAGATTGGCCTAATAAAAAATATTATGATTTGTATTTATATACTACAAATAGATATCAATTTAAAGATAGAATACTAGGAGATGCAACAGGAGAAATGGGACCTTTTAGTCAAATTGAATTTTTAGATACATATAGTTTGCAAATAAGCAGTTGGTATAACGATACTACATTTCGTTGGGTCATTGCCGGATTATGGTTTCAACGTGGAGGAGCATATTATGATGGATATGGAAGTGGTATTTTTCAGAATACATCTTATGATGCAATAGCAACTTGGGATTGTTCCTTTCGCCTAATTCTAACCCCAACAGGAGGTACATCATGAAAAGAAAAAAAGTGTTAATCATTTTGTTGGTTTTGTTATGAGATTATGTAACAGGGTACCTCTAAATTAGATGGCATTTTTTCTGTTAGTGAATTTTAAAAGTAAATGCAAATGAATAGATATGATAAATAAATACAAAAGTAAATGCAAATCAAAATGTTAAAATAAGGAGAACAAGAAAAAA
>CAJFEV010000067.1 GCA_904374795.1 uncultured Bacilli bacterium
GCTATTGCCATCTACTTTAAAAAACATCGCATAAGAAAGACTTAATACAACTATCGTTAAACAAATAACTATATATGTTGCCAATTTTGTTTCTCGTTTAAATATATTTTTAAAACTCAAGTTATCACTCATATTTTTTCACCTATACTCTATATGTATTATAGATGATTTTATAGGATTTTAAAAGGCAAAAAATTTAGAAAATTAAAAAAGCCATTATTCAATGACTCCTTTAATTCTTCTTACACCAGCACTAGAAGATTCTTCCTTTTTGATTTTAAAATGCCCAATTTCTTTAGTATTTTTAACATGTGGTCCTCCACACAATTCTTTAGAAATATTTCCTATAGAATATACGGTGACTTCATCAGGATATTTATCAATAAACATACACTCTGCTCCACTTTTAATAGCGTCTTCTTTACTCATTGTTTCCTTGACAACTGGTAATCCCTCATCAATCCATTCGTTAACTAAATCTTCCACTTTTTGCTTTTCTTCATCAGTCAATTTATGATCACAAGGAAAATCAAAACGAAGTCTTTCTTCCGTAATATTACTTCCAAGTTGATGAACATTTGGTCCAAGCACCCTTTTTAAAGCTGCATTAAGCAAATGAGTGGCTGTATGATACTTAGTTTCTATTTCACTATTTCCTGATAAACCACCTTTAAATTTTCCTTTTGAAGCTGTTCTTGATTTTTCTTGATGTTCTAAAAATCTTGTTTTAAAACCTTCTTCGTCAATTTTCATGTTTCTTAAACTTGCTTCTTCTTTCGTAAGTTCAATTGGAAATCCATAGGTATCATATAAATGGAAAGCTGTTTCACCATCAATATAATTTGAATTTTGAGCAACTTTTTCAAATACTTTTAACCCTTTTTCTAAGGTACGACTAAATTTACTTTGTTCATTTTTCAAAACTTCTAACACTACATTTTTATTTTGAGAAAGTTCATGATAATACTTCTGATATTCATCAATGACTACTAAAGCAAGTTCTTCTAAAAAATTAGAATGAATATCCATATCAAGAACTCTAGCATATCGTATCGCTCTTCTGATTAATCTTCGTAAAATATATCCTTGATCCGTATTACTTGGTTTAATTCCAGCTGGATCAGCAGCAATAAAAACACTAGTTCTTACATGATCCATAAGAATACGCATAGCTTCTTCATTGCCTTCATAAGATTTACCACTTATACTTTCTAATTTTTCACGCATATTTTTCCAAATACTTGTTAAATAATTATCATCAACCTCTTCTAATACCGCAACAACTCTTTCTAAACCCATTCCAGTATCCACATTTTTCTGTTTCAATTCTGTTACATTTCCATCTTTATCTTGATAAAATTCCATAAAAACGTTATTCCAAATTTCAACCCACCGATCATCTTCAGGATCAAAAGTTTGAGGAATTTCATCTTCGCTACGCCAATAAAAAATTTCTGTATCTCCACCACATGGACCAGAGTCACCTGGAATCCAAAAATTATCTTCTTTGCCTAAATAAGCAATTCTTTCTTTTGAAATTCCTAAACTCATCCAAGCCTCAGCAGAAACTTCGTCACGTGGAATTTTCTCATCCCCTTCATATACAGTAATAGCTAGTCTTTCAACTGGAATATGTAAAACTTTCGTTAAAAATTCAAAACTGTAGCCAATACTTTCTTTTTTAAAATAATCTCCTAAACTCCAATTACCAAGCATTTCAAAAAAAGTATGATGTGTCTTATCTCCAATTTCATCTAAATCAGTTAAACGTACACATTTTTGATAATCACAAAGTCTTTTCCCATAAGGATGAGGTTCCCCCATCAAATAAGGAATTAATGGTTGCATTCCAGCTGTATTAAATAGTACCGATGGATCATTTTCTGGAACAATTGGAGCACTTGGAATTTGTTTGTGTCCTTTACTAACAAAATAATCAATAAATAAATCTTTTAATTTCATAACTCATTCTCCTTTACAATATTTTTTAAAATTTCCTTCATCTCTTCTTCAGATTTATTTTCAAGAATATAATCAAAATCAGTATAAGAATCCAAAGCGTGTTCTGTTTCATGAGCCTCCTGCTCTTTAGTTAAATCATAACTTTTTAAGGTATTAGCTACTTTAATCTTTATGGGATGAAACTCTTGTAATTCATCCAATTCTTTGGGCATTCTCACATCACTAATAATCACTACATCTACAAAATGCTCATAGATTTTCAAATCTTCTTTCATTCGTTCTACAAAATAAATATCACTTTTTAATGAACGAACATATTCTCCCATTTCTTGTAAAAAAGTTCGAGGCTTAGGCTCACTTATCATATCCCAACCAAGTAAATCCTTAGCAAACAATTTAATATATTTACTATATTCTGTAATAACAACTTTTTCTTTCTTTTTCTCTAAAATATCTTTTAATATATAAGCGGCCTTTGTTTTTCCACTACGAGCTCTTCCAGCAATTAAAATAACTTTCATAAATTCCTCCTTCCAAAGAAAAAAGGACAATACCAAAGGAGTCAAATTGACGGTACCATCCTTACTTTAACTTAATTTGCGATAATGGGCTTTCCCAAAAAATCTCCTCAAGTAGCAAAAATTATTTTTCTTTTGTAGAACTTCCACCCACATCTACTCTCTATAAAAATACTAAAAAATTTCCTCTTGATTCATCAATTTCTTACTAATCATATCAAAAAAAAGGGCTTTTTACAAGAATTTTCTCATAAGATTACTTTGACTGAATCTCTATAGATTCCTCATCACGAAATAAATTATATTTTTCTTTAAAGAATTTCCAAACAACTTTTCCAAGTGCAATACAAGGTGTTGCTAAAATCATTCCAATAATTCCAAAAAAATGTTCAAAAATAAGTAATCCAACTATGATAGTAACAGGATGTAATTTCATAGTTTTACTCATAATAATAGGTTGCAAAATATTATTTTCAATTAACTGAACAACTATAGCTACAATAAGTGTTAAAAAGCCTGTCAAAGGACTTTGAGCAAAGCCAATAATAACAGCTACTGCTCCACCAATATAAGGACCAACGTAAGGGATAATATCTGTAATACCACATAATAAACCGAAAAGTAATGGAGCTTGTAAACCAACAATCCAAAAGCCAATACTATCACATATAAAGACCATCGTAGCTACTAAAAGTGTTCCATTTACACTCTTTCGAACTTCAGTCGAAATATTCGTAATCAATAAAGATGCTTCAAAACGATTTTTCCTAGGCAAAAGTTGTAACAAATGCCCATTAATGGAATCGAAATCAATTAACATATAAATACCGATAACCAGTCCAAAACAAATCGTTACAATACTCGAAAATAATCCTCCAGCAAAATTCATAATAAAAGATGGAGCTGAGGTCATAAAACCATTTAAAGAATTCATAATTGTATTCAAAATAGAATTTTTAATTCCATTTACATCTAATCCTTGAATATTTCCAAATTTTGAAAACAATCCATTAATAAATGTCTCTAATTCTGTAAAAATAGATGGTAAATTTCCAATCAAAACTTGCAATTGTTCATAAATCAATGGAATTAAAAAACGAATAAATAGCAAAATAACAAGTAAGAATACAGCATATACGATTAACGTTCCAATAGTTCTTGGAATTTTTTTCTTCTCCATTCGCGTAACAATAGGATTCATGAGCCATGCGAGAACAAATCCAATAAAGAAAGGGGCTAAAACAGATAAAACACTTAATAAAAATTGCAAAATTCCCCATTCTCGAACAATAATAGTTACAATTAAAATCATTGCTACAACCATAGCTATATAAAATAAATGCAAAATTTTCTTTGTTAAACTAACAACTTCATTCACTTCTTCAACATTTAATTTATCATTCTGTTTAAACAATTTCATAAAGTTCCCTCCATTAATGGTATTATAGCATAAACTTTAAAAAATATTAAAAAAAGAGTGTCAATAGACACTTCTTTAACTGATTTTATTAATTATCGAAAAATAATATCGTCCTTTTCCTCTTCAAGAACCGGTTTAACATTTTCATTTACTGAATCTGCTTTCTTAGGCAAATCCATTTTTTTAGGTAATTCTATTTCCGGTTTCGAAACAGATACAGGTTCTTGAACCTTTGGCTCTTCCTTTTCCCGATTTACATAAACCGAACTAAAAACTGATGGCATTACAGGCTTTGGTTTTTGAACTGGAGGGACTTCCTTCGGCATTTCAGGAGCTACTGCATTTAAATGAACAGGAGTAACAGTTTCCTTGACAACTGGAGGTTCAACTTTTGGTAAATCAGATACAGGTTCTTCATCCTTCATATTTTTTTCCATATCGGCAAGCTCTTTGCTAATCGCATCAGCTAAAGCATCAAAATCAAATTCTTTTTTAGGTTCTTCTTTTTGAATTTCTTCATGAGTATTTGAAGAAGCCAAATCACTATTTAAAACAGCATTCGTAGTTGGCGCAACTTCACTTACAGTTGAGCTTTGTTCTTCATGTACTTCCACAGGATGAACCGGCTTAACTTCTTCGTTTTTACTTTCTGGAACTTCTAATGAAGAAGCTGGAGTAACCTCAGCAAAAGCATCTCTACTAGAAACCTTTGTTTGTTCTAATTTTTCTTCTAATTCTTTTCTTTTTTTCTGATCTTTTTTACCAAAAAATAAAACTACTAAAAAAAGTATTACTAATATTCCAATAATAACAAATAAATAAATTCCAAAATTTTCGATGCTATATAAACTCTCTAAAAAATCCATTTCACTAATCACCTTTTATTCTTTTCTAACCTAAAAATAGAATATCATAGTCAGAATAGTAAGTCAATATTTTTTTATGGACTTACTAAAATATATTCCAATTTTTATAATTTATATCTTGACAAGATTTTTAAGATAAAATAAAGAAATTTGAATTAAAAAATTAAGATAAAAGCCCCAGCAAACGTAAAGCGTTTGTCAAATTTACCTAGCTATCATATTTAATCAAATATAAACCGTCTTCACTATTATAAAAAGCATAAGTATCATTAATTGCCACCAAATCTCCTGGATCGCTTGCAGTAGAATCCGGAGCTTTTATAGCGTGAGTTCGTTTCCAAGTCCCATTTTCGTTTTTAAAATATAACAAATACTTATGATAAATATAATTTCCATCAACTCTTTCTCTTTTAGATGTAAGAGCAACAAATTTAGAATTTCCAAAGTGGGTCATACTTTCAACATTTCCATATTCTGAATATGTTTCTGGTGG
>CAJFEV010000068.1 GCA_904374795.1 uncultured Bacilli bacterium
GTGGTGAGTAATATATGAGTCTATTATTAATATAAATAGATTCGGATTTCCGAATTTAAATTTTATATGATTTCGGATTTCTACTTTTTAATTAACAAATGATTATTTTGGATTGTTATCCATTTTTTTTTTTGATATAATATTAAAAGAATAGGGGAGTAAGTTATGAATCGTAGGGGTCAAGCTTTAGTAGAGTATGTATTAATTATTGCTTTAATTAGTGTAATAACAATTAGTATTGTATCTTATTTTGGGGGGTATTTAAAAGATGCGATAACCAAATCATCATGTAGTATTGCTGATAAAGTTTATGTTGAAGGAGAAAAACCAGGAGAGGCTAAATGCGTTTCAGAAAGTGAATTAGAAAATATGCAAGAGGAATGATGAATCATGAAAAAGAAAAGGGGTCAAGCTCTAGTAGAATTCGTTATTATTTTGCCGATTTTTGTTTTTATGGTACTTGCAATTATCGATATAGGAAAAATTTTGTTTATGAGAAATGAATTAGAAAGCGAATTAAGTGAAGTAATTGACTTATATCGAAATCAAAAAACATATAACGAAATAATGACGGAATTAAAACATCAAGATGAAGACATATTACTAGAAGTGAAGAATAATGATAATGAAACAGTAACGTTTTACTTAAAAAAGAAAGTAGAAATAATCACTCCTGGATTAAATTTGATTTTTGAAAATCCTTATACATTAGAAGTGCAAAGAGTGATAGGCTATGAATAAAAAAGGTCAGACATTAATTCTATTTGTGATTTTAATTCCTATCTTAGTTATTTTAACAGCTGTAGTAGTTGATGTTGGATCATTAGAATTCACCTATCAAAAACTAAAAGGAATAGTGGACGAAAGCATTAAAGAATACTATTTAAAAGATGGCAAAACGTCTTTAGAAAATACTTTAGAGTATAATGATTTATCTAAAGAATCATATGAAATAACCGAAGCAAATAACGAAGTGAGTGTATATGTAACATATGAAATGGATTCTATTTTTGGAAAACTAATCAATATTTCCTCGTACGAAATAAAGATAAATCGAAAAGGAAAAATACAAGAAAATCAAATCATTATTGAAGAAGGAGAGCAAAAATGAAAAGAAAAACAGGAAAAAGCATTTGTGTATTCTCAGGAAAGGGTGGCGTTGGCAAAACGATTTTGACATTAAACTTAGCTGGAATATATAAAATAATTGGGAAAAGAGTACTGATTATGGATTTAGATTTATCCAGTGGGGGAATATCACTTGCAACAAACAAAGCATCTGAAAAAAACATATATACTTTAGTAGATGATTACAATAACAATCGCTTTCACGATTTTCATGATTATGTTGTAAAATATACAGAAAATATTGATATTCTAGCAAGTCCAAAAGATCCACGACAAGCTTCTAAAATCGAATCAAAATATATAGAAATTGCTATTGATAAAGCAGAATACTTGTATGATGTTGTACTAATAGATACAAACCATAATTTAAATGAGTTGAACTTAGTTATCCTAGATGCAGTAAAAGATATTTTATTTGTAATGAATAATGACCCTCTTGATTTGAAAAACATGAAAAGCTTATTATCTATTTTTCGCGATTTAAAAAAAGAAAATTACAAAATTGTTTTAAATAATGCTAGAGATCCAATGAAAAAATATTTTACACTTTTTGATATAAAAAATATCATTAAAGCAAATGTTGATTATGTGATATCTGAAGAGTTTTACATAAAAAACATCGATAATTATATTATGAATGGAGAAATCATCACTTTACAAAAAAAAGCAGCAAATGTATTTAATAAAGATTATACGACATTAATGAAAATTGCTACAGATTTATATGGAAAGGAGAAACAAGAAAGCCATGAAGAAGAGCCTAGTTGAGGCATTTAATATTGAAAGAAAGCCTTCTAAAGCAACTTATGTATCCGATTATGAAATATTTCCAGATAAAAAGCTTTTAGATGATTTAAGAACAAAAATTGTCGAAAACTTAATTGATAAAGAAATACCAGAAGACAAACTATTAAACCAGTTTATAAATGATGAAATTGATAGAACTATAGAAGGATACGATCTATCCAATCTAGAAAGAAGTCATTTATATAATTTGATAGATAACGAAATTAATGGATACGGCCCTTTAACCGAGCTTTTAGAAGACAAAAACATCACAGAAATTATGGTAAATAGTCCTAAAGAAATATACATAGAAATCGACGGACAACTAATTAAAGATGAAAGTGTTTCTTTTATAAATGATGAACATATCATAAGAACAATAGAAAGAATGATTGGCCCAATGGGAAGAACAATTGATGCCACAAACCCTATGGTCGATTCAAGATTAAAAGATGGCTCACGAATCAATGCCGTTATTCCACCTCTTTCAACAAAAGGACCAGTTATAACAATAAGAAAATTTAGGGGAGAAATGACTAAAGCTGATGATATGATAAGAATCGGTTCTATGACCCCTTATATGGCAACATTTTTAGAAGCCGCAGTTAAAGGAAAATGTAACATCATAGTTTGTGGTGGAACAGGTTCAGGAAAAACCACCCTTTTAAATATCTTGAGTGGATTTATTCCAGATGATGAACGTATCATAACAATTGAGGATGCTGCCGAATTAAAATTAGAAAAAGAACATGTAATATCTCTAGAAACAAGGGTAACAAATTACGATAACGAAGGAGAAATCACAATTCGTGATTTAGTAATTAATGCACTTCGTATGCGACCAGATAGAATAATTGTCGGAGAAGTACGTGGAAAAGAAGCCTTTGATATGTTGCAAGCCATGAATACCGGACATGAAGGATCACTTACAACCCTTCATGCAAATGGACCGAAAGATGCTTTAAACCGACTTGAGACCATGGTCTTAATGAGTGGATTAGATATACCTATTAGGGCAATTAGAGAATACATTGCTAGTGCTATTGATTTAGTTGTAAATATCGAAAGAATGAGTGATGGAAAAAGAAAAATCACAGCCATTTCAGAACTCGAAAAATTTGAAGAAGGAGAATTAGAACTTCGTGATATTTTTGCCTTCCGTCAAAAAGGTTTAACGCCAAATGGCGAAGTAGATGGAGAATACATTCTTTATGATAAACAGTTACCTAAAGTTTACAAAAAGATTTCGACTAGGGGAATAACAGATATCGACTTTATGTTTCATCAAAAATAAAAAGAAAGGAGCAAGACATGGAAAATTATTCATGGCAAATATTAATTACTCAAAGTATAGTAATTATCATTTTACTAATATTAATTATTTATCTATTCCGCCAAAAAAGAATCATTCGTTTAGAAAAACGTTTTGAAAATTTTGCTTTAATAAGTGTCCATGATCATGAAAAATCCTTCTTTGATGGAGTTTCGGAAATTTTATGGATTTGGATTCATAAATTTGCCAAAGGATTAAACAAAAGCGCTGTTTTAAAAAAATACAGTTTAAAATATGAAAAACATATTAAATATGAAGACAAAGACTCGATGAGCGGTATGGACTATATTGCTATCAAATTTCTTGTAGGAATAGGCCTTGTTCTTTTAAATATTTTGACTTTCATGTTCCAAGTGATGACAATGACCCCAATGAGTTTTTTCATTTCATTTTTAATTGGTTTTTTCATTCCAGATATTTTTATTCAAATTGAATATCAAAAGAAAAGAAAAAAAATAGAAGAAGATTTGCTAAAAGCAATTATTATTATGAATAATAGTTTTAAATCAGGCAGAAACATTATGCAAGCTGTTCAAATTGTTAAAGAAGAACTTGATGGTCCGATAAGTGATGAATTTAAAAAAATATATTTAGATATGACATACGGATTAAGTATTGAGGTGGTTTTTGATAGATTTTACAATCGGGTAAAATTGGACGATGCAAAATACATAACAAGTTCATTAACGCTTCTAAATAAAACAGGTGGAAACATTGTAAAAGTTTTCGGAACCATTGAACGTTCGTTTTTCGATAAGAAAAAGTTAAAACAAGAAATGCAAAGTTTAACAAGTGCTTCTATTTTCGTATTTCGAACACTTTGCTTCTTACCATTATTGTTTATTGTGGCTATATATATTTTAAATCCAACATATTTTACGCCAATGTTTACTACTACTTTAGGAAGAATGATTTTGTTTTTAGTAATCTTACTTTATGTTCTATACATTTTAGTAATTAAGAAAGTATTGAAGGTGAAATTCTAATGAAAGAAAGAAGCTTAGTTCGAAGAATTTATTCAGAAAAAACTATTCAAAAAATTGAAAAGAAAATTAAATTATTAGGAATTCATTGTCATTACAAAGCAATCGATCTCCTAAATTGCCGTTTATTGATAAGCCTTGCTGTCTTTTTTCTTTTATTAGCATTTACCAAGAATGGCTATATTTTAGCCCCTTTATTTGTTCTTGCTTTTCACTATTTAAGCGAATATATAGTTCTAGATTATCCAATCAAAAAAAGAGAAAAAAAACTAGAAGAAGAAGCTATATTCTTTTTTGAAGTTCTTTCGTTAACACTAGAAAGTGGACGAAACTTAACCCTTTCTTTACAAATAACTTCCAAAAACATTCAATCAGAACTATCTGAAGAATTTCAAAAATCTTTACAAGAAATAAGTCTAGGAAAGACATTTGCCGAAGCAATAACCGATATGAAACAAAGGATACCAAGTGATACCATTAATAATGCTTTATTAAATATTGTTCAGTCAAGTATTTTTGGAAATAATATCGAAGAATCTTTAAACAATCAACTAGACTTTTTACGTGACAAAAGGATATTAGAAGTAAAAAGTCAGATCGGAAAATTACCTACAAAAATAAGTATCATTTCTGTAATATTTTTCATTCCAATTATTCTAATCGTGATTTTAGCTCCAGTAGTTATTGATTTTTTTGTAGGGTAAAACTAGTATTTTTTTCGAAAATTCGTTATAATAAATATAGAATATAGGTGAAAAAATATGAATGATAATTTAAGTTTTAAAAATATATTCAAACGAGAAACAAAATTGGCAACATATATAGTTATTTGTTTAACGATAGTTGTATTAAGTCTTTCTTATGCGATGTTTTTTAAA
>CAJFEV010000069.1 GCA_904374795.1 uncultured Bacilli bacterium
TGGATAACTCTCCTAAATTTCTTCACTTATAAACATTTAATAAGAAGAAACTCATCTTTTTTGATTTATTTCTTTTTTTGACTGTGAATAGTAACAAAATAATCTTGCTCTTCGTTTTTAATTATGCTAAAATACATATAGTTTTGATGTGAGGAGGTTTAACCTATGGCTAAAAATGAAAATAGACAATTTGTTGGCTTAAAGTGTTCACGTTGTGGAAAATTAATTCGTCCAACAACTAAAAATAAAAAGAACACTCCAGATAAATTAGAAGTAAAAAAATATTGCCCAAATTGTCGTCAAGCAACAATTTTTAAAGAAACTAAATTAGGAAAATAATAAAGGAGGATTCTCATGAATATTAATATTAATGATATCAAAAATGGCATGACTATTATTCTAGATGGAAACCTTTGTCAAATTATGGAATTTCAACATGTAAAACCTGGTAAGGGTAGTGCGTTTGTAAGAATGAAAACCAAAAATTTAAGAACAGGCGCAGTAGTTGAAAATTCTTATAATACAAATATTAAGATTGAAAGAGCTCATATTGATCGTATGCCTATGCAATATTTATACGCAAACGGAGATAACTTTGTTTTCATGAATACAGAAACATATGATCAAGTAGAAGTACCTGGTAGTAAATTAGAACAAGAAAAAAAATTCTTAAAAGAAGGTCTAGAAATTCAATTAGAATATTATGAAGGAGAACTTCTTGGTGTGAATTTACCTGAAAAAATTGAATTTGAAGTTGTTGAAACAGAACCAGCTGTTAAAGGAAATACAACAAATAATGCCATGAAAGATGCAAAAATTGAAACAGGATATACTGTAAAAGTGCCTTTATTTATAAATCAAGGGGAAAAAATCATCATTTCAACAAGTGATGGAAAGTATTCAAGTAGAGCATAAGCTAGTCAATATGGATTAGCTTTTTTTGTCAAATAAAATTCATTTAGATAAATATTTATAGCTTTTTTTTGATTGTTTGATATACTAAAAAAGAAAGAAGGAAATTTTATATGAAGTGGTTACAAAAGAAAAATCGATTATTTATTTTAGGATTATTTAGTATTTCTTTACTTCTTTTTCTTCCAATGTTTTTAAATCCCTATCATGTAAATAACGATACATACTTTCATATTGCAAATGTGGATGTCTTAGTTAAAATGATAAAAGAAGATTTTTGGAGTGGTTTTTTTGGGAAAATCGTTCCTTTGATAGGCAATAATTTTGGCTATGGGACAAGGCTTTTTTATCCACCACTTTCCCATACATTGCTTGCATACTTCACATATTTTCTAAATTTTTTATCTATAGATTTATTAACTTCAATGAAAATTTTTCATTTTCTGATTTTTTTTAGCTCAGGTTTAGTCATGTATTATTGTAGTAATCGTTTTTTTAAAAACAAAAAAATGAGTTTTATTGCTGCCTTAATATATATGACAAGTTCTTATCATATTAGCGAAATTTATGTAAGAGATGCCCAAGCAGAAAGTTTAATTTTTCTTTTTCTTCCTCTCATTTTAACATCAATTAAAGAACTGTTAGAAGGAAACAAAAAAGCATTTTATCCATTATTTATTATTGGCTATGTAGGAGGAATTTTATCCCATTTTACATTAATGATTTATTTTACCTTATTCTTAGGAATAGCCATGTTATTTTTTTATAAAAAAATCTTTAAAAAAGAATTTCTCGCTCCTTTCTTAAAAGCATGTGGATTGGTTTTCTTACTGACTGCATTTTTCTTTGAACCGTTATTTGAACACAAAATCTTTGGGAATTATCGTGTTTATCAAAAATGGGTCATGTCTTGGGGAATACAACATACAGCTCTTTGGGGATTTGAATATTTTGTGCCATTTGACCGTGATGGAATCTTATTTTGCTTAAGCATTGTAACCATTATTCTTTTAGTAGCAGGTTTTAAATTCTTTAGAAAAGATTTCAAAGAAGAAAAATATCGTCTTATACTAATTTTTGGAATATTAAGCTTATGGCTATCAACTGTTTATTTTCCGTGGATTTTGATGCCTTATACGATGTTTATGATTCAATTTGGTTGGAGACTAGTTGCTTTCGTGATTTTAGCTGTTTCTTTCCTAGCACCACTAGCTATAAAAAATGTAAAATCAAAAGCTTTATATTCTATAATAGTCCTTGGCCTAGTTTTATCAGGATTTCTTTCCATTCATTTCGCAACACCAGATACAGTCAATCTAAATAATATCGAATATGTCTATGGCATGGGTTGGCAAAGAGAATATTTACCAGTTAAAGTTGAAGAAAATATAGAATACTTTAACTCTCGTGGTGAAGAAGTACTTACACCTGATGAACATGCCAAAATAACAACAATAGATAATAAAGTTCCTTATTTAAAATTTACTGTAGAAAGTGATTCAGAAATTGAAATTGAACTTCCGCGAATTTTCTATTTCGGATATTCGTTAACAGATGAAAAAGGCACATCTTATGATTTATGGGAAAATGATCATGGATTTTTAGCAGCAAAAGTGGGTGGTGGAACGTATACTTTAGAATATACAGGTTCACTTCCATACCGGATTTGTTTATATATTTCATTAGGAACATTATTAAGTATATTTGTTTATTATGGAATAAAATTAGGAAAAAAAGTTATTTATGATTCACAAAAAATTTGATATACTGATTTTAGAAAAATAAAGGAGAGTAGTAATGAAGTATCGTTGTAAAATTTGTGGATATATATTTGATGAAGAAGTAGAAAAGAAAAAATGGACGGAGGTATCAAACTCTTATGTTTGTCCAATGTGTTTTGTAGGTAAAGAAATGTTTGCTGAGTATAGGGAAGAAGAAACGCCTAAGGAAAAAGAGAGCAAAAGAATTTTTGAACATGCTGTTTTATTTGACGAGAAAAATTTAGGAGTTGCAAAAGATGATGCAATTTGTATTGACTGTGGAATTTGTAAGAGTACTTGTTTAGAACGTTGTGGGTTAAACTTTGGTGAAGATACAGAAAAATGTCTAACCTGTGGGCAATGTATTATTACTTGTCCAACTGGTGCATTAAAACCGAAAAATGAAGTAGAGAAAATTTTGGAAGCTAAAAAAGCTGGAAAAATCCTAATTTGTTATACATCTCCAGCCATTCGAGTTTCCATTGGAGATGCATTTGGCTATGAAGCGGGGGCATTTTTACAAGAAGAATTGATTGGAGCTTTAAGAGCTTTAGGATTTCAATATGTTTTAGATACAACCTTTGGAGCTGATTTAACGATAATGGAAGAGGCCTCTGAACTAAAAACACGCATTCAAGATAATGGAATTTTACCAATGTTTACTTCCTGTTGCCCGGCCTGGGTGAAATATGCTGAAACGTTTTATCCAGAAATACTAGACAATATTTCAACTTGTAAAAGTCCGATCGGAATGCAAGGTATCATGGTAAAAGAATATTTTACAAAACAAATGAATTTAAATAAGGAAAATGTTTTTACAGTAGCGGTTACTCCTTGTACAGCTAAAAAATTTGAAGTAAGAAGAGAAGAAATTTCTGGAACAGATGCTGTTATTACGGTTTCTGAATTAACAAAATGGTTAAAAGAAGAAAAAATCGATTTAAAAAATGTTCAGAAAAGTTCCTTTGATTCCTTATTAGGCGAAGGAAGTGGCGGAGGAACGATTTTTGGTAATACAGGTGGAGTTTGCGAAGCAGCCTTAAGAACCCTTTATTACTTCTTAACAGGAAATGATTTTAATGAAAAACAACTTTCATTTAAAAATGTTCGAGGATATGACAATGTAAAAGAAGCAACCATAAAAATTGGGGATAAAGAGCTTAGAGTCGCTGTAGTACATAAAATAAGTGCTGCCAAGAAAATAATAGAAGATGTAAAAAACGGTACCAGTCCGTATCATTTTATTGAAATTATGAATTGTCAAGGTGGATGTATAGGCGGAGGCGGACAGCCAAAATATCCTGAAGGAATGGAAAGCGTTGTAAAAGAAAAAAGAATTGCGGGCTTATATAAAAGAGATGAAACAGATAACATTAAAGCAAGCTATCAAAATCCGGATATTAAAAAAATTTATCAAGAGTTTTTAATAGAACCAAATAGTGAAATTGCTCATCATTATTTGCATACGAGTTACAAAAAAAGAAATAAATAGAAAGAAGTAAAGAATTTCAAAACTTCTTTTTTATTTTCTATAAATAAATTAAGATATTTTGTCGAATGAGTTGCGTCAAAATAAAAAATATGTAGAATACACTTTCAAAAGAAGGTGCAAAAAATGTTCGAAGAACTCGTTTTATTAAATGATAAAATAATAAAAAAATTGTTAGCAGGTAATACAACAATTCTAAAACAATATGTAAAAAAAATAATTGAAGAAATAATCGAAAAGAAAATCGAAGAAGAAATAAAACTGGTACATCCAAATGTTGGAATAAATAAACATATTGTAAATAGTGAAGTAGATATTGTATATGAAACAGACGATGCTTATTATAATATCGAAGTAAATAAAGATTATTCAAAAAAGCTGGATAAAAAGAATTTAGCTTATTTACATCAATTAAGCTTAAGAAGTATAAAAAAAGCAAAAGAATATAGTCAAGGAAAGAAAGTTATTCAAATAAATTTAGATAATTATGATCGATTTAAAGAAAATAAGTTTGTTTATAAAACGAGCCTTATGGAAGAGAGTATTTATGCAAAAAGAAATGAAGAGATTGAGATATATGATAAGGCAATTGCATAAAAACTTGACGTAAAGAATTAGATAGACGAAATAACGTTAAAAAGTAGATTTTCAATATTTTTAAAGTCAAATGCATATCGAGT
>CAJFEV010000070.1 GCA_904374795.1 uncultured Bacilli bacterium
TCCATTTACTTTAAGTGAAATTCTAAACAATCAAAAAAATTAGCTATAATTGCTAACCTTTTTTGTGTGCTACAAATCTTTGGCCGTGAATTGTAACGATTTTTTATAAAAAAACAAGAAAATTCCCAAGAAAAATTTTAAAAAAAGTGGTATAATAAAATTACAACGTGTAGCTATTCATGGGCGTAAAACCGGTTGAATAGCTTTTTGTTTAGAGGGGAGTTTATCTATGTTAAAAATCGGAGATTATGTGATTTATCAAGAACAAGTTTGTCAAATCAAAGAACAAAAAATTAATGAATTTACTAATTTAGAAAGTTTTATTTTAGTGCCGATAACGGATTCATCTTTAAAATTAAATGTACCCGTAAATAATCCAAATATTAAAAATTTAATGACTAAAGAAGAAATCAAAAATTTAATTGCTTTAATGCCATCCATTCCATTAATTGAAATGGAAGACAAATTATTAGAAAATGAATATAAAAAATTATATCACTCAGGAAACAAAGAAGATTTAATTAGAATTATTAAAACAACTTATAGAAGAAATCAAGAGCGATTAAATAATAATAAAAAAATAAGTGAAAAAGATAACAAGTATTTTACACTAGCTGAAAATTTATTATATTCAGAAATTGCTACAGTCTTTGGTATCTCATTAGAAGAGGCAAAAGAATATGTATTAACAAATGTTCAAAATTAATTCCATTGTCAAAGGAATTTTTTTTGGTAAAAATTAGCAAACAAATATTCGTATTATATGATATAATATTATTCGGTGATAGCTATGACTTTAAAAGAAAAATTAGAAATTTTAGCTGACAGTGCCAAATATGATGCTTCTTGTTCTTCTAGTGGAAGTGCAAGAAAAAATAAAAATGGAATAGGTAATGGAGCCATTTCTGGAATTTGTCATTCTTTTTCATCGGATGGAAGATGCATTTCTTTATTAAAAATTTTGATGACAAATTGTTGTATTTTTGATTGTAAATACTGTATTAATCGCAAAAGCAATCAAGTAAGGCGTGCACTTTTTACACCAGAAGAAATTGCCACATTGACGATAAATTTCTATAAAAGAAATTACATTGAAGGATTATTTTTATCTTCAGGAATTATAAAAAGTCCTGATTATACAATGGAAAAAATGATTGAAACAATTTCTTTATTACGAAATAAATACCATTTTAACGGGTACATTCATGCGAAAGCTATCCCAGGAGCAAGTGAATATTTAATTCAAAAATTAGGACTATTAGTAGATAGATTAAGTGCCAATATCGAACTTCCTACAGAAAATGGGTTAACCTTACTGGCTCCAGATAAAAACACTTCAAAAGTAACAGAAATCATGAGTTTTGTAAAAAAGAAAAAAAGTAAAGTTTTTACTCCGGCCGGCCAAAGCACACAAATGATTATTGGAGCCACGAGCGAAACAGATTTAGATATTATGTCGAAAAGTAGCAATCTTTATCAAACGTATCAATTAAAAAGAGTTTTTTATTCAGCATATATTGCTGTCAATAAAGATAAAAATTTACCAAGTAGTAAAATGCCTCCTTTAAAAAGAGAAAATCGGTTATATCAAGCCGATTGGTTACTTAGATATTACAATTTTAAAGTAGACGATTTATTAGAAAAAGAAAATCCAAATTTTAATATTTTAGTGGATCCCAAAGCTGATTGGGCATTAAGACATTTAGAAGAATTTCCAAAAGAGATAAACAAAGCATCTTATTATGATTTAGTAAAAGTTCCAGGGATTGGCCCAACATCTGCCAAAAAAATTATTTCTTCAAGACGCTTTTTTACAATTCATTTTTCTGATTTAAGAAAAATGGGCATTTCCCTAAAAAGAGCTAAATATTTCATATTATGTGACGGAAAGTATTTTGCAAATATTTCTTGTTTCCAAAAAAGTTTCATCACTAGCAACCTAATTTTAGAAGAAAAAGAAGAAAAAAAAGAAAGGGTTACACAATTAAGCTTATTCTATGAAGGAAAGTAATTTTGTGTATATTTATGATGGAACTTGGGAAGATTTAGTGAAAGTAATTTCTTGGCTCTTAAAAGAAAAAAGAAAGCCTTTTCAAATTAAAGAAGAAACGCAATATGAAAACAATTTATTAACCCCACCATTTAAACCAGTTATAAACAAAGAGAATGTAATAGCTAAAAATTATTTTCCAAAAGAAGTATTAAAAATTTCTTATTATGTGTTTTTATCTAATGAAAAAGATAAAGAATTAATTATTTATTATTTTCTATTAAATAGTCTTAAATATCAAAAAAATGTTCTTTATATGCGTAATTTAAAATGCGTGAACAAAGCCTTAACTATTTCTAATCGGGTTTCCAGAGAAGCTCACAAATGGAAAGGTTTTTTAAGATTTAAAGAAATGCAAAACAACATTTTCTTTGCCGAATTTAATGCTGACAACAATATTCTAGGAATATTAGCAAATCATTTTAAGAAAAGATTACCAAAAGAAAAATGGGTTATAAAAGATGAAAAACGAGATATATTATGCCTATATGATCAGAAAAATTGTTATTTTTTAGAAGGAAAAGAAATAAAATTAGATTTAAATATAAATAATGAAGAAAAAAATATGGAAGAATTATGGAAATCTTTCTTTAAAACCATTGCAATAAAAGAAAGAGTAAATAAAAAATGTCAACAAAATTTTATGCCTAAAAAATATTGGCCAAATATTTTAGAAATGGAAGATGAACAATGAAAAAAGTAATAAGTGGAAAATTTTTAGAACAAAAAATGATAGAAAGTATAGAACTTTTATGTGGAGTGGTTAAAGATTCATTAGGTCCAAAAGGAAATAATGTTTTAATTAATACATCAGATCGTGAACCCTTTATAACAAATGATGGCGTAACAATTGCCCAAAATATTACAAGTGAAGATATTATAGTAGAAACAATATTAGAAATAGCCAAAGAAGCCTCATTAAAAACCAATGAAGTAGTAGGGGATGGAACTACTACAACACTGGTTTTACTAGAAACGCTTTTAAAAGAAGGGATAAAAGTAACAAATAGAAAAACGTTAAAAATAGAATTAGAAGAAACATTACAAGAAGTTTTAGAGAAACTAGCAACTTTTAAAAAAAATTCAACCAAAAAAGACTTTCAAAAAATTGCCACAGTAGCTGCGAATGACGAAAGTATAGGTAAGATAACTACTGAAGTATTTTTAAAAACAAAAAGCAAAGAAAGTATCTTTTTAAAAGAAAGTAAAGACGAAAATACAACATATGAAAAAATAAACGGCTATACATTAGAATGCAAAATTCCAGAAGAATATTTTTTTCGAAAAGAAAAAATAGAATTAGAAAATTGCAAAGTTTTCTTTATAGATGAAAAAATCGAAAATTTAGAACAAATAAGTTTATTAATAAATAATTGTTTAGAATATCAAGAACCTGTACTTTTATTAACAGAAGGATATAGTAAAAATGTTAAAGAAAATTTAGTAGATATGAGTATTCAAAATCAGTGCCAAATTATTCTTGCTGAATGGTTTGAATATAAAAATATTGAAGAAGAAATTATGGAAGATATTGCAACATTATTAGATGAAAATCAAACCATTTCAAAAGTAAAAATTACTAAAAATAAAGTGACTTTTCACAGTAATCAAAACACGCTTAAAAGAAGAAATATGTTAAAGAAAAGATATGAACAAAGTAATGAAGCTTATCAAAAAGAAATACTAGCTGAAAGAATTGCTAAACTTCATTATGGTTTAGCCACAATTTATGTTGGAGCATCAACCACCACTGAAAAAAGAGAAAAAATCATGCGTTATGAAGATGCCCTTTGTGCACTAGAAATAGCCAAACAAGGAATAGTTCCAGGAGGAGGGATTTGCCTTTACCAGATAAGTGAAGAAATAAAGCCAACAACAATGGGAGCAAAAATACTCCAAAAAGCTTTAAGCATGCCTTTAAAACAAATATTAGAAAACGCATCACTTTCAAAAGAAGAAATATTAACCAAAATGAAAAGAGAAAATTATCAAATATTATACAATATAAAAGCAAATAACTTTGAAAATATATCTCACACTAATGTAATAGAACCGTTAGAAGTAGTAAGTTATGCGTTAAAAAATGCTGTATCCATTGCTTGTATGTTATTATCAATTAATCATTTAATTATCAATGATTTCCAAGAAAATAGAAAATCTTATGATATATAAAAAGATATTAGCCCAAAAACTAATATCTTTAATTTGTAAAGTGGTGCTGGAAACAGGACTCGAACCTGCGACCTACGCGTTACGAGGGCGTTGCTCTACCAACTGAGCTAATCCAGCAACACCACAATTATAATATAAAAATGAAAAAAGTTCTATATTTTTATCAAAAAAATGT
>CAJFEV010000071.1 GCA_904374795.1 uncultured Bacilli bacterium
AATTACATTGTATCAAAAATGTGTATATATATGTCTTTTTTTATTTTAAATGAAAAAGATGTATGTAAACACATTACACACACCAAAAATTATACAACCTAATAAACAATAAGATAAATATGATACAATTTAAAATCTTTTCTTGTTTTTTCATATTTATCACATCCCTTCTATTCTTTTAAAAAGGGATAAGCACCTGATTTTCAGATATATCTGAGTATTACTATAACACACGAATTATTCTATTGCAAATTTCATACAACCTTTGATATAATGAATACGTCAAAAGAAAATGACATACAATAAAAAAGGATATATCTGAAGCGAAGATCAGATGTTATCCCAAAGTGGTATAAGCATCTGACATCAACCAAAGTTGAATCAGATGCTTTTATTTATCTAACTAACAAAATAATTATAATAAATAATAAGATAAATATGATACAATGTAAAAATTTTTCTTGTTTTCTCATACTTATCACATCCCTTCTATTCTTTTAAAAAGGGATAAGCACCTGATTTTCAGATATATCTGATTATTACTATAACACACGAATTATTCTATTGCAAATTTCATACAACCTTTGATATAATGAATATGTCAAAAGAAAATGACATACAATAAAAAAGGATATATCTGAAGTGAAGATCAGATGTTATCCCAATGTTTTTGGTTTAAGCATCTGAAATCAACAAAAGTTGAATCAGATGCTTTTATTTATTTAACTAACAAAATAATTATAATAAATAATAAGATAAATATGATACAATGTAAAAACTTTTCTTGTTTTCTCATACTTATCACATCCCTTCTATTCTTTTAAAAAGGGATAAGCACCTGATTTTCAGATATATCCGATTATTACTATAACATACATAATGTATTGAAATCAAATCGCAAAAAAAAGCTGCCCATAAAGCAACTTTTTTCATTTTTATAAAATATTTTTTAAAACAACTGTTTTTGTTCTAGACATTTCATGAAGTGTTGATGAAACTCCTTCATTACCAATACCTGAATGTTTCCATCCATCAAATGGCATTTCAAATGGTCTAAAGAAAGAAGCTCCATTAATTACAACTCCACCACATTCTAGTCTATCTGCTACATATTGACAAGTTTTTTGATTTTCAGAAATAATACAACCGCACAATCCATAACTTGATTGATTAGCAATAGCGATTGCTTCATCAAGATCTTCATATTCAATAATGGAAATTACTGGTCCAAATATTTCTTCATCTTTTGCCACAGGCATTCCTTTAGTTACATCAACTAAAATAGTTGGTTCATAGAATGCTCCTTTTCTGCGGCCACCAAAAACAACTTTAGCTCCTAAAGCAACTGTATCATTTACTTGACGTTCAACTTTTTTGGCTGCATCCTCGCTAATCAAGCAACCAATTTTAGCTTCAGGATTACTTGGCATTCTAACTGGAATACCTTCTAATCTTGTTTTTAATTTTTCAACAAAAGCATTTTTAATATCTTTATGAACTAAAAAACGTTTTGATGCACAGCAAACTTGTCCAGTATTATAGAGTCTACCCCAAACAGTTTCTTCAACTGCAAGATCGATATCACCATCTTTATGTAAAATGAAAGCATCATTTCCACCTAATTCAAGCATAACATGTGTAATATTTTTTGCACATTTAGCCATTGTCTCTGAACCAGCCAGCGTACTTCCAGTTAAAGTCACTAACGCAACTTTAGGATTTTCAGCCATTGCTTGGACTGCTTCTCCACCGCTTCCATTAATTAGGTTAATTGCCCCTCCTGGAACTCCTGCTTCTAATAAACACTCAACGTATTTTGTAAGCGTTAATGGATTATGAGCAGATGGCTTTAAAATTACTGTATTTCCCATCAATAAAGCAGCCGGAACTTTTTGGCAAAACAAATCGCTTGGAAAATTAAATGGAATAACGGCTACAACTACACCAAGTGGAGCTTGAACTGTATAATATAAATTATGTTCTTGCCCTTTTTCCATACCACCTTCAATTACTTTACCATATTCATGTTTTGCTTTTTCACAGAACGCTGGAACTCCAATAGAAACGTTTGCAATCTCGCCAATTGCTTCACTTATTGGCTTTCCAGTCTCATCACTGAGTAATTTAGTTAATTCATCTTTATGACTCTCTACAATAGAAACAAACTTCATTAAAATACTAGCTCTTTCATGAATAGGCTTTTTTGCCCATTCTTTTTGAGCAACATAAGCAGCTTCAACAGCTTTATCACAATCCAATTTACTACTTTCTGGAACTGTATCAATGAGTTCATTAGTAGCCGGATTCATGATATTGATTGTTCTACCATCTGAAGCATCACACCAATTCATCCCAATTAAATTCTTTGCCATAGATTATCTCCCAAATCCTGTATAAGACAATGATAATCCACCAACAGTATTAGATGAATGATCACCTGTACCATATTCACCAAAAGTAAATACCATTAAGAATTCTTTATTTGGAATAGCTTTTTTTACTTCAGGATAAATTTGATCTTCAATTTTTGATAAAGCTAATCCTAAACGACGTCCACCACAATGAACTAAGAAATAAGATTCTACATCATTATTCATTAAGGTATTTAAAGTTTCAATCGTTTCTTCATTAGCTTTTAAAATTCCTTCAGGTGTATTAGACAATTGGATAACTGCAGTATTTAAAGCTAAATTTGCTCCAATATTCATCGAATAATCATCATTACCAAACATTGGGTGACGAACAGCTGTAACTTTTCCAATTGGATCTTTTACTCCTAAAGGTGCACAGATTGTTTCAGTAAGTAAATTGTTTCCTTTTAAAGACTCAACATCTTTACCAGTCCATTTAGCATAAACTTTTAAAGCAGGTTCATGATCAATTTCTACTAATGTACGATCCCCACTAATTTTGGTAATAACACCAACATTATCTGTTTCATGATAAGCACCTGTATAAATATTGCCCATCTTACCATCAGTATAGAAAATAGCAATAGCTACACCATCAGCATAATATTCGCCATCATTTAAAATGCTCCATTTTCCTTCAACGGTATTATCTGCAGCACTACCACCAAATACAGGAATATTACCAATAACATCTTGGATACCTTTCATATAATCTTCTTCATTAGCAGGAGATGCTGTCATAAAGAAGAAATCAGGTTCTTTATCCTCGCCCTTTACTTTTGAAAGAGCTTCTTTAGCAATACGAGCTCCGATTTCCCTAGGAGATTCATCTGTCTTTTTTGAACCAGCAGTAACAACTTCTACGTCACCGCCAAAAAGCATCATACCAGAATATCCAGTTTCTTTATTTAGATATCCATCTTGTGTACATAATGCTGCAGATGAAGTACATCCAATTATTGGAACATTACCTAGAACACTTTTTGCTCCTTCCATTAATTTTTGTTGATCTTGAACACAACTTGTAAAGAATAATCCGACTTGAGGATTTTCAATTACATTAGCCATTTTGGCTGTTTCAACACCTGATTGATAGGCATCAACATTCTCGCTATACCCAACTTTTGTTTTTAACATTTTACTTTCTTCACTCCTTTTAATATGCTTTTTCTAATAAAGCTAAAATGTCTTCTTTTGTAACTTCTCTTGGATTGCCACCCGTACATGGGTCAACTAAAGCTTTTGATGCTAAGACTTCAAAGTCTTCTTTTCTTACATTTAGGTCACGCAAATGCTGCGGAACACCTAGCTCAGTTTCCAAATCACGAACAGCCTGAACAACAATAGACACGCATTCGCTATCCGTTTTACTAGATACATCTAGACCAAATGCTGTAGCCATGGCTCTAAAACGATCGCTGCATACTTCACCGTTCCACTCTAGAACATATGGTAAAAATAAAGAACAAGCAATACCATGCGCAACATCATATGTAGCACCTAATTGATGAGCCATTGAGTGAACAATACCTAAGCCAACATTTGAAAATCCCATACCAGCTATGTATTCACTTAATCCCATCATATCCATTGCATCACGATCCTTCAATACCGCTTTAGCAAGATTATGATAAGTTAGACTCATACTCTTTAAATGAAACATGTCTGTCATTTCCCAATGAGCTTTAGTAATATATCCTTCCATAGCATGCGTTAAAGCATCTAATCCAGTCGCAGCTGCAGTCATTTTTGGCATACCAGCCATTAATTCAGTATCTACAATTGCAAGAACTGGAATATCATTTGGATCAACACATACTCGTTTTACGACATTTTCTTCATCCGTTATAACATAATTAATCGTTACTTCGGCAGCCGTTCCAGCTGTAGTTGGTAAAGCAATAATTGGCAAGCTTTTA
>CAJFEV010000072.1 GCA_904374795.1 uncultured Bacilli bacterium
AGGTCTAGCTTCCTTACTTCTAATCACACTTTTAAACATAGCATCATTTAACATATTGATTTCTTTTAATTTCGTATTCAATAAATTTCACCTCCCATCCGAGTCATTTATATCAAAAGGAAAAAGGGAGGTCAAACTACAGATTTCAGAGATTTTATTCTAAAAAAGAGCCAATTTTTCAAATTTGTTTCTTCAAATTCAATAAATTGGTTTTTTATATATTACAAATTTTTAAAATTGATAGAAAATTTCTTTTTATCTTTTTTCTTGTCAAAAAAACGTCAATAAAGCGTATAGTAGAATTAGAAAATGGGAAAAGATTTCGGTTGATTTTAGGAAAAAATAGACGAAATCCCGTTTTTTTGATATGCTTATTACAGTATAAACAATATGGGTAGGTGGCATTATGAAATCATATTATTTAACAGACGCAGGTAAAGTGCGAAGTCATAACGAAGATAGTGTAACAATTGTAAAAAATTCAAGTGAAGAATACTTGTTATTAGTCGCAGATGGAATGGGTGGTCATCGTGCAGGAGAAGTGGCATCAAGTCTAGCTGTAACACATTTTGGAAAGCGTTTTTCCTCTTTAAGTAGCATAGGAAATTTAAAAGATGCAGTAAATTGGATAAACGACAATGTAAGTGAGATTAATGAGGCCATTTTGGACTATGCAAAAAATCATCATGATTCGACTGGACTAGGAACGACATTAGTTTTAGCTTTAGTAACACCAGATTTCTTAATATTTGGAAACATCGGGGATTCTTCTGGATATGTTTTAAAGAATAAAAGATTACATAAAGTAACAAAAGACCATACATTAGTAAGTTTACTAGTGGAAGCCGGAGATTTAACAGAAGAAGAAGCAAAAAATCATCCAAAGAAAAATGTTTTAATGAAAGCCTTAGGTGCCGGTGAAAAAGTGGATATGGATATTTTTGATGTCGAACGAGATGTCGATGGTATCTTTTTATGTAGTGATGGTGTGACCAACATGTTAACGACAGAGCAAATCGAAAAAGTGTTAGAAGAAGAATTAACCATCGAAGAAAAAGTAAAAAAAATTATTCGCAAGTGCAATGCAAGAGGAGGGCAAGACAATATTTCCGTAGCCTTTTTAGATATGAAAAGTGGGTGTGAACAATGATCATGAAGGGGCAAAAGATTAGTGATCGATATCAGATCATTAAAGCAATTGGGGAAGGTGGTATGGCAAATGTTTACTTAGCATACGATACCATATTAGATAGGGATGTCGCGGTTAAAGTATTACGAGGTGATTTAGCTAATGACGAAAAATTTGTACGTAGATTTCAAAGAGAAGCTTTATCAGCAAGTAGCTTGACGCATCCAAACATTGTTGAAGTCTATGATGTTGGAGAAGATCATGGCCAATATTATATTGTCATGGAATATGTTGAAGGACGTCATTTGAAAGACTTAATAAAAAAACGTGGCAAACTTACATTAAGTGAAGTTATTGATATCATGCTCCAAATCACGGATGGAATGAGTGTGGCGCATGATTCATATATTATTCATCGAGATATTAAACCACAAAATATTATGATTTTAGAAAATGGTTTAGTAAAAATCATGGATTTTGGAATAGCAATGGCAATGAATTCTACACAGCTTACTCAAACCAACTCTGTAATGGGAAGCGTTCACTATTTACCTCCTGAACAGGCTAATGGAAAAGGAAGTACCTTGCAAAGTGACATTTATTCAATGGGAATTGTCATGTATGAGCTTTTAACTGGCAAACTTCCATACAAAGGAGATAATGCAGTTGAAATTGCTTTAAAACATTTAAAAAAACCTTTACCGAGTATTCGTGAGGAACTTCCAAATATTCCTCAAAGCGTTGAAAATATTATTATTAAAGCAACAGCTAAAAATCCTAAAAATCGCTATACAGATGCTAGGGAAATGCATAATGATTTACTCACTTGCTTAGACGAATCAAGGGAAAATGAGCCAAAAATAAAATTGCCATATAAAGAATTTTCTGAAGAAAACAAAGCAAAACAACCGAAAAAAGAACCAGAAGAAGAAAAAGGAACATCAAAAAAAGAGTCAAAACAAAAAGAGACAAAGAAAGAAAGTAGTGATGAAGTTTTGGCAAAACAAATAACAAAAAATGATTTGAAAAAACAAAACAAACTATTAATTGTTTTAGCGTCTATTTTTACGTGCTTGATTGTTGCAATTACTACAGTAGTCATTTTAATACCAGCCTTAACAACAAACAAAGAAATTCATGTTCCAGATGTAACAGGATATACGGTAGAAGATGCTTTAAAAACTTTGCAGGATGCTGGATTTACAGTAGCAAGTGAACAACAAAGTGTTGCATCCACAACTGTAGAAACAGGTAAAGTGGCAAGGACTTCGCCACTTGCAGGAACAAAAAGAACCAAAGGAACAGAAGTAACGCTTTGGGTAAGTTCTGGAGATCCTTCTATTACGTTAGAAAATTATGTGGGCAGAAACTATTTAGAAGTACAAGGAGCCTTAGAGGCCCTAGGGGTTCATGTTATCATCGAAAAAAGAACAGTAGATGGCGATTCTACAGAAAATCTTATTGTAGATCAATCTCCAAAAGAAGGCGAAAAGGTTGCAGAAGGAGATTATGTAACACTTTATATTCCCGATGTTGATGTTTATCCAGACTTTACAAACGGTAGTTACACATATGATGATGTTGTAGATTATTTAAAAAAATATAATGTCACAGTAAATAAAGCAGAACAAGAAGATAGTACTCATACACCTGGAATTGTTATTGCTCAAAGTAGAGAAAAAGGAAAACGTATCGTAAGCGGCGCATCCATTACAGTTACAGTAGCCGTTGCACCAGAAAGTAGTGACGAAGGTCCAGCTACAGAAGATACATGTGAAGAAAGTGGCTTATGTTAAAGGGAATTATTGTAAAAAATATTAGTAATGCATATACGGTATTAGCAAATAACCAAAAAATAAATTGTACTCCAAGAGGAAAATTTCGAAATGAAAAGAAAACACCATTAGTAGGCGATGAATGCATAATTGATGAACAAAATAAATATATTTTAGAATTATTACCCAGAAAAAATGAATTAAAAAGACCAAGTGTTTGTAACGTGGACTTTTGTCTAATTGTCACTTCTATGAAAAGTCCAGATTATAATGCTTTATTACTAGATAAAGAAATTTCTCTGTCTTTTCTTTCTAAAATATCACCAGTATTATATTTTTCAAAAATAGATTTATTAACGAAAGAAGAAAAAGAAAAATATTTTCTTTTAAAAAAAATGTATCAAGATATTGGACTACCTGTTTTCGATGAAGAAATAATTAAAGAATTATGCAATTTTTTAAAAAAGAAAATTGTAGTTTTAACAGGGCAAACAGGAGCAGGAAAAAGTACTTTAATAAAAAAGATTGCTCCAGAATTAGATATCAAAACAAATGAAATTTCTTTATCTTTAAATCGCGGGAAACATACGACTAGACATACAGAAATTTATGATGTTTTAGGAATTTGGTTTTGTGACACTCCAGGATTTTCTAGTTTGAATTTAGACGGATATACAAAAGAAGAAATTCAAAATTCCTTTCCAGAATTTCAAGAATACACGTGTAAGTTTCGGGATTGTATCCACATAAAAGAACAAAATTGCGCGGTAAAAGAAGCCTTAGAAAAAGGATTAATCAGTCCAAGTCGTTATGAAAGTTATAAAAAAATGCTAAGTGAGGTAGAAAAATGAAAGTAGCTGTTTCTTATTTAAAAAGTGCTTTTTCTATAGAAGAAACTTTAAAAAAAATTGAAAAGTCAGAAGCTGACTACATTCACGTTGATTTAATGGATGGGATTTTTGTTGAAAAAAACAATTTGAATGTATCAGAAACAATTTCTCTTTTAAAAGATTGTCAAAAACCCTTAGATATACATTTGATGCTTGAACATCCAGAAAAAACAATAGAAGAATTAGAAAGGTTAAATCCTAAAACAATCACAGTACACGTAGAAATTGACAATGTAGAACATATTTTAGAAAATTTAACCAAAAAGAAAATGTTAAAAGGTCTAGCTATCAATCCAGAAACAGATTGGAAAAAGTTACTTCCTTATTTAAATAAAATTGACCAAGTATTAGTTATGAGTGTACATCCAGGAAAGGGAGGACAAAGCTTTCTTCCAGAAAGTATACAAAAGATAAAAGAAATATATAAAATACGTCAAGAAAAAAAGTTATCTTTTCAAATTGCTATTGATGGAGGTATAAACGAAGAAACATGGAGGTATAAACGAAGAAACTGCTTTTTTAGTAAAAGATTATGTCGATATCCTTATCAGTGGGTCATATATTTGTATGAGCAATAACTTTGAAGAAAAAATTTTAAAATTAAAACAGATTGATAAATAAATTCAATCTGTTTTTTAAAAGAAAAAAGAATGTTTAACACATTCATTAAGCTACTTTTTTTGCTTCACGAGCACTTATAATTACTTTTTCCCCATTAATCGTCTTCTTTTGTAAATTTACTTTTTGACGTCTTTTAGTCGCGTTTAATGCTTTACTTCTTGAATTAACAGTTAAAGGCTT
>CAJFEV010000073.1 GCA_904374795.1 uncultured Bacilli bacterium
TTTTTTGTTTTAAAACTTCAAGATTATGATGATTTAGTACTTGAAAAAGAGAAAAAATTGAAAGAAATGGAAGAAGAAGAAAAAGAGGATACAGACAAGAATTTACCTGAACCAATGCCTGTACAAGAAATAGGTAATGTCGTTGTAAATGAGTCAGAAAGAGCATATCAAATCGAGGACTTATTAAGTAAAGTAAAAAATATAGATGAAACTTTTAAAGTAGATGAAAGAAAAATCATTTTAGAATTTTTAGAAAAAAAAGTTTCAAAAAATCACCAAAAAGTATATGAAGATTTAGTAAATATAAAAAAAGAAATTTCAAAAAAAGATCCTTATCAAATAATGATTAATTCTCAAGATTTTTTTGATAAAATTCTAGAAAACTCTTCTGAAGAAGTCAGAAAAATTTTAAGAAAATATTCTAAAAAAAATATTTCTTTAAATAAATTGCTCGGGTATTTAGATTTAGAAATTTCAAAAAATAATCCATACATATATATTTATGTAGGCGATAAATACGCCAATTATGATAACTATTCTTCATATATTAAAACTAGATATAGTCCAAAGATTTATAAAGGAATAAAAATTGTTTATCAAAATCGTTTATATGATTACAGTATATAGGAAGGGGTCTTGAATATGCAAGATGATAAAATAACCTCGTTAGATAAAGAGGTAGAAAGAAAAATGGAAGATATTTCTACTGGAAAAAATGTTTTTGGGATAGGAAAAGTAGTCACTGTAAAAGAATTTATTTTAGTAATTATTGGCCTAGAAAATGTAATGTTTTATGAAAAAATCAATATTGCTGACAAAGCAATTGGATATGTTGTAAACATTTTAGAAAATTCAGTCTATGTTGCCTTATTAAAAAAAGAAGAAGATATTTTCATTGGCGATTTGCCTTATTAAAAAAAGAAGAAGATATTTTCATTGGCGATAGTGCCTATGGAACAAACGAGATTTATGAAGGAGAGTTTTCAGAAGAAGCACTAGGCAGAGCGATTAATCTTTTTGGATATGACGAATTAAACGGAAAAAAATTTGAAAATATCCTTAAAGTTCCTATCGAAGAAGCAAATATTCCGATTATGGAAAGAAAAGAAGTTAAACGTCCACTTCATACTGGAATCATTGGAATTGATTTGATATATCCAATTGGAAAAGGGCAAAGACAGCTGATTATTGGTGATAAAAAAACTGGAAAAACACAAATTGCTTTAAATGCCATTGCAAGTCAAGTAAATCAAAATGTACTATGCATTTATGTGGCTATTGGGAAAACCAAAAAAGAAGTAAAAGAAATCTATTATGAACTTTTAAAAAGAAATGCCATGAATTACACCGTAATTATTACAGCATTTAATGATGAACTTCCTTCTGTATTAACTCTGACACCTTACTATGCCTTATCTGTTGCTTGTATGTACATGAAAAAAGGTTATGATGTGTTAGTAGTTTTAGACGATTTAAAACGACATGCAGATGCTTACCGAGAAGTAAGTTTAATTTCTGGAAAAACGCCTAGCCGAGATGCGTATCCATCAGATATTTTCTATTTTCATTCAAGATTGTTAGAAAAGGGATGTCAATATAAAAATGGAGCTTCTATAACCATTTTGCCAATTGTTGAAACCAAAGGTGGAGATATTACAGATTATATTTCAACAAACATTATTTCTATCACCGATGGTCAAATCGTTTTATCCGATAAGAATTTTAAAAAAGGAATGAAACCAGCTATTGATTATGGATTATCTGTTTCAAGACTTGGAGGAAATGTTCAAACCAAAGAAATGAAAGCTTTAGGTTCAAAAGTAAGACAAAATTTATTAAGCTACCTAGAAACAAGAGAAGTATATGAATTAGCAAATATTGATGAAATGAGTAAAGAACTTCAAGAAAAAATTCGTCAAGGTCAAAAAATTGTGGAAAATCTAAATCAACCTAAATGGTCTAATATTAATGAACAAGAAATGTTAGAAAAGTTTAGTTTTTTGGAGTAGTTTATGGCCGAGATAAAAAATATTGTAAAAGTCATGAACTTTCATTCTCTCTTGCGTATCGATAAATCTAAAGCTAAAGCCGAAAAATATTTTGCAATTGAACAACAACTAGATGATATGATGTATGAAATCCTTTATAATAAAAATTTAAACTTAGATAAAAAAATCATTAAGGAAAATCCCAACGGAGAAATTTTAAACATTTATATAGGAAATGACTTAGGATTTTGTAGCAATTTTAATTCCTTAATTAAACATCAAATAATAGAAGATACCAATGCCAAAAAAATTGTCATAGGGAAAAAAATCTTTACCAAAAGAGAGGATATCATTTTATCCTTAAGTAAAGAGGAATTTTATAAAGATTCAAGATCATTAGAAAATATTTTATATGAGTATGTAGAAAAAAACAAAGTGAAAGAAATCCATGTGATTTATAATCATTATTATAAAGTGAGTGATATAAGGTTTGAAAATAAAAAAATCTTTCCTTTGGATCTCAAAGAAGATAAAGAAAGCAGTAATGTAGATTTCGTGATTGAAACAGATGTCAAAAAACTATTAATGAGTATCGTATCTTTGTATTTGTGTTATGAAATAAAAATTTTAGAAACAAATAGTTGGGCGAGTGAAAATGTTATGAGAGAAAAAGTAACAAGAGAATCCCTAAAAAAAATTGATGAAATAGAAGAAGAGAAAAATCGCGTGAAAAGAAAGAAAAAGAAAGCCATTGCATTTAAAAAGCAATTGAGTAATTTTAATAAAGTGGGTGAGACAAGTGAAAATTGGTAAAATTATTACGATATCAGATATTAATGTAAAAATTTTGCTTACAACAGAAGAAAAAGTAAAAATTAAAGATTTATTGGTTTTAAACTATCAAGGAAAAAGATATTTATTTGAAGTTATTGAGATTGATAATGATATTATAACAACTATTCCTTTGTATAGCGTTGTAGGACTAAAGAAAGGTTTAGATGTTACCAAAGATGATACACCTTTGGCCATAGAATATTCGGATAACATTTTAGGGAGGGTTTTTGATTCCTACGGAAATGTAATTACTACAAATCCTATTCCTAATCCAAAAAGAAAGAACATTTATGAAAAAAGATTGCTATTACAAGATATTGAAATCGGAAGCGAAATTCTATGGACAGGAATTAAAGTATTAGATTTCTTTGCTCCGTTAAATAGAGGATCTAAAATGGGCCTTTTAGGAGGAGCTGGCGTAGGAAAAACTGTAATTATCAAAGAATTGATCAATAATATTTATAAAAGTCGAAACTCTAATGCCGTATTTATTGGAGTTGGAGAGCGTTCAAGAGAAGGTCGAGAACTTTATGATGAGATGAAAGAATCAAATCTTTTAGATAAAATATCCATTGTTTTTGGCCAAATGGGGGACAATCCAGTATCAAGAAGTCGTGCGGTTTACAGTGGGCTTACTTTAGCTGAGTATCTGCGAGATGAGAAAAAACAAGACGTATTACTATTTATTGATAATATATATCGTTTTGTTCAGGCTACATCAGAAATATCTTCAGAATTAAAAAGAGTACCAGTTGAAAATGGATATCCTTCAACAATGACAAGCGATGTAAGTGAAGTAGAGGAAAGAATTAATACAACCAAAAATGGCTCTATTACTTCATTCCAAGCTATCTATATACCAGCAGATGATTTGACAGATGAAGCAGTAAATACAATAACTTCTCATATGGATGGTCAAATTGTTCTAGACAGAAAAACTGCTGAAAAAGGTATTTATCCAGCCGTAAACGTCTTTAAAACTACAAGTAAAATGGTCGATCCAGAAAAAATTGGAATTCGTCATTATAAACTCGTTGAAGAAAGCTTAAAATACTTTACAAGATATGAGGAATTAGAAGAAATTATCGCTGTTTTAGGTATTGATGAATTATCCAATGAAGATAAAAATATCTTCTATCGAACAAGAAAGCTACGAAATTATTTTAGTCAACCATTTTTCGTTTCAGAAAATTATACGAATATCCCTGGTCAATTTGTGAAAATCGAAGATGTATTAAATGATGTTGAAAATATTTTGAAAGGAACATATGATTCTGTTGATGAATCAAAATTTATGTTTATAGGAAAATATGAACAATGAGTTTCAAGTAAACATTATTACATTAGATCAAGGATTAATTGAAATTAAAAATGCTCAAATAATTCGTATTAAAAGTAAAGATTACAATCTTTTAATTATGAAAGATTATATTCCCATAATTGGAATGATAGAAGGAAGTTTCGAAGTGATTTCAACGAAAGAAGAATTCAAATTGGAAAATACTATAGCATACTATATAAATGCGAATAATCTATTTCGAATAATTGTCAAGGAAGAAAATTATGGATAGTGTAAGCTATATTACTAATATTTTATTTAATTTTATTTTATCATTCTTACTAGCAATTCTTATACTATTTTTAACATCCAAAATCTTTTTAAAACGTTTTGATATAAATAAAGGAAAATTGTCTATTTATGGAATTTTTTTAGGATTAAACGAAAAAGAAATTTTTTCTATTTCAATTTTAACTGTACGTTATATTTTTATGTATTGGTGTTTAATAACTACGAATGTAGAAATTATTCACTTAACACTTCTCATATTAGCGGGATTAATTTACTCAATAATAAACAAAAGATTTTTTCATATAGTATTTGACATACTAAGTTCTTTTTTACTTTATTTAGCTTTACTTTCTAAAAATATTTTTTTCAAATATTTAACGACAATTTTGTTTGACTGGAAAGTCTTAGCAATTTTTGTGTTATTAGTAATCTTCATTATTCTCTATTCAAGTTATTTTTTCTTAAAAGATATTGAATACATTATTAAGAAAAATAAATTTGTTCGAAAAAAATATGAAAAATAAAATTATCACCTTTCCATTGACATGGGGAGGGGGGGGGGTATTGTGATAAAATTATTCTAGGAAACTAGGATAATTTTTTTCGCTTAAAAGAAAAAAAATGATACAATATATATGGTATAATAAGTCATGGATATAAAAATAGAAAGTAAGCCATAATAGGAGTAGGTGAGATTATGAAAAAATATATAAT
>CAJFEV010000074.1 GCA_904374795.1 uncultured Bacilli bacterium
TGGAATAATAAAGCAAACCTTACATTTTTATTATAATATATTTTTTTCAAAATGAAAAGACTGTTAACAAATTTCTTTCGACTTTGTCAACAGTCTGAAATTACTATAAATTCTATAGTAATTTTATCATAATAGTTCTTAGCTGTGCAAATTTTTAACAAACGAAGATTATTCTTCGTAAAAATTTATTACTCTTCTTGATCTTTTACTTTAACTAAAACTTCTCTTGGCTTTGAGCCATTTTGAGGCCCAATAATACCTCGCTCTTCTAATAAATCAATGACTCTAGCTGCACGGTTATACCCAAATCTGAATCTTCTTTGAATTAATGAAGCACTGATCTTACCGGTTTGAACAGCAAAATCAACAATTTCATTATACATTGGGTCATCATATTCTTCTCTTTCTCCAGAACCACTACTAGTAGATGAAGTACTTTCTGATAAAGTGGTAGTAAGTGTTTCATCATAAACTGCTTGTTGTTCTTTACAAACAGCATCAATAAGTCTTCTTATTTCATCATCAGAAATAAAACATCCTTGAATTCTTATTGGAGTATTTTCTCCCATTGGTAAGAAAAGCATATCTCCTTTACCAAGTAATTTTTCAGCACCAGGACTATCCAAAATCGTTCTTGAATCGACGTTACTTGCAACAGCAAAAGCAATACGAGATGGAATATTTGTTTTAATAACACCTGTAATAACATCCGTACTAGGTCTTTGCGTTGCAACAATCAAATGAATTCCTGCAGCTCTTGCAAGTTGAGTAATTCGCATGATCGAATCTTCTACTTCTTTTCTCGCGACAATCATCAAATCAGCCATTTCATCTACAATAACAACAATATAAGGCATTCTTGGCGTTTTACTCTCTGGATGACTTTCATTTTCTTTTTCAATCATACGATTATAATCATCAATTTTTTTGGCTCCTTTATCAGCAAAGATATGATAACGTTTATCCATTTCATCAACGACTTTTTGTAAAACCAAAGAAGCTTTTTTAGGATTTGTGACGACTGGACAAAGCAAATGTGGAACACCATTGTAATTAGAAAGTTCTACTTGCTTTGGATCGACCAATACAAGCTTTACTTCATCAGGTCGATAACGCATTAAAATAGAACCAATAATTCCATTGATACAAACAGATTTACCTGAACCAGTTGAACCTGCAACAAGCAAATGCGGCATTTTAGTTAAATCTGTACTTCTAGGTGTACCCATAATATCTTTTCCTAAAGCGACTTGAATTCCACCTTTGGCATTGATCATTTCTTTGCTTGCCAAAACTTCTTTAATCTTAACCATAGAAATAGCTTGATTTGGAATTTCAATACCAATCGTATTTTTTCCAGGAATAGGCGCTTCAATTCGCACGTCTTTAGCAGCTAAAGCTAAAGCAATTTCCTTATTAATAGAAATAATACGACTAACCTTTGTGCCACTAGGAACAACTACTTCAAATTGAGTAACGGCAGGTCCCATATGAATATCTACCACATGTCCATCAATTTGAAAATCATGCAAAACTCTTTCCAAATTTTGTTTATTATTAATTAAAAATTGATTAGAATTTGTCTTTTTACTTTTTGGAGGATCATCTAGCAAACTCATTCTTGGTAACTGATAATTTGGATTAGGCATTACCGAAGCAGGATTGGCAACTGGAGGAGCAACAAAGGCTTCTTCTTTAGGCTCATTATGATGTTTTAATTCTTCAACACTATTTACAACAATTGATTTAGGATTCTCGTATTCCTCATCCGCTTCTCTTAAACGTTTATCTAATAAAGCTTCTCTACTTTCCACATCGTCTTCATGATCTTCTTGACTCTTTTTCTTAAACCATTTGAATTTTGAAATAAAATTATTTAAAGCATTAGAAAGATTGACATTGAAAAATAAAATGACACCAAATAAAGCAATAAAAGCTACCACAATATAAGTCCCATTAAGTCCAAATAAGGCATCACACGAAAAAGCAAAGGCTGCTCCTAAAATTCCTCCGCCAATTACAATGGAAGTTTGTCCAGAGCTTGTTAAAGCATTATTATTGCCAATCGAAGCCACCCGACTCATATAATTATTAATTGTATTTTCAAAAATTTTAGCCGGTTCGGTTGTATCTTCAATAAAAGTTAAATGACTTAAAACTAAAATAACAATTAAAAACAAATAAAGTCCTATATAACGTGCACTAAAAAAATTCGGAAGTTTTCTTTTAATAAGCATATAAAAACCAATTACTAAAACAAAAAGTAAAATAAGTGGCCACCATTCTCCTAAAAGAAACATGGCAAACTTTTTTAGTAAAGCCCCTACAGGTCCAAACCCAAAACCAATTACTCCACATAAAATCAAAATAAGTCCAACAAGTTCAACACTATATCCTGGACTTTTAGAACTTTCTGAACTAGATTTTTTCTTTTTTGCCATACTCTATTCACCATATTCATTATACATAATAAAAAAAAAGATTGCAAATTTCTTTACTTTGTTTTACAATCCTTCTTTTGTTCTTGTCTCTCAAATTCTTGAATTTTACGATGAATTCTTTTCATAGTTTCTTTCTTGGTTTTCTGATAATCCTTTTTCCGAAAGATTTTATATAAAGCAATAGGATGTAAGATAAAATCAATCGAGTCGGCTTTATCTACTAAAGTAAGCAACCACGCTTCTTTGTTTCTAGGCAATTTTCGGTTAACCGGAAACATATGAGTAATCATAATACTTTCGACTTTAGGAGTCACAATCTCTTTGCCAAAAATCTTTTTAGAATTTTCTACCGCTTCTTTAGCATGAGTAAAAGCATGTTTTTGTAAAAATGGCTTTTTTTCTTGATCATATTGCCAAGGTCTTTCATAAAAATCATGAAGGAGTCCAGCAATAGCTAAACTTTTATAGTCCATATGTAAAAACTTGCCAATTCGGTAACAATCATAGGAAACCCTAATGACATGCGCATACACCGATTCATTAATATGATGTGGATAATCTTTTCTTTTTTGCATTTCAGCCTCTACCAAAATAGGCCGAATAATTTGATAGTATTCTAAGGAATTTTCTTCAAAGTTTTTTTTTTGACTTGGTGTCTTAATTAAATACATCAAGTAACAAATAACGGTTACAACTTGTAAAATTGCCGTTAAATAAACCAAAATAGTAACATAAGGAGAAATTCCTGGAATAACAAGTCCAACAAAACCTAAAATAATGGTGATGAAAATAATCCACGTTTTAAACTTGCCAACCAATAAAGAAGCAGCAATTCCTTTACGAAAGTAAAAATATAAATTTAAAGCACTAATAACACACTCTAGTATTAAAACATAAAAAAATGCATGATTTTTAATAATCAAAATGAGCAAAAGACCAATCGCAAGCATTTTATCGCCAATCACATCAAGTCTTGCACCAAGCTCACTTACTACATTCCACTTACGAGCCAAATACCCATCTAAAAAATCTGTAAAAGCAATAATCATTGCTACCGCAATTAAAATTTTATAATGATTCGTTAATCCTAAAAAAATAACAATAGGCGTAAAAATAAGACGACTCGCTGTCAAAATATTTGGAATATATTTCTTTAAATTTTTCATATAAAACCACTCTCTTTATTTATTCAACTCTTTTTATATCAAAATCATTTTATCACACTTAAGGTAAAAAACAAACAAAATTAAAATTACAATGTTGTAACAAAATTTTATTAATAAAACAAAGTCTGAATTTATTCAATTTAAAAAGAAATCATTTTAAGTTTTTGATTTCTTCTTCGCTTAAATCTGTTGCTTTAGCAATCTTATCATTTGGAAGATCAAGTTCTTTTAATTTCTTAGCAATTTCAATTTCCTTTTGTTTACTTCCTTCTTGGATGCCTAATTCATAAGAACTTTGTTTTTCATGTTTATGTTTCTCTTCTAAATCATAATACATTAAGAAGTCTTCATCTTGGGTTAACTCTTCGACTTTTTTTACCATGCCTTTAAACTTCTCCTTCCCTTTATACTTCTCTTTTAATTCTTCGATGCTTGGATATTTTTGAAAGAAGTCC
>CAJFEV010000075.1 GCA_904374795.1 uncultured Bacilli bacterium
ATTTATCACACATCCTATATTATAAGAATACATGATTTTATGAATGAAAAAAATATATTGTCCCATTTTTTACAAATTATTTTTTATGCGATTGCCTTAAAAAATATGCCCAAAACTTTCAAATTATCGAATGGAACATGGACAAATTGATGCAATTTTGGTATGATAAAAACGAAGAAAAAATAGAAGAATATAAACATTTAATTATGCTAGATTTATCAAAAGAAGAATTAAAAGAGTTAGCTAAAAGAGATATGGAGGTAGAACAATATATGAAAGAAATAGAAAAAGTAAATCAAGACCCAAGATTTCGAGAGTATATGACTAAAGAAGAAGACCAGAAAAAAATCTATAATACCCAGATGTCTAAAGCTTTTAATGAAGGAGAAAAAGAAAGAAGTATTGAAATTGCTAAGAAAATGCTTGATAAAGGAAAAGAAATTTCAGAAATTATAGAATTTACAAATCTATCTAGAGAAGAAATCGAAAGTTTACAACAATAGACTTTCCTTTTTAATAAAAAAAGAATAATGAACTAAAGTATATAACAATCTTAAAGAAAAAAATGCTTTTTTAAAGGGTTTGTGATATAATGCTTGTACAGGTGGTAAAAGTGAAACGTAGTGAAGTGAATTACGATGATTTAAGTCCCATGATGAAACAATATATGGATATAAAAAAAGAGTACGAAGAAGAACTCCTTTTTTATCGAATTGGCGATTTTTATGAACTCTTTTTTGAGGATGGACTAACCGCATCAAGAGAACTAGAACTGACATTAACTGGCAAAAATGCTGGTCTAGAAGAAAGAGTACCAATGTGTGGCGTTCCATTTCACTCAGTAAAACCTTATATTGAAAAGTTAGTAAACAAAGGATACAAAGTCGCGATATGTGAACAATTAGAAGACCCAAAAGATACCAAAGGTATGGTTAAAAGAGGAGTTGTTCAAGTAATTAGTAAAGGAACTGTAGTAGATCTAGAACTTTTAAATGAACATGATAATCATTATATAGCTTCAATCCTAGACTTCACGTATATCTACACCATTTGCTATGCAGATATATCAACTGGATCCATTTTTGTTTCCATTTTACCTCATCAAACAGACAAACTAATTAGTACGATATTAAATCTAGGAATTTTAGAAGTTGTTTTAGAAAATAATGAAAATTTAGAACTTATTTCCCTTTTAAAAGGAACGTATGGTATTGAAGTATCTATAAGTAACAATTTTTTGGAAAATGAATACACATCAGTGTATGCCTCTTTAGAAGATGAACACTATTTCAAAGCAGTAAAACATTTATTTTACTATTTAGTTGTTAAAGAGTTAAAAGATTTAAGTCATTTCAAAGAAGCCGAAATTATTTATCCAGATGATTATTTAGAAATGGATATTCATACAGTAAGAAACCTGGAATTAGTAGAAACCTTACGTTTAAAAGAACGAACCTTTTCATTATTATGGCTTCTAGATAAAACAAAAACGAGTATGGGTTCAAGAAAATTAAAAAATTGGTTGATGAACCTATTAAAAAATGAAGAACTCATTACAGAAAGATATGATAAAATTGAAAAATTAAACAACGAATTTATTTTAAAAGAGCAATTACGCGAATATTTGTATCAAATTTACGATATGGAACGTCTTTGCGGTAAAATTTCCTGCGGTTCATTAAACGCAAGAGATTTATTACAATTAAAAACGAGTTTAAAAGTTTTACCAGATATAGAAAAAATTGTCGAAGAACTAGGATTTGATATTCAACTGAAGACACATCAGGATATTTATGAACTACTAGAAAAATCGATTTATGAAAATCCACCTGTCACAATTAAAGAAGGATTTTTAATTAAAGAAGGATATAATAAAGAACTTGATGAATTAAAAAGTATTCGAAGTGGTGGAAAAGACTTCATCGCCAATTTTGAAACCAAATTAAAAGAAGAAACAGGAATTAAAAACTTAAAGGTTGGATATAACAAAGTATTCGGATATTTCATTGAAATAACCAAAGGACAACTTGCTAACGTAAGTGAAAGTTTTCATTGGGAACGAAGACAAACTCTTACAAATGCGGAGCGATATATTAGTCCAGAACTAAAAGAAAAAGAAGCATTAATTTTAAATGCGGAAGAAAAAATAATTGAAATGGAATATACAATGTTCAACGAAATTAAAGAAAAAATCAAAGAACATATATTAGAGTTAAAAGACACAGCGGACTGTATTGCAACATTAGACGCTTTAGCTTCTTTAGCTGTATGTGCAGAAGAATACCGTTTAGTAAGACCAACTCTTAACCATGAACACATTATTGAAATTAAAAATGGAAGACATCCAGTTATTGAAAAAGTAAGCAATATGGAATATGTTGCAAATGATTGCATAATGGATGGAAGCATTAACACACTTTTAATTACTGGTCCAAATATGAGCGGTAAATCAACATACATGCGTCAATTGGCCATAATAATTATCATGGCTCAAATGGGCTCATTCGTGCCAGCTAGCAAAGCAAATTTACCCATTGTAGATAAAATATTTACAAGAATTGGGGCAAGTGATGATTTAGTAAGTGGCGAATCAACCTTTATGGTGGAAATGAAAGAAGCCAAAAATGCGATTTGTAATGCAACAGAAAACAGTTTAATTTTATTTGACGAATTAGGACGAGGAACAGCTACTTACGATGGTATGAGTCTTGCTGAAGCCATATTAAAATATGTAAGTACCAAAATTCGTTGCAAAACACTTTTTTCTACGCATTATCACGAACTCACAGTTTTAGAAAACAGTATTTCAAGTATTAAAAATGTTCATGTGAGTGCCATAGAAGAAGATGGAAAAATCACCTTTCTACATAAAATCAAAAATGGCGCGGTAGATAAAAGTTACGGAATTCATGTAGCAAAACTTGCAGGTCTTCCTGATGAAGTAATTAATGATGCATTAGAGATTTTAGCAATGTACGAACAAAAACCAAAAGCCAAAAAAGCAGATACTCAACTACAGTTAATCATGGACTTTCCAGAAGAGAAAAAAGATCCAATAAAAGAAAAATTAGAAAAAATAGATCCTTTAAGAATGACACCAATGGAAGCATTAAATACGTTATACGAATTAAAAATGGAAAACAATCATAAATAATATTAGAAAGCGGGATAAAATGGAACAAGACATAAAAATTTATTATTCAACAAAAGAAAAAAAAGAAAGAATTGAAACATTTATGCAAAGAATATTCTTCGCGAGTACTATAGAAGATGCAATTCAAGCTTATTTAGACATGAAAACTTGTAACTCTCAAGTCTGGTTAGAGGAATATCTAAATCGTCCAGTCGTTTCAAACGGAAAAATCATCAAAGTTAAAGATTTACCAATTTTAAAAAAAGTTAAGAAAGAAGCAAAAAAATATGTAATTGCAAATTTTGAAGTAATTATGGGTGTTACAGAAAATGAATTGGGTCAAAAGATCTTTTTAACAACAAACAAAAAAGAACTATTACATGGAAATACAGATAAAGAAGTTAAAGAAGCATTCTATCAAAAAAGGGAAATATATCAAACGATAAATCAAGCAATTAATAATACAGATAATAAAACTTTAGAAAATTTTTATTCTTATATAGAAACGGATCCTTGTTATAGATGGGTAATCAACTATTTTAAACTTCAAAAACAATTTCAACTATCAAGGAAACAACCAAATGAATAAAAAAGTTTTAAAAGTGTAAATAATAACTACTTTTTTTGATTTGTGAAACATTTCTTAATGTTACTATTTAATTTTTTCGTAATATAAAAATTTATATTACGATTTTTTTAAAGTAAGTGTTTACTATTTGATTAGCGACTCATTCCTTTTTAAGTACAGTATTAATAAAAGACTGAATTAAATTAGAAGTTCCCATCAAAGTAATAAATAAGAAGTATAAATGTAAATTCCCATAAAATGGGTAAAAATTAAAAGAAATAATATCTTTT
>CAJFEV010000076.1 GCA_904374795.1 uncultured Bacilli bacterium
AAGTGATGGAGTACAAAGTATATATTTAGGAAATGGAGACTATTATATCTGTGTTGAAGATAAAGTAGGGAATAAAACAAGTAATGAAGATTTAGAAAACTCCAAGAATCAAATCCATGTAGAAAATGTGGATAATACAAAATTACAAATTCAATTAAATAATAGTTCAAATGGAGTTTGGACGAAAAATAATGTTACATTAACATTAACAACTTCTAAAGATAATGTGGATTTTTGTATGTATCGCTTTGATAATGGATTATATCAAAAATATAATGGCTCTATAGATAATAGAACTTTAAAAGTTACATATACAGATAATCAAAATCGAGTGGTAACATGGCAATGTGTAGATAAAGCCGGAAATGTGAGTAATGAAATAAGTACAAGTATAAAAATAGATAAAGTTGCACCAACTATTACTTTTAGTGAAACAAATGTAAATAAAGGTGAAAACGGTTGGTATAAGACTATTAGTGTTGTAGGAAATGTGAATGAAACTGGTAGTGGAGTAAAAAGTGTGACTTATTGTACGGGAACGAATAATTGTACTCCGTCTAAAAGTATATCTTTATCTAATAATAAAATGACTATAGGAATAGCAAATCAAACTAATCAAAAAGTATGTGTAACAGTTCAAGATACTGTAGGAAATAGTAGTACATCTTGTTCATCTAGTTATAATGTAGATAACGTTAATCCAACGGCAAAGATAAGTGTAAGTGCAAATGGCTCTACAGTTAAAGTAAGTGCTAGCGGCAGTAGTGACAATTTAAGTGGAGTGAGAACCTATTATTATAAAATCGATAATGGTGGATGGCAAAGTAGTACTAGTAATGTATATAATTTTACAAAAATCGCAGATGGAAGTCATACTGTTTATGTAAAAGTAAAAGATGCAGCGGGCAATACAAGTGGTGAAGTGAATGCTAAAGTAACTGTAAGTACGGGTCCTGTTAGTGGAGAGCTTGATGGAAATGTTCTTCATTTGAAAGTAGATTACACTTTTAAGAGTGTTCATATTAAAGATAGTTATACAATTTCTTACATTTTTACTAGTTTGGGACTTCAAGGAAAGTTACATAGAAATAGAAATAATTATCAGGTATATTTAGATTGTAAAGAAAATGATAATGACCATTGTACTAAATTTTATCTTTCTACTAGTCCGGAAATCTTTTCTGAAGGAAGTATTGATGAGACTTTTAATGAACCTGTAATTCAAGATTATTTCTATTATTATACTTTAGGTGGTAGAGAACTTACAGCAACAGAGAGGGTTGAAGTGGCGGATTCTATACACATTACTGGAACGGTATCTTTAGCTTCATCGTGCAGAAATTGTACAACTGATGTACGGGTTCAGTTAAATATAGATATAGTGAATCCTAAAACTTTATTAGTTTCGAATCCAGAAAGTTCTTATCGTGATCCATCCGGATTTAGGGATCCAACTACTTTTGCTATAACAGGCTTTTCTATGGGAGTACATTCTCATGCATCTGATGGTGAAGGCGGTGATAATTGCCGGTTTTATGGACCAATAACTTTAGATATGAGCAATTATATTAAAGAAGCTATGAATAGATAGTTGAAAATGAATTATATCATTTACAGAAAAAATGTAAAAATATTGATTTATGAATAGTTTATTATAAGTTTAGATGTAAAAGTAATTTAAGAGGTTAATTGATGGATATGATAAAGTAATAAAAAGGTACTTGACCCAGTATAGAAAGATGCGTATTATTTTATCTTAAAGCTGATTTTATTTGACATTCAGTTTAATAAATAGTATAGTAAATTCAAGAAATGCGAGGAAAACTATAGTAGTTATAGAAAGTCTTTTTTAGAGAGATGAGGGCTGGTGTAACTCATTAAAGAGTCTATAATGAATAAAAGAGTTGGAGCATAAGCGTAATTCTGCGTTAAAGAAAATAAAGTGCATGGCAACATGAATTAAGGTGGTACCGCGGATTTAACAGTTATTCGTCCTTAGATGGATGGATAACTGTTTTTTATTGATTTTGAAAGGGTGAAAAATGATGAGAGAATTTAGTGAACAAGAAATGGTGAGACGTGAGAAATTAAAAAATATTAAGAATCCTTATCCGGAAAGATTTGAGGTAAATACAGAAATTGGCGATGCCAAGGAGATGACTGATGGGGTAGATGGTATACGTGTTGCTGGTCGTATTGTTTTGATGCGTAAAATGGGAAAGATGAGTTTTTTAACCATCGGTGATATTACTGGTAGAATTCAAATATCTGTTAAAATGGATATGATTGGAGAAGAAGCTTATCTAGATTTTAAACAAAATTTTGATTTAGGTGATTTTATTGGTGTAGAAGGTGAAGTTTTTACTACTCATACTGGTGAAAAAACGATAAGAGCAAGTGAAATTACTTTTTTAGGAAAAGCTCTAAAACCATTACCTGAAAAATTTCATGGATTAGAGGATCAAGAGCTTATTTATCGTGAACGTTATGTAGATTTGATAATGAATGAAGATGAAAAAAAGAAATTTCTTTTTCGAAGCGCTTTTATTAAAGAACTTCGTAATTATTTAAATGATAAAGGTTATATCGAAATTGAAACACCAATATTAAATAATAAGCCTAGTGGAGCAACAGCTAAACCATTTGTTACACATCATAATGCTTTAGATATAGATGTTTATTTGCGAATTGCTCCAGAAACTTATTTAAAAAGGGCTATTGTTGGTGGGTTTACGAAAGTTTTTGAAATTGCACGTTGTTTTCGAAATGAAGGAATGGATACAACTCATTTACAGGATTTTACAATGATTGAAGGATATGGAGCTTATTTAAATTATAAAGATAATATGATTTTTTTAAGAGAAATGTTACAAAATATTGTGCAAAAGCTTTTTGGAACTTTGTGTATTCAAGTAGGAGATAAGATGGTCGATTTACATGGTGAATGGCCAAGCGTAAGTTTTAGGGAATTAATTTTAAAGTATGCAAATATAGATATTTATGAGGAAGATACTAAAGAAAAATTGTTGAGTAAGATTCATGAAATGAAAATTGAGATAGATTCAGAAATTCCTTTACAAAATTTAGGATATGGTAATTTAATCGATCAACTTTATAAAAAAGTTGCAAGACCGCATTTGGTTAATCCAGTATTTTTAGTGGATCATCCAATTAGTTTGTCTCCATTAGCTCGAGCAAATGATGAAAATCCGAATTTAACAGATCGATTCCAATTGGTTATTAATGGCGCTGAGATCATTAATGCTTATTCTGAGCTTGTAGATCCTCAAGAGCAGGAAAGAAGATTAGAAGAACAAGCTAGATTAAAAGCAAATGGTGATGAAGAAGCTATGCCTATGGATTATGATTACATAGGTGCAATGGAATATGGTATGCCACCTATTAGCGGTTGGGGTATGGGAATTGATCGTTTGATTCAACTTTTGACAGCTAGTGAAAATATCAAAGATGTTGTATTATTTCCATTAATGCGTCCTAGGGATAATTAGACAGTTTTGGCTGTCTTTTTTTTATAATGTTTTCCTTTTAAAGCAAAAATAAAGTATGGTATAATGTTATAAAATAGGAGGCATGTATGAAAAAGGGTTTTACATTAATAGAAGTGATGGCAACGATAGTGATACTCGCCATAGTTTTAATCATAGCAGTGCCTGTATATAATGGAGTTAGGGATAGGATTAATGAAAATATTTATGAAAGTAAGATTCAAGAAGTCTTAGCAAAAGCTGAGAGTTATGCTAGTGAAAATCATGCCTTTGTTTTTGATATA
>CAJFEV010000077.1 GCA_904374795.1 uncultured Bacilli bacterium
TTTCCATTCGAATAGATTCTGATTCATCTATTAATTCAATGCTCAAGCAACTACTTGCTATTTTGTTTTCTCCTGTTTGTTGAAGTATCAATCTCCAATAAGCATAGCTGATTCCAACACTTAATGCGATTAACAACAATATTAAAATGATTATTGCTTTTTTATTTTCTTTTAATCTTTCTACCATTTTCTCTCTCCTATCACCAAAACTTTTTTCTTTTCATATTATGTATAAAATTTATTTTTTTAAACCCGAAAGCATAACTATCGTATTTATTACGATATTATGATATCACAACTTTAAGAATAATGAAAGAAAAAAGGAGTTAAAAAATGGAAGGTTTTCAGTACACACAAAAAGAATTTTATCTTTTAATTAAGAAAAATTTGCGAAGAATTCATTATAATAGTGGATATTCTAGAGCTCAAGTAGCTGAAGGAATTGACATATCTTTTCAGGCTTATAGTGATATGTTAACTCTTTCCTTGATTGATCGATATCCATCATTAGAAACCATGCGTCGGTTCTGTCTTTTCTTTCATATTGAAGTTATTGAATTTTTTAAACCTATAAATGAATCTATTCTACAAAATAACTAAAAAATAAAATTCTTAATTATTATTATAACCTACTAACAAATGATTTTATTAACCTTGTAAGATTACTTTACAAAAATATTGCCATATATAGCGGATAATTTATAATTTTATCTTTAACGCTGATATTTTTTGTGGATAACTTTATTCCTTGTTCCACATGCCAATTATTAATAATTGACGTTAAAGATTTTGCTTTGGTATTCTCTGCCGATTTTACTTCTACAGCTGTTGCTTTATTTTCATATCGAATAAAAAAGTCTATCTCTAATTGTGAATTATGTTCAAAATAATATAATTTTTTTCCTGATTTTGTAAAGATATCAGCAATTATATTTTCATAAATTGCACCTTTATAAATTCCTAAATTCCCATCTAAAATATCTTTGGCTGATCCATCTTCTAACATTGCCACTAATAAACCTGTATCTCTCATATAAACTTTAAAAACATCATTTCTAGCATTTCCTTCTAGTGGAAGTTCTGGTTTTGAAAGATTGTAGCAGAAATTTATAATTCCGGCATCATACAGCCACATTAAACTTCCAGCATATTTTCTAGATGTTCCATTTTTTTCTACCAATCCATAGCGAAATTTTTTATAATCTTTGGCTAAATGTTTTGGAATTGACAAAAAACAATCTCTTGTTTTTGGCTTTTCTTGCCCTTCAGCATATTTAATTATGTCATCACTATAATCGTTTAAAATATCTCGTTGAATTTTTAAAACATTTTGATAATTTAAATTGGTTATAAAATCCGAAACTACTCTTGGCATTCCTCCGATAACAATATAATTTTTAAACAATTCTAACATTCTTTCATGAATAGCTAATGGAACTGTCTTTTTTAAATCAAAATATTCTTTTAAATCCTTTATTGACTCTTCTGATACCCCATTTGCCCAACAAAATTCTTCAAAATCTAAAGATGTCATTTCTAAGTGCTCTACATATCCTACAGGATACGATGGCACCTCTTTATAATTAATACCTAAGAGTGATCCTGAAGCAATAACATCAAAGCGTTTATCCATAGAAAAAAATTTTAAAGATGTTCTTGCTCTAGGGCAGTTCTGTATTTCATCAAGAAAAATCAAAGTTTTATGTGGGACAAGTTTTATGTTAGGTATTCTAATAGACATCTGCTTTATTATTGTATCTACATCTAAATTATCATCAAAAATTGTTTTATAATTTTCATTTTCATCAAAATTAATATATACGTAATTTTCATAATTTTCTTTTGCAAACTTTTCAATACTAAATGTTTTACCAACCTGTCTTGCACCTTTTACTAATAAACAATTTTTTTCTTCTTTTTCTTTCCATTCTATCAACTGTTTTTCGATTTTTCTTTTTAACATGTCTATCACCAAGTACATTATATATTATTTTTTATTATTTTTCAAGCGTTTTACATATTATTCGTACGAATAATATGTATTGGATGCATATTTTCCGTATGAATAATATGTATTGGATGCATATTTTCCGTATGAATAATAAAAAAGACATATTTCTATGCCTTATTTACTTGATATGGTTCTACTTCTACTGAAGTTTCTTGACCAAATAAATCAATTAAAACAACAATTCGATTGTTTTCTAAATCAATGTTATTAACTGTACCTTCCATACCTTTGAATGGACCATCAACAATGGATACTTTGTCTCCTACTGCCATTTCTGATTCAATATCCATTCTGCTCATGCCCATATTCACTAAGATACGATCAATTTCTTGTGGTAATAATGGAGTTGGTTTTGCTCCTTTTCCACTTGAGCCAATAAATCCTGTTACTCCTGGAGTGTTTCTTACTATGTACCAAGCTTCGTCACTCATAATCATTTCTACTAAAACGTAGCCCGGAAACATTTTTTTCTTTTTTTCTTTTTTCACTCCATCTTTGATTTCAATTTCGGTTGTTTCTGGAATAATAACTCTAAAAATATGGTCTTGCATTCCCATTGATTCTGTACGCATTTCCAATTTTTCTTTTACTGATTCTTCATGTCCTGAATATGTATTTACAACATACCATAATTTTTCCATTAAATTGCCCCCCTTACCCAAGATAATACTGCTGAAATAAGTAAGAAAAACGCTACTAAAAAGGCAACAATCACAATAGTTGCAATTGTATATTTTACAATTTCTTTTGAAGTCGGAAATGTCACTTTCTTCATCTCTTCTTTTACTTCTTTAAAATATCCTGGTTTCTTTTCTTTCTTTTGCTTTTTTTCTTTTTTAGACTTTGTGTTTTTTACTTTTTTTTCCATTTCTTTTTCTTTTTCTTTTTTTGCCATTCTTTTCACCTCATATTTTTTTCCAAAATAAAAACACTTACGTGTTTGTTACTTATAATTTAGCACAACTGCTGTAGCTTTGCAAGTGTTTTTACTCAACTTTTTCTTTAAATTCAGCAATTTTCCAAGTGTCTTCTTCTTTTTCTAAAATTAAACGATAAAAATCATTTCTAGAACATATCTCTGTATCTTCTGGACAAAGCTTAATATTTTCCATAGCAACAATTTTATCATTAGTTGCTGATTCTAAAATTAAAATTTCTTCATTGACATTATATAAAGAAATGGCGCTTTCTGATGCAATGCTATCAAATAGGTTTTTAGGGCCTCGATATACACGACTATTAAGTAGCACATCACTATCTGGTGTTATTTCTATTAATTCATCCCAATAGTTCCCGTATACATCTTCGGTTACAAGCATTCGAAATTCATTTAAAAATTCTTCATCTACAACTATGTAGTCTTCATCATCTTCTTTGGTGTACTCACTACTTATTTCACTAATATTATAATATTTTGCATTTTCAAAAAATTCTTTTAAAGTAATTCTTTTTTCTTCAACTAGCATTCTTATATCACTTTCACTCATATCACTACTATTTTGAAAAATTATTTCTTCTGGTTCATTAGTTGTCAAATCTTCTAATACATCTTCACGATTGCTTTGAAAATTAAATGTTGTTAATATTATCAGACCGAATAGCACAATTAATGCTAGAGCTGTACCTGTGATTATCCATTTTCTTTTATTCATATTTAACTAACATTCCTTTCTTTCGTCCTTTCAGTCCTCTGAAAGGCACAAATTGTATTGAAAATAAATAATTAAATTTCCAACACTATACTTC
>CAJFEV010000078.1 GCA_904374795.1 uncultured Bacilli bacterium
AAGAATTCATGGACTTTTTTCAAAAATACGAAAGCATCGAAGAATTAAAAGAAAAGTATAAGGGGAAGGAGAAGTTCAAAGGTATGGTAAAAAAAGTAGGAGAATTAACCCAAGATGAAGATTTCTTATGTATTATGATTTAGAAGAAAAACATAAACATGAAAAACAAAGTTCATATGAGTTAGGTGTAGAACATGGCATGGAACAAGGAAGCAAACAAAATTCCATTGAAATTGCCAAAAAAATGCTTGCTGAGAATGAACAAATTGAAAAGATAATGAACTATACCAATTTGACAGAGGAAGAAATCAAGAATTTAATAAATTGATTTCTTTTTTATATGATAAATATAAAATGTGTGCAAATTTTTTTCATCACCACATTGAATTTAAATTACTACTTTTCACTTGCCTCTTTTCTACTTTTTAAATAATCTTGTAAAGAAATAGCTACCTCTTTAGGTAAAATCTTTGAAAGTTCTTCTAAAGATGCATTTTCCATTTTGGTAACGCTTCCGAAAGTTTTAATAAGTTCTTTTTTTCTTTTCGCACCAATTCCAGGAATATTATCTAAAACACTACTAATACTTCCTTTGCTTCTAACTGTTCTATGATAGGTAATCGTATATCTATGTACTTCATCCTGCATTCTTGTTAAATAATGAAAAACATTTGAATCTTTCTGAATATTTATCAACTCCAAAGTATCTCCATCTACCAAATCATTCGTCCGGTGTTTATCATTTTTCTTTAAGCCACATACTTTAATCGGTAAATTTAACGCTTCTAAAACTTCTTTACAAGCATGAATTTGCCCAACACCACCATCGACAATAATTAAATTAGGAAGTTCAGTTTTTTCAACTAAAGCTCTTTGATATCTTCGATATATAACTTCGCGCATCATTCCATAATCATCATTTTTATCAAAACTAATTTTATATTTTCGATATTCATTTTTTGCTGGCACACCATTTTTAAAAACAACCATTCCAGAGACACTCCAGTCGCCAAATAAATTGGAATTATCAAATAAATCGATTCGATCTAAAGTATCCAAATGTAAAATTTTTCTTAATTCCTCATTTGCATCCTCAGTAAAATACTCTTTCTTCAAGACAAGCTCTAATTCATTTTCTAAATTGATACATGCATTTTCAGTTGCCATCTCCACCAATTTTTTCTTCTGCCCTTTCTGAGGTACAACAAGTTTATTTTCAAAATAATTTTGTAAAACAGAAGAAGCAATCTCTTCAGAAACTAAAATTTCTTTAGGAATTTCATGACGAGCATAAAATCTTGTAATATAAGAATCCATTTCTTCTTCTAAGTCACTAACAACAGGAAACAAATCTGTGTGTCCACCTACTATTTTACCATTTCTTATAAATAAAATTTGAACAGAAATATATCCATTATTAAAATAGTAACCAATACAATCCCGATTTGTTAAATCTTGTAAAGTAATTTTTTGTTTAGATAATACAATATTGATATAATCTAATTCCTTTTTTAATTCTAAAGCAAGTTCGAAATTTAAAGCTTTGCTATAACTATCCATTTTTTCTAAAATTTTATCTTTTAAAATTTTATCATTACCATTTAAAAATCCTAAAATATCTTCTTGCATTTTTTTGAGTTTTTCCTGGTCAATATTTTTTTCACAATACCCTAAACATTCACCTATATGATAATAAAGACAAACTTTTTTGGGATTTCCATCACACTTTTTTAATGGATAAAGACGATTTAACAAATTCACAATCCTTCTTGCAGCATAAGCATTAGGATAAGGCCCAAAAAGTTTTTTATGATCTTTTTTTCGAATTTGTAAATATCTTGAAACTTTAAGTTTAGGATAAGGTTTTTCTATATATTCAATATAAGGATAGCTTTTATCATCTTTTAATAAAACATTATATTTAGGATTATATTGTTTGATTAAATTAATTTCTAATAAAAGAGACTCTAACTCAGTAGCGGTAACAATATAGGTAAAATCAGCGATTTCACTTACCATTTTAGCTGTTTTTCCGGTTTGAGTTCGATTAAAATAAGAATTTACTCGTCGATGTAAATTTTTAGCTTTTCCAACATAAATAATAACTCCATCTTTATTACGCATCTGATAACTTCCCGGTTTATTAGGTATTTGAGCTAATTTTTCTTTGAACATACTTCCACCCCATTTCTTTTTTTCTTTATTTATTGTATCATAAATTCAAGGTGATATAAGTGAAACTTTTACAATCTGCAGAAATAGAAATCAAAAAATCAAGATTTATTGCTTATTACTATGAACTAACAACCAAAGAAGAAGCAAAAAGAATATTCGATACATTAAAAAAAGAACATAAAAAAGCAAGACATATTCCCTATGCATATATTTTAGAAAATACAGCTTCAAAAAGCGATGATAAAGAACCCAGTGGTACAAGTGGTATGCCCATTTATCAAGTTTTAGAGCAAAGAAATGTAAAAAATCGAGCGATTTTCGTTGTTCGTTATTTTGGAGGTACTAAACTAGGAGCCGGTGGACTTACAAGAGCCTATAGAGAAGCAGCAAATAAAGCCATCAACGCTTCAAATACATCTTTAAAATAGATTGAGATTTAGAAAAAAACTGAATAAATTCTTCTTCAAGATTTTTAGGAATTAAAAGATTCTTTTCTTCTTTAATTTCTTTCAAAACCTTTTTTATTTCAAAAAGGCAAGCTTTTTCTACAAAAAACTGAAATACTTCATCATTTTGAATTCTTTCTACAATAGCATCATCTCGTAAAGATAACTGATAACAAAAAGGAACTCGCAAAAAATATCTATGAGGCAATCGACATTCTGTTGCATAATCTACTAAATATCCTAAAGAAATGTTTTTATCTTTTTCAGCAATCAAAAGTTCATGAATAAGTCGATCATCTTCATTAGTCAAAAGCTCCCGAATAAAAAACGCTTTAGTTTGCGAGATAATCGGTTCATCCGGAAAATCTTGTTCAAAAAAATCTAAAATTTTCAAATCTTGAACTGAACCAGTACCATAAAAATGTTTATCCTCAAGATATTTTTTCCAAGATTGATAATTCACTTCTTCCTCTACCATATACTTACTAGCTAAACCTTGAAGTGTTTTTTCGTCTTTATCGATTCCCATAGCTAGTTCATAGTGAACCGTCTCCAAGCCAAAGTATCTACTTACTTTCTCTCCAACTAATTCAGCTAGCAAAGAATAAAAATCTCCCACAGTTTTAAAATAATAAATATTTTCCTTTTCTTTAAGCCAAAGTCCTGAAATAGTAGCCTTATAATTATCTTTTTTTATATCTGGAATAAATTCATTTTGTAATGTTACAAGTTTTTTAGAAAATTCTCCAAAATCTACTAAATGAGCATTTTGAAAGCACCATAGCAAATCCATCTAAAAATCCCCTCTTTTTTGCCTATCTATTCTACAAGTTTTTTCATATTTGTCAAATATAGTAGAAAAATGATTGTCAAATAAGAAAAAATCTGTTAGAATTATACATGATTTAACGAAGAAAGGAGACAATTATGGCTAAT
>CAJFEV010000079.1 GCA_904374795.1 uncultured Bacilli bacterium
ATCGCTTATCGGATATGTTTTATTTAAAGTGATTCCTTCACTTTCATTAGTCATGGTAAGTTCAAAACATTTACTTCCTAAAGTATTAAAATTTCTTTGTTTACTTGTAAACAACCAACTGGCATAGCTAACACCTAGGATACTCATAATTCCTAATAAGACTAACAAAATGATTAACACTTTTTTTCTTTTCATGATGTACCTCCTGTATTATCTGCTGTTGCATCTCCTCTTGCACTTCCATAAGAAAAAATAGAAACATCATTACCATATTGGAAACTAAAGCCTCTTAAAAACCATGGATCCGCATAATAATTTGTATAACTCAAATTATTATACCAACTCCCAATCTGTCTTTCTTGTCCCGTCGAAAATGCCGTCGCTATAGAAAAGGGACCCATTTCAGAAGTGACATCACCAAGAATACGTTTAGAATAACTATAATAAACATTCGAAAAAAGATAAATATCATAATATTGTGCATCAGGCCAACTATAGCCCGTATCTAAATAAGTAGAACCATCTGTTCCAGCATCACACTGCGGACAACCTAATCCCCCAATAAAACCAGAATTATACAAATTACTACGCCCACTCATCAAATTATCTTGTTCATTTACTATAACCCCCATCATATATTCATGTGTTCCACCACTCATATCATAGATTCCGGTAATATTCTCTGTAGTACTTGCTAATAAACTATTTGGATAAGCTGTATTACATGTTCCATCATTACCTATCGTTATAGGTACTAATTCATCTTTTAATACTGGATCTGTTCCATTTAATATTCCTTCGGTATATGTCGTTGTAAAGTGTAGTTCACATCTTGTTTTATATTCACTTATGTTATTTACTACTGGACTCCAAGATATACTATCCCAATTGATATAGGCTCCATTTGTGCAACTTGATTTTTCTCTATCATAATAATATCTACTATCTTTTGAAGGTATGGCATTTGTTTCTTCTTCATTTATATAGATTGCTAATTCTACATTGTCTTGTTTTTCTATTTGATACAAATCTTTTTCTTTTTGGGATAGACTTACGAAAAATATACTTAGGCTTAATAAAATGAAAATCGCTATTATATATTTTTTCATAATCCCACCTACTTTTATTATGGTTTACTTTCTATTTTTATAATCATGACTTAATATGTCATATATATTGTATCATTTTTTCTTTGAAACGTAAAAAAAATTATCCTAGTTTCCTAGAATAATTTTATCACAATACCCCCCCCCCCCCGTGTCAATTTACAATTAATTGACGTGCAAGAGTTTACGGTTTTTTTATTATTCTTTTTCTTGAAATTTTTTGGCAATTTCAACTATCAAATTTATCGTTTCTTCAATTAAAATTCGAATCCTTCAGCGTTATATCATCTCAAGAATTTATTCATAAACTTAAAAAAATAAGGTAAATTAACAAGTTTTTATAACTCTATTTCAATTTAAAATTAAAAATATATCCTTTTTTCTATATCATCTTATATCACTCTTGATAGGTACAAGTCTTAATTCCGTTCTCATAATATATCTGTACAAGAGCTGTACTAGAAATTCTTGATTGAGTTTTTGGATTAGTTAAATCTTCATCCTCAATAAGCCCTTCTTTTAATAAATTTTGTACTGTAACTGTACAATTTCCATTGCTCTGACAAGTTTTTTTTAGATTCGCATTCATATTTAAATCAATAAACGTACAGGCAGCTTTTTCTAAAGTATCTTTAAAATTTTCATATTGTTTTTCCTGCTGTTTTGTATAACTAACAGATAAATTACTAACAATAACAGTTCCAATAATCGCAATAAGTCCAATCGTAATTATAATTTCGATCAAAGTAAAACCCTTTTTCATTTTCATCCTCGATTCTATATTCATTGTAAAAGAAAAAAACAAAAAAAGCAATTAAATCTTAACTGCTTTTCTGCGTTTTACAAAATGAAAAATCAAATAAAAAATAAAACTAAAAGTAACCAATAAATAAAAACTAATTCCCCGCAACAACATCATTCCAGAAGTAGCTAAAACCGTGCCATATATAATCTGATTTGCTTGTAAAAGAAGTCCTTCACTCACAACGACACCGCCAGGAAAAGGCACAAAATCAGATCCCAAAGTTATACAAACCTGAAAAGCAATAACTTCAAAAATAGACAATTCATTAAAACCAAATGATAAATAAATTACATAACTTATTGATAAAATTGAAATTCTTTGTAACAGCAAAATAACAAAAGCCTCCAACAATATTTTCGGGTGTTTTCTTGTAAACCTTGCACATTCTTGATATTCTTTCAAAGACTCATTCAATTTCTTTTCCCGTTCAGAAAGATTTTTTATTTTAAATTTCTTTAAAATTTTTAAAACAAATCGAATAATCTTATACATAAGCTTTTCTGAATATATTAAAAGAAAAAATAAAAGCATAACCAAAAGTGTAGTCACAAACCCAAGTAAAACTAGCCAATTAAACAAAGTATTAAAAGTAAATAATTTTTGAGCAAAAAGCAAAAAGCCTATTATAGCCAAAAAAACTAAAGCAACTTTGTAAATCAATGTATTTAAAAGTATAACTACACTATTCACACGATACGGAATTTTATCCTTACTCATTTCGATCATTTCTATAGGTTGTCCCCCCATACTGCTAGGAGTAATGGCAGAAAAATACACTTCAGTCATAATATATCCCAAAGCTTGATACCAATTAATCTTATAACCTAAATGAAAAAACATTCTTTTTAAATATAAACAATGAAAAAAAGCATAACTGATGAGTAAAACAAATGCCCACATCAAAATAAAGGGATTACAGTTTTTTAAAGAAGTTAAAAACTCCTGAATAGAATAATCTTTTAAGATAAAATAATACGTTCCTAAAATGAGTAAAACAAATAAAACTGCCGAAAATACATATTTTTTGATATTTTTCATAACTCACCAACCTTAATCATTGTAACATACTCTTCTATAGAATTCCATGTCAAAATATGAAAAAAATTCTTACAAAAATGTAAGAACTTTCAGGCTGTATGACAAAGTCGGTTTTTCAAACCGGCTTTGTCATACAGCCTTTTATATTCCCACAAAAGTATAAAAAAAAGAGCAATTTTAGGGAATTTCTATCTAAAATTGCTCATATTTTGACATTTTTCTACCACTTTAAACCAACTAAAATATTAGTTTTTTAAAATAGGTAGTTTGTCAACACTCTGAGATTATCAACTAAGATAATCTAATCAATAAATTGTAATCTAGTTATATTTTAATTTTTTATAAACTTTTTCCAGAAGTTCTTCTTTGCAAAAAGTTTATTACATCCATAAAATATTGCATATCCTATAAGTCCTCCTAGAAAGTTAGTAATAACATCATCAATGTCTGCCGATCTCCCCATAAAATACTGTAAAAACTCTATTCCAAAAGTTGTTAAAAATACAATAAGCATAGTTTTCCATATATTACGTTTACTTTTATAAACTGCTGGAATA
>CAJFEV010000080.1 GCA_904374795.1 uncultured Bacilli bacterium
ATTTTTCTATCTTTTTTTGATAGATTTATATCAATATTTTCTTACTGATATATTTTTATCTAATGTTACTCATTTTCCATAAAACTTTTCACACTATCAAAAAAAGATTACCATAAGGCAATCTATTATAAATATGCAAGTAATGTAAAGATTACTAACAAGCAAACCAACATACCTACAAAGAATTTCCAAATATATTTTAGCCATTTCTTATATGGAATATTCATATAAGCCAAGCCGAATAATAGGAAAACACTAATTGGTGTTATAAATTGAACTAAACCATAAATTGTTGTATAAATAACAAGCATTAAGTTTCCTTCGGCACCACTAAATCCGGCAATATAAGGACTAACAGAATAAGCCAAATATCCAAAATCACTGTTGAATATTGAACCGACAAATGCTTGTAACGTAGCAACAAATGGATTAAATCCTGATGCTAAATTACCAATTTCATGTAAAATTGTTGGAATAATTGGTACCCAATATAAGAAAATAAAGGCCATGTAAGCTAACACCAAGAACATTATTGGACGAATAACTTTTTTAAATCCTTCACCAATATTAGAAATAAATTCACTTACACTCATTTTTGAAGCAATTGCAATAACAATCATTACAAAAATAATTACAATTGAATAAGTAAATAAATACCAATTACCAAAAGCTGGAACTAATTCAGCAACAAAATTTGCTAAAGATCCGCCAAAAATTACATTAAAAATTGCAAATTCATTTTCTCCAATGCTAAGACCCATAAACCAATCATGGAAATTATCAAATGCAGTAATTCCAAATACTTCAGTACCATTTAAAGTAGTATTCCATGTAATAAATCCAAGAATCATAAACACAAACAATAAAGCAAACAAAACAACTTGTAACCAAATTTTTGTGTTTTTCTTTTTAGGTTCTTCAACAGCAAATTTGTCATCAATTACTTTTACTTCTGCCTTTGTATCTTTCTTTTCAAAAAGTTTTTTAATATAAATAACATTAAAGAAACTAAATAAAATATAAGCAAGTAGTAAAACACCAGCACGAACAATAATTTCGGTTGCAATAGAGTATTCTCCGCCATACATTCCTACATACTCAATAAATCCAATAAATCCTTCTGTACCATAAGTTGCGCCTAACACACCAACCAAAATAGAGCCAAAAGTAATTGCAAATGAACTTATCTTATCTAAGCCAATTCTTCTTAAAATTGAAACCAAGAAAGGCATAAAGAATAAAAGCACATAGGTATTATTTAAGAAAGATGCAAGTAAAGCAATAATAAAAGATATAACTAATGAAACAACAATTTCAATCCCTTTACAAGATTTAGCTATTCTAGAAACTAAAGCTTTATAACTCTCTGTTTTAGTAACTACACCATAGAACATTCCAATTAAAATTAGAAAAGCAATTTGAATAGCATAATTCTGAATGGAATAAATAAATCCATAAATAATATGCACAATTCCAATTGGCGTAACTTCACCTTCTGTAAAAGTAGCACTGCTTCCAAATTGTCCATAAGGAATAAACCATGTCATAATCACAAGCAAAATCAACACTATTGAAACGACTTTTACCAAATCATGTTCCTTAAACAATTTCTTCATTTTAATCCTCCTCCAAAAAAATTATAGCACAAATACCTATAAAATAAAGAAAAAACCGTTTTTTTTTGATGAAATTTTTGTGAAAACAGAATTACATAATTAACTAACCAAAAAACAACTAATCATAAGTTAATAAATATAGGTTCTAAGAATTATATAGCAAAGTTTGAGAAACATTTAACGAAATGAAAAAACTGCATGCTAATTCTTCAGCATAAAATTTCTAGACACCAAACTCCAAACATTATTACGTTTTTTATATATTCGTTTATAAGAATATTTTAACAATTATTTTATTTGAGCCAAAATATGATAATATCACTATAGTTACTACACTTCTATTAATGTAAATTCTTTTTCATTCATGCATCCAACTTTATTACATTGCCCGCAACGAACAAAGCTTTATGAAAACAATTATAAATTTTAATTCAAAACATGAGTTATTAACAAAACTAAAAATTCAATAATTATTTATCGATAAACGATATAAAAAAGAAATCTGTATCATTCTCACATTCAATTTCTGATATTTTAAAAGAGTTTGTAACTAAATAACAAGAAAAATTATCTTGATAAGGAAAGAGTTCATCAAATCCTTTATAATTTTCATGAAATTTTTTCATGCTTAAATCAAAGGAAATTTCATCTACATCAAGGACCAACACTCCCTCCAAATAATTATAAAAAGCAGAATATAAATTATCTGTTTCTAAAAATTGAGATGTATTTACATCTTCCAAAAAAAGCGTATCGATTTCCGAATCATAGCTACCTGTATAATAAGCAGAAACTTTACCATCCATATCTATCTTAACATCATACTCTTGCATATTTTCAATAGGTAACGAGCTTTCTTCATATTTTTCAGTTGAAGGATTTTTAAAAAAAGAAAATGCAATAAGGCAAATAACCAAAAATAAGATAATAAGCAAAAGATAAATAATCCAAATTAACTTTTCACGCATATTTTAATTTCGCCTCAATTATAATGAATAACATATAAACCACTATTTCTACTATTAAAAATAACAGTAGTATCATTCATAGCAACAAATTCTCCGGAATAATATTGAGTTTTACTTTCTGGAGATTCAATAACATGTTCCAAAACCCAAGTATTATTAACTTTACGATAAAAAACAAAATAAGACGTATAAACATAAGAGCCATTTACTTTTTCGCTTTTACCAACTAAAACGACTAATTTATCATTGCCAAAATGTTGAAATGCTTTAGCAGAACCATAGCTAGACCAAGAAGAGGTTTCGATAACTTCTTCATTATTTATCGTTACTGGTGGTTCTAAAATCACTCCCGTTCCATTAGTTAAACTAATATAATCCTGATAATAATTATTAGGCAAAGCAGCTACTCTTCCAGCTCTTCCTTCTTTGTCATAATGATAGTCTCTTTTTCGACTCCAAGTATGTTTCTCACCAATTTGCCTGTTTACAACCGTTGCAGTTTGGAAATTATATTCCACATTACAATGTCGAGTAGTAGTTTTCGTTCCGCATTCATAAACCATAAACACACTCGAGCTTCCAGTATTATGATAAAGCCCTTCTAACCCTCCACCATAACTTGTTATTGCAGGAGCATTAAAAACTTCCCCTCCTAAATTTTGTGTCACCCACATATTATTACCACTAGTTTTAATAATCATAGTAGCAAAAGAAGAAGTTTTTGTTTTACTCTTATAATTTCCTCCAGCAAAAGCTAATGTATGATCATCGATGCGAACAGCAACAACATCTCCAATTCCATTTCCTTTATATTTTTCAGAAGAACTAGTAAGTTGCTGCTCAGGTCCATAGGAAATAGATGTCCCATTTACATTGATAATTCTTCCGCTTACCCA
>CAJFEV010000081.1 GCA_904374795.1 uncultured Bacilli bacterium
AGATGAAGGATTTTATATTGTTTATGTAAAAGTTGTGGACGCAAATAATACCGTAAGTTATTTAAATACGGATTTATTGGTTGTTGATTTATCTAGTCCACAAGTGGAAATTCAATTAAACAATACTACTTGGGATACTTTGAATGATGGTTTAGAACAAATTTATATAAGTGAAGAAACTCCTTTTACAATTATAGCTGATGACGAATATTCTGGCATTGCTGAAATTTTGTATACAATTCAACCAAATCCTTTAAATGAAAGTGAATTAAATAGTTTAGAAGAGAATGCATGGCTTTCTTATGATGAACTCGGTACTATTTCTTCTTTAGGAAACAATGTTATTTATGCAAAGGTAAGTGATCAAGCTAATCATATAACTTATGTAAGTAGTGATACTATTGTTTATGATGGATATACGCAAGAGTTTATTGGAAGTGGTTATAATAAAAACGAAGGAAGTTCTGTGGCTGTAACGAGTAATTCGATGCTGCATACACGGTTTACTTATCAAAGTACATATTCTTATTATACTGGTTCAACTCATAATCTTATCTTCAGCGAAATATTACCTCTTAATACTAAAATCACTTTAATTGATCATAAGAAAAATAAAGTATATACTTATATGATTACTGATGACACATTAGATTATGGATATAATACAAGTTGTATAACTGAAGGTTGTGAAAAATTTGCAACTATTCCATTATCTTTATTTAAAGAGGTTGGTACTGGAAGTAGTGACAAATATTTTGATGAAAATAATTATACGGGGCCAATTGATGAGGAATTTACAGTTTTAGTTGATTTTCTTCAAACAGAGAATTCATTATCTTCTTTGAATATTTCTATGGTTTTAGATAGTGATGATGAGACCAAAAAGATATCTACTTTACAGGCCGGAAGTCAAAGTGCAAGCATTTATGAAAATGAGGCTGCAACTGTTCAATTTTCTGCTAGTGAGCCATCAACTATTTATTATAACAGCGATTCTATAACAAATATTGATATTTATACTGGTATTGTTTATCCAAGCTTAAATGATGTTATAATTTGGGATAGTCGCTTTGAAGAACAAAAAATAGGTGTTCAAGTTTGGCTTAGTAATATGAATGGAGAAGTTCTTGGTAAGGAACATTTGAAAATTATGACATTTACAGTTGATGGTGTGAATTATTATCCTGAAGATGATGGGATACTTTATATTCCTCTTACAAATGAAAATTCAATATTAACTATTACAACTCAAGAAAGTGTTTCTTCTTTGGAAATTGGAGAATACGCTTTACATATTCGTGGCTATGCAACTTATGACGGGAAGTATGCTTCAACTTATAGTGATAGTGAAAGAATTGTACCTGTTTTAGTAACTGAAGAAAGTATGAATTTTGACTATGGATTAGAAGTAAATACTAGTGATGAGAATCGAGTTTTATATAAAAATAATGGTAATGGAACTTTAGCATTTGATGTTTTAAATACTGGTGTTTTGACTGATCCAAATATTCGAATTTCGTTATATCAAAAAAAGGAATTTACAGCTTATAATCAAGATTATCAAATTGTTGATTTACAAAACTATGCTACATCTACTTTAGATTTAGCTACTAGTAATACCTATTATGTGACTCGTGCAGCCAAAACATACGATGGTACTGAAGCAAGTATTAATCACTATGAAGTTAATTTAGATTTAGCAAAAATGAGTCCAGGCGGTTATCAATTTGTTTTTGAACTTTATGATGGAACGCGAAAAATTGGTTCAATAGATAAAAAATATATTGTGAGGTGAGCGCATGAAATATAAGCTTGTCATTGTATTATTGTTAGGTATTCTTATATTAATGTTGTCAGGTGTAACTTATTCTGTGTTTACCTCTGAAGCTTCTTTAGAGGTGGAAGATCAAGATTTAGCCAAATTCATTTTTAATGCTGAGAGGTTAGATCAAATTAATTTGCCACTTGTTAATATGGAACCTGGAACAGCTTTAGAATATCCTTTTTCTGTTACTAATGAAGATAATGGTGTAGTCAGCAACGTTACAGTTCTTTATGAACTTACTTTAAAAACTTTTCATTTTATGCCTTTGGAAATAAATCTTTATAAATTAAATGGAGAAGAAGAGAGTTTGATAATGACATGTGATGAAAGTTATAGTCGAAATGCAAATAATGAACTTGTATGTAACACAGATTCTTTTGAAATGACACATGCTGATGGTGTTTTGGATCATTATGTTTTAAAAGTCACCTTTCCTTTAAATTATAATTCTACACAATATGCAGATTTGGTTGACTTTATTGATTTAGAAATAACAAGCTCTCAGAAATCGGAGGGATAAAAATGCGATTTAAAATGAAAAAAAAGTATATAATTGGTGTTCTTGTTTTCTTATGTGTTCTTTGTATAACTACATTTGGATTTACATATGCTAAATATGTTTCTAATTCTTTGTGGAATTATTATTTAGGTTCAAAAAGTTTCTATTTTTCATCAGATTCTTTGAAAATGGAAAATGTAAATCATGTAAACAATTTATGGAATGGTGATAGTGTTCATTTTTCTTTAACAAATAGTGAAAATGATCTGGTTTCTACAGATTATAATATAGCTTATTCAGTTACTTGTTCAGTTTTGGGCGATGATTCTTCTGATTATACTTGTTCGATTAATGGAACTAATTCAGCAACTTATACTGGAACTTTATCAGGTTATGAGACATGCGTAAATCATAAAAATGATGGAGTTGACGTTTCTGACTATATTCAAAGTGAATGTGAAGTGAATGGTTATACTTGGGAAAAAGAGCCGGCTTTAGCAGATTTATATTTTGATGTTTCTAAAAGTGATGGAACAGAAGTAACAGATGTTACTGTAGAAATTACCGCATCAAGTACAAGTCCTTACGAGAAAACTTTACAAGGAACTTATGAGTTACACCGAGATCCAACTTTAGATGGAAATGTTTCTTTATCTTATGCTTATAATGAATTTGTTGGAAATTTACTTGTTAGTAATTCTTTTTCTCAAGAAAAATGTGTGACTATTACTTGGAATGCTGATGATTTACGAATTGATTTAAATCAAGGGTTTAATCAATTTACAGAAGATGTGAATGGCTATATTAATGGAATTACTTTTAAAATAAATGGTAAATCTACTATTCCATTAACTTTTTATCAAACAGATTTTGATAAAGTAATTGATTCAAGTTCTTTTCAAATAATTGAAAGTATGAACTGTCAAAATTAGACAAAAAGAATTGCTAAGCTTTTTCTTTTGTGCTAATATTAATTAGGAGGTAAATAATGAAGGGTTTGAAGACAGTTAAGAAGGTTGTATTTACAACTGTTGGAGTTTTATATTTTGCTTTTGCATTATGTATGACAATTTTATTATTAAATAGAAATGATTATAATGTTACACAATTTGGA
>CAJFEV010000082.1 GCA_904374795.1 uncultured Bacilli bacterium
TTGCAAATTCATTGTATCATAAGTTTCTGATGTGACTCATTTTTATTATCTAAAAATAGTGTCAGGATTTTACTCACCAACACTATTTATTATAGAACCAAAAGAACAGATTAAAAGTTCTTTTTTATATTAAATTCGGTTGTTTTGCTATAAAATCTTTATATTAAGAATCAAACATGGTATACTTGAATTACCAAAATAATTGAAAGAAAAGGAGTGTTATGGCGAGAATTGCAATTATAGGCGGAGGAGCATCAGGCTTAACAGCAAGCATTTACGCCGCTAAAAAACATGATGTAACAATTTATGAAAGAAACAGCGTCTGTGGAAAAAAAATCACTATTTCCGGTAATGGAAAATGTAATTATTGGAATGAAGATCAAAGTCCAAATCATTATCACAGTCACGAACCGGAAATTCTAAAAAACTTTTTTGATACCCCTTTAAAAAAAGAGGTTGAAAACTTTTTTGAAACCTTAGGAATATTTCCAAAAATAAAAAATGGATATTACTATCCATATTCTATGCAAGCAACAAGCATAAGAAATACTTTAGTAAAAAAAGCTTTAACAAAAGGCGTAAAAATTATTTACAATTTTTTTGTCGAAGAGATTCGAAAAGAAAATAATATATTTATTATTAATCCGAAAAAAGAGCATTTGATCTTTGATAAAGTTATACTAGCGTGTGGTTCAATGGCTGCTAAAAAAACGGGTTCAGACGGTATAGGATACAAACTTGCTAAAGATTTTGGTCACGTAATAATCAAACCAGAGCCTACTCTTGTACAAGTAAAAAGTGACGCTTCTTTTTTAAAAGAATGGCACGGAGTGCGATGCGAAACGATTGTATCATTATATATTGAAGAACAATTAATTTGCCAAGAAAAAGGCGAAATACAACTCACAGATTACGGAGCAAGTGGGATATGTATATTTAATATAAGTCGTTTTGTAAAAGAAAACGTACATGCCAAGAAAAAAATAAATGTGCATATAAATTTTTTGCCGGAATTTCAAAATTTTTCTACTGAAGAAATAATAAACTGGCTAGATAATCGCGCCAAAAAATTAAAAGAATATAATTTAGAAGAAATGCTTGAAGGAATTTTTCCTTATAAACTTCTTTTTATTATCCTAAAAGAGTCAAATCGCAAAAAGCAAGAAAACTGGTTACAGTTAAATAATAGAGAAAAAAGAAATTTTGTAGAAAAAGCAAGAAATTTTGTTATTCCTATTATTGATACATTAGATTTCGAACATGCTCAAGCTTGTTCAGGGGGAGTATCATTACAAGAAATAAATATAGATACAATGGAATCTAAAAAGGTAAAAAATCTTTATATCTTAGGAGAATTATTAGATGTGGATGGCGATTGTGGAGGATATAACTTAGGATTTGCATGGATGAGTGGGATAAAATGTGGGAAAAATTGTTAAACATGATATAATATATAGTAAGGAGAAGATGTATGAAAAAATATCGATGTAAAATATGTGGCTTTATTTATGATGATGCCAAAGAAAAGGTCAAGTTTGAAGACTTGCCAGAAGATTGGACTTGCCCTTTGTGTGGAGCGCCTAAGCAAATGTTTGAGGAAATTATAGAAGAAACAAACGCTATACCTAAAGAAGAACAAAATCTAGAAAATAATATAGATGATTTAAGGGCTTTATCTAATTATGAAAAAGCATTTATTTGCTCAAATTTAGCAAAGGCTTGCGAGAAAGAATATAAAGATGAGGAAAAGCAATTATTTTTAAATCTTGCTAAGAACTTTCTACATACTGAAAAAGAAGTGGAAAGTGATTGGAAAAGCTTAGAATCAAAAATACAAAAAGATATTATAGTATTTGACGAGGCCATGAAAGTCGCAGATGAATGTGGTGATAGAGGCGCAAAAAGAATAATAACTTGGGCTAGTAAAACCGCAAATGTCATGAAAATGTTAATCGAAACTTATGAAAAAAAAGGACTGGATTACATTGTAAAGAGCAAAATTTGGGTATGTGACATATGTGGATTCGTCTATATTGGAGACGAGCCGCCAAAAGTTTGTCCAATTTGCAAAGTGCCAAGTCTTAAGATATTGGAGGTGATTTAAATGGGAAAAGTATATGCACATCGAGATTTAAAAATATGTACTAAGGATTGTTTATGCCTTTTTGTTTGTCCCACAGGAGCAACAAATAACGAAACAGGCCAAATTGACTCAAAAAAGTGTATTGGCTGTGGTGCATGTGCCGCTGCTTGTCCAGCTCGTGCCATCTCACTTATTCCTGTGAAAATGCCTCCACAACAGCCTAAAAATCCTAAGATGATTGAAGCTTTAGATAAGGTTGTAAAAAATAAAATTTTTGAACTATGGCAAATCAAATATCTTTTAAATCAAAGCAAATCATCAGATGAGAAAAAATTCTTAAAAGCTTTGTATCATTCTAATAAAGTAGTTTTAGAAGACATCATGCGTGAAAAAGGATATATGCTTCCTGAAAGCAAAAATACTCAAAAATTTTTACAAGATATATTACAAAATAATGACGAAAATAAAGAAATAGTTGAAAGATCATTAAATCTAATCGAAGTCAATGAATAAATAAATTCATCTAAAAAGAGACTTTTTCAAAAATGTACTCATATTTGCTTTTTTTATAAAATATGATATAATGATAAAGTCCGAGGTGAAAAGATAATGAGTTTGAAAAAAGCTTATGAATTTGACCAAATTGTAAATGATATTGCCAATCATGAACAATTCCTGCTGCTGAAACATGAACTTCATCATGGCATAAGTCGATATGAACATTCTATGAGAGTTGCCAAAATGACATATTCTGTGACAAAAAAATTGCATTTGGATTATGAAAGAGCAACGAGAGCAGCTTTGCTTCATGATTTTTATACAGATAAAGATACAGAAACTTATACAACGAAAGAAACGTTTAAAATTCATCCCAAATTAGCAGTTATAAATGCTAAGAAATACTTTGATATTGATACCAAACAAGAAAATATGATTGAAACCCATATGTTCCCGGCATCATTAGCATTACCAAAATATGCTGAAAGTTGGATAATTACCGGCGCAGATAAAGTCGTGGCTTCACATGAAATGTATCGATATAAAGCACAAATGGTTTTAGGAATTTGGCTAATATTTCTTTTTAACGTGATCGCAATTCAAAAATGATTATTTTGGGGTTAATTTAAATTCGGAAATCCGAAATGGATATCCGAATTAGAAAAATGGGCAGATAAATACAATGCCTATTTTTTAGTGAGAATAAAGTTCATATC
>CAJFEV010000083.1 GCA_904374795.1 uncultured Bacilli bacterium
CCTTTCTCATACACATCACCAAGTGATGTATTCTATAGTATTTTTGAGACATAATCAAATACTAACACTTAAGACATTATCATATGCTAATCATATTTTATTTAATGAATCGCGAAAAAGTATTGACTTAGCCACTAAAAATGGTATAATTAAGGTACTTTAGATTGTTGCAGGTGTATTTATACACTTGGTAGAAGTATTTCAAAAGGAAGAGTTTTTGCTCTTCCTTTTGCTTTACTTTAAATTATACTTTTGTTTAAAACTTTTAATATACCTTTTTCTCATAACAGGCATTATTTGTGATGCAATTTCTATAGAAACCTCATCCATACCCATAGAACTTGTATCTAGTAAAATTGAATCATCTACACTCGTTTCAAATAATTCTTGTAAATCTTTTAAACTCCGATTATATTCATTTAAATTATCAATATTTAAAAAGTTTCTTTTTTCTAATGCCAAACTTGAATTATAATCTCTTTTTAAAGAAGTTAAAGGCTCGGCATATGTAACAACTAAAAAATCTATTAATTTGCTTGATATTGCACTATATTTCTCCCTTGCTTCTTGATATAGTTCTTCTGGCATATCACCACGAATATACCTTCTATAATTCCAAATCTGTCTATCATTTATAGATCTATCAATTAGAATTATTTCTTTATCCGAGTTAAGTGCTTCTTCTAATTGTCTTGTAACTTCTTTTATTATTGCCATATTTGATTCAGTAGAACTTACATCTATATATTTTTGTTTAAATACTTCTTTATAATATCTAGATGTAGTAAATTCCTCAATTATAGCAGTATTAAAACCACCCTTTTTAAAGAAATCATATAAATTATTTATTGTAGTAGTTTTACCAGTTCTAGGTGTACCACTAAATTCAATAACAAATGGTTTTGATAATGCACATAATGCTTTTAATTTTTGTAGTTCCACTTTTTGAGCATGTAGTTTTTTTAGCTCTTCATAGTAGTCTCTATTATCATCAAAAATAGTATCTCTTAAATATAAATCTTCTTTTTCAGCAAATACAATATCTAATAAATTTTTAAGTCTTTTAAATATAGGCAAATTTTCATCTTCGCCATAAATTAAACTTTCATATACACTTGTATAATACCATTTTTGTTGTTCTTCGCCTCTCTTAAATGCTGAAAAATCTCTTTTTCCACTTTTTTTGAATTTAAGCATTAAGTCTTCTAAATTATTTATCTTATCTGCACAAATAACTGACTTATTTCTTAAAGGTAATTTTTTAGTTTCTTCAATAGTATGTGCTTTTCTTTCTTCCCAAGATAATGATTTATCTGGCTCTAATGCACCCATAACTAAGTTTGCAACTTCATTACCAAATTCTCTTTTTATATCTTCAATGGTATATTTAGTATCTTCTACGACATCGTGTAAATAACCTGCAGCTACTACTGGTTCGTCATAGCCATATTCTTCTAATAACATGCCTACGCTAATAGGATGTATTATCATAGGTTTATCTGGTTCACTTTTTCTAATTTGTCCCATATGAGCGTTTATTGCAAATAATTTTGCTTTTTCTTTTAAATCCATAATTTCGTTTACCTCCAAATATTTTCTTGTAAACTCCCATTTATTCTTTAATATTTTTTCAACACCTTGTTTAAATTGTTCATAATCCTTATCATAACAATAATTTTTAGCATAACCATTACCACCATATTTTTTAAGCATATGATTATAAGAACGCTCAACCATTTGACATAAATCTAAATCTTGGTAATGTTTAGTAGTATAAGAATGAGTTCTCTTTAATACAGATTCAATATTAGTTGTTCTATCAGCTGATGAAATTATCTTACCATAATCACTTCTAGGTTCATATTCTAATGATGCTCTATGATCTTCTATTGCTTCTTTTATAATTATTCTCTGTTTATCATCAAAGAAATCTTTCATCCTTTCATTTTCATAAAATAATTTAGCAGATAATATTTCATGTTTGTCTTTATCTATATGGTGTGCTACATCATGAAAAGAAGCGATAGCGTACACCATATCAAGATTTATATGAGAAAATTGGTTAGCAAATTCTAAACTTCTTTTAACAACATATTTAATATGCTCAATACCATGACCAGTATCATTTTTTTCATATATTGGTAATATTTGTTGTTCAATATAATCTTTTAATTCCTTTGTAACGTGCATCATACAAATCCTCCTAAATCTATTAATATTTTTAATTATTATATTTATTGATATATTGCTATTGGAATTACAACAAATGCTGGCCCCATTATTTTATCTTTGATCTCTTTTGGATTAGACATATCTTTTTTAGCCATTTTTCTTCGTTGTTCTCTATTAATAGCTATTGACTTAACATCTTCAAATATCTCATCTAAACATATACTATTGCCTTTATCTATTTTCTTTTGAATTTTACATAACATATATACTTGTGAAACAAAGTTGTCCTTTGAAGTTTTTAAATAAGTTTTATCTATAGTTCCAATTAAAGGATATTTTTTATCTTCAAAATTGAAAACACATGATAATGAATTGCTATTTCTTGATTCTGATAATCGCTTGAAACCATTTATTGCTTCTTTTCCAGCACCGTCAATAACATTATCTCCCAGAAATGGTTGAACTGCTTCACATAATTGCTTAATACTATTCATAGCATTAGTAACTTCTTCAAATTTTGAAAAACGTGGTGTAACTAAAACTTCAATGAAATCATCCCTATATATATCATTCCATATTTCTTCATCAATATTTTCATAATACTTTAATTCATCATTTTCTTTTAAATACTTAATAATTTTATCTAATTTGCTTGCATCATTAACTCTTGCATTTAATGAAATTTTTTCTTCTTTTTGATTTCCTAAATTACCTTCTGCATTAACTTTTGAAAATCCAACTCCTAGTTTGCCGCCTTTATTAGTTGTTGAACTTTGAACGATTTCTTGTTCATCAAAGATATATCCATCAATAATAGAAATATAGTTATCCAATGCCTCTGTATCAGCATATAATATTTTTCTTAACATTATTGGTCACCTCTAGACAATATTTTATCATATAATTGCATTTTTTTTTGTTACTATTCACAGTCAAAAAGAAGAAATAATCAAAAAAGATGAATTTCTTCTTTTTAAATGTTTATAAGTAAAGAAATTTAGGGGAGTTATCCACAAAATAAAGATAAGGTATTGCAAAAAAGAAAAAATATGAGATACTTTAGAAAATCGGTGGTGAAAAAATGACAGCAGAAGAAATCAAA
>CAJFEV010000084.1 GCA_904374795.1 uncultured Bacilli bacterium
GATATTAGAGAAAGGAAAATTTTATATTGGGGAATATGGAACACCACAGGGATCAATATTAAGTCCAGTACTAGCAAATATTTATATGTACTATACTTTAATAAAATGGTTCGAAGATTCTATCAAAGTAAAGTATGATGGCTTTATGAGTATCATAAACTATGCCGATGATTTTATATGTTGCTTTCAATATAAAAGTGTAGCAGAACTATTTTATAAAGAGCTATTGCCAAAAAGATTAAAACAAGCAAGTTTAGAACTAACAGAAGATAAAACTAGAATGATAAGTTTTGGAAGATTTGCAACAGAAAAGTGTAAAGAAGGAAAACTAGATACATTTGATTTTCTAGGGTTCACACACTATTGTGGTAAAGGACAAAATGGTAAATTCCGTATAAAAAGAAAAACATCAAGCAAGAAATTTGCAAAGAAACTAGTAGAGTTTAATCAATGGTGTAAAAAGAATAATGACTTACCATTAAAAGAAATGATGTCGATAGTTAAAAAGAAATTAATAGGACACTATAATTATTTTGGGATAACCGATAATTATCATATGATACAGAAGTTTTATTATAGGAGTATACAAATTCTATTTAAATGGATAAATAGACGAAGCCAAAGAAAAAGTTATACTTGGCAAGAATTTTTACAAATGATAAAACAATATGAAATTCCAAAACCCTATATACGAGTAAGTATATACCAGTAAGCAATTTGATGAATAGATACTATGTTATGAAGAGCCGAGTGCGGGAAATCTGCACGCTCGGTTCTGTAAGGGTTATATGTGGTAACACATATTTCTACTCGATACTTTATTTTAATCCATTGGGATAAAGAATATTTAAAATATTGTTTAACAGAAATAGAAAAAGAAATAAAGAAAGTAAAATTAGAATTAAATAAAAAAACAAAAATTTATAATATGAAACAAGGAATAAACTTTTTAGGATATCGGTTTATATTAAAAGGAAAAAAACTATATATTTTAATGAATAAAAATACCAAAAAAAGAATTATAAAAAAATTAAATAAATTACAAAAAAGAAAAAGTGAAAAATATCCTTTAGTTAAAGCTAGTTATAAAGGATACATTATAAATTGTCATTGCAATAGTTTTTTATATAAACATAAATGGTTTAGTAAAAAAAGCAAAAAACAGTTGTAAAGTATTGTTTTTTAATTATTTAAAATAGAATTTAAAGTTGTGAATTTATAAGATGTATGTTAAATTATTCATAGAAAATAGTAAAAGTTCTAATATCAAGAATAGGTGAGAAAAATGAGCAAAACTAAAAGAATAATTTTAACAGTTATTGGAGTATTATTAATGATTTCATTAGTAATAGGAATCAGCTATGCTGCTTGGAGATTAACTTTATCTCAAACAACAGCAAACACATTAAATACGAGTTGTTTTAATATTACATTTAAAGAAGAAAATACCATCCTACTTGAAAATACTTTCCCGATGTATGATAAAGATGGGCAGCCAACTAAACTCCATATACATTCACGATAAAAAATAATTGTAGTGCCTATGCAACATATCAAATTCAACTAGAAGTTATAAATACGTCAACATTAAATGACGAATACTTAAAAATTATGATTGATGAAAAAAATCCAGTAGTTTTAAACACATTACAATCAGGAGAAAAAACTCTAAGCGAAGCAAGTAGAGCATACATCATTGACAATAACGCCCTAAATGTTAACGAAGAAAAAACATATAATGTAAGAGTATGGCTAGATGAAAATGTCACAACGGAAATAGAAGGAGTACAAAATAGTAATTGGAGTGCAAAAATTACAATTAATGCTAAGTATAGTGATCACCTTCCAACAGATTATGAAAAATGTGTAGCCAATTATGGAGAAGATAGTATTAATTGTCAAATTATAGCGCAGTTAGATACTACAGGGGCTTGCCCAACATTAGACTATAATCGTGTAGCGTAAAAAAATGATAAATATTTTAATAAGAGTATTTATCATTTTTTTTAAAACTCATTTTAGCTTCTTCTTAGTACTTTGAAAAATAATTCCTAGAAAGATAAATAAAACAATAGTCGAAGAACCTCCATAACTAATGAATGGAAGAGGAATTCCTATAATAGGAAAGATTCCAATATTCATACTAATGTTAATAAGCTGACTAAAAATAAAAATAACTAAGAATGCATAAAGAAATAATCGATATTCTTTTTTCTTAATTTTTTTAGCATAATGAATAAAATAAAAATCTAAAAGTAAAAAAGCAAGTAAAATAAGAACATTACCAGTAATACCTAAAACATTACTTGTCAAAGCAAATGCAAAATCCGTTGGGGCTTCGGGTATGTAAATTCCTGTTTCAGTAAGCGAAAATCGCCATAAAGGAGCACTTCCAATCGCAATTAAAGCATTTTCAATCTGCATCCCACTACCTAATGCAAATAATCTATCCACACGGTAAAAGAAAGTTGTACCAATTAAAGAGATAAGCAAATCTTTTTGCCAAAAAAACAAATAGAAAAAACCACTTATGAGACTAATTACAAGAATACCAAAAATGACAAACCATCTTTTATGAATTCGTGAATTCCAAAGTAAAACAAGAGTAATAAAAAAGTAAAAGATAATCGCGCCAGTATCAGGTTCTAAAAAAACTAAAATAGCTGGAATAGCAAAAAGAAGTAAAACATATAAAAGAAATTTTATTTCATCTCGCCATCGAAAAAATTTCTTTTTAGAACACAAATAAGCAAGATATAAAGAATAAGAAACTTTCATGAATTCACTAGGTTGAAAACTAAAATATTTCAAATCAATCCATGCTTTTGCGCCATTAATATTTTTCCCAATAAATAAAACTAAAATAAGTAAAAGAACATTAAAAATATAAAAGAATAAACTATATTTGAAAAGATATTGAATAGGAAAAAAATGAAAAAAAATAAGCACAAGAAAACCAATTCCAAACCATAAAAGTTGCTTTTCAAAATGATTTTGATAAAGATTACTAATAAAACCTGCATGATACATTAAAAGCAAACTAATACTTATTAGAAGTAAAAAAGGGACAATAAAAAATAAATTTTTCCAATCAAATTTCTTTTCCATATTTTTATTATGGTACAAGATAAAAAGATTTAATCATAAAATAGAGTAGGATAGTGTGAAAAGTTTTATGGAAAATGAGTAACATTAGATAAAAATATATCAGTAAGAAAATATTGATATAAATCTATCAAAAAAAGATAGAAAAA
>CAJFEV010000085.1 GCA_904374795.1 uncultured Bacilli bacterium
AATTATGATAATTCCCAAAAATATGCGAAAAAAATCACATACAATATTCATCTAGCATCGACTGATGAAATCATTGATACGTTAGATTACACAGTTTCAGAAAATGGAAACATAGATTATGTGGAATTTTATTTAGAAGATGGAACTTCTTATGATACAGTAGACAAAGATTTTAGAAGAGGAAATGCGTATTACTTCTCTTATACAGCTATGCTAGACTTAAATGGTGATGGAGAAGCAGAAACACTTTACCCTCCTGTGGAAGACATCGTTTTAAAATCTTCTACGGTAACACCAGAAAAACAAGAAGCCGAGTTTCAAATGTATCCGACTAAGAGTACAGCAAATACCTTTGAATGGAAATATACATTAAAAGATGTAGATCATACTCTTTATGAGTCAAAATTATATTATAAAATTGGTTCAAGTGTATTAGGAAATGTAGACATCTCTGAAAATGAAGATTTTACAAATATTGAACTCAAAAATTTACGTGAAGGACAACTTAGTATATATCAGAGAAGAGCTTTAATAAAAACAGATGAAAACATTACGGAAAAAGAGTTAGTAAATCAGTATTTTGAAGGAGTTTTTACTCCAGCTCAAAAAAGCTTTACGGTAAATTTAGAAAAGAATCGTGTGTTAATTTCTTTTGTAGGATATGATTTAAATGACGCATTTTATCAAAAAGTATCTGCCGCAAAACTGATATTTAAAACAGCTGACGATAGCATTACACTAGATCATTTAGCTATTAATACCAGTGGCAGCATCGTAATTGATCTCTCACAATTAGAAAAATTCTTAGGAAAACAAATTACTGTAGAATGTTACTTGTATTATGATACGGGTAAAACAGGATTCGAATTAGAAGCAAATGCATTCTCTCTTCAACAAATAGAAAATATCTATTCGAATGGAAGCTACTACAGTACTTCAGGATCACGAATTTATTTAAATAATTATGCATTAAATTCTATGTTCACCTATAAATTTTCTGTAGGAAATAATAGCTTAGTTTTACAAAATCTTATGGATCAAAATGAAGTGACTTTCCCGATCAGTGTTAGTGAAAGTGGTGTAACATATAATTATGATACGATTCTATTAAAAGAAATCGGAGAAAAACAACTAACCACAAGTGGAGAAAATACTTTCCAATTTGATATGATAGTGCCAGGAGTAAGCTTAATGAATGAAGATGGATCAACCAGTATTACTCCATCATTAACCAGTGCTAATGTATCTATGGTTTTATATGGAAACGCAAATTCTCAAATAAAAGATGATATTCTTTATATAGAGATTTATAAAACAGATGAAACAGGAACGAGTTCAACTTTTGTAAAAACTGTGGATGTAAAAACAGATAGTTTACAATCAATTGAATTAAATGATTTGGAGCCAAATACCTATTATTATTTAAGAATTTATGCCGACATATATAATGGAAGTAGTTATGATAAAACACAGCTTTATGATGTAGATTCTCAAAGTGATACAAAATCTTATTATTTCAAAACCTTAAGCGATATAGGTATTTCAAATGCCCATGTATCCTTTAGAGCAGATTCATATAACGAGAAATACTTGAACTTTTCTTTCAGCTTATCTCAACTAATTGGATATGATGAATTACAATATGAAGTTTATAAAGTTTTAAGTGATGGAACTACTCAAAAAATTGAAGTGGATTTACCAAGTGATACAACCTTTAACTATCAAATGACAAAAGAGATTTCTATTCCACCAGGAGGTTTATTTGAAACGAATAATACTTATCGTTTTGTGGTAAAAACACTGAAAAAACAAAAGAATAATATTACAGGAGAAGAAGAACTTGTATTACTTGGCGAGCCATTTACTTTTGATTACAATTTCGTTCCACTAATTCAAGCAAATGTGGTTATTACGTCTTCTTTAGCAGTAGATAATACTCTAAGATGGAATGTAAATATTTATGATACAAGAAAAGTTATCGTTAATGGAGAATATAAAATCGCTATATTAGATGAAAATGGGAATGACATTACTCCAGAAAATTATAAAGATGTTGTTTTTGACAGTAATGGATACAATCAAACATTCCTTTTGAATAATGCAGAAGTGAATAAACAATATACATTCAAGGTAATTTATCAAACCAACACATTAAATGGTTTAGATACATTTGAAAGTCAAGAAAAAGTTTATACATCCTATGCAACAAGTAGTGAAGAGATTTCCTTAGGAACTATTAGTTTAATTCAAGATAATATTGAATTAAATAAAATGAAATTAGTATTTTATGACAGTAATAAACTTACTGATATAACAAGAGTAAGATACTCAATTTATAGTAGTAATGGATATGCTATTGATAACGAAATAGATTTTATTCCAACCTACACAGAAACTTCAGACATCAGATACTATTCCTTTGTGTTACCTGAAGGTCTATCGACAACAGGAATGTATTATATTCAAATTCAATTTTTAAATGATGAAGGCGTGGTTGCTGAAAGATCGTTAGAGTATAACTATATAAGATAAGGAGGTAAAGAATGCGAAAATTAGGAATAAAAAATCGAAAATTATTTATTTTGCTAGTAGTCTTAGTTCTTTTAGCCATTTCTTTATTCTCCTACTTCATTTTCTACTCGAGTCATATGGAAGCAGAAGAATATACGTTGGCTGAAAAAAGTGTATTGTATGACATAAATAACAATTACTTATCCTTAGAAACATCTTCAATTCTAAAAAAAGCTTTTGATGGCAACTATTATATTGAAACTTCTTTGGGAGAAGATAATTATAAAATTGGAAAGAATGCAGTTGTTTACAATTCCTCAGATTATCAAATGTATATCTATGGAGTTACTTATCAAGTCTATGAGGATGGAAGTGTAAGGAAAACTGAAAAACAAGAAACGATTGTGAAATCTAATGGCCCATTCTTTTATAAGTTAGGCGATCGTAAGTACTTAATGATTGATAGTAGAATCTTTTCGGAAGACCAATCGATTGATACATCAGAATATTTAATTGTCGAATTAGACAAACAAGGAAATGCAACCTTGACCAATCATGAAATAAACGTAAAAACCATAAATCCTTTAATTTTAAAAGGAAGCAAATATGATTTTGATGT
>CAJFEV010000086.1 GCA_904374795.1 uncultured Bacilli bacterium
TTTCTAGATAAAAAATAGAGGTAAAAGAAAAATAGATAGAATTTGTTATAAATAAAGAAAAAAATAAGTGGTAGTGAATAAAACTTTTCACATTACCTATAAGAAAAGGAGAGTAAAGCTATGGAAAAATTGGATATTTATGATGAAAATGGAGAGTTTATTGGAACAGAAGAAAGAAGCATAGTTCATTCAAAAGGACTTTGGCATAAAACTGTCCATTGTTGGTTATATGATAAAAGTGGAAAAGTTTTCTTTCAAAAAAGAAGTGACAGGGGAACTTTATATACCACTTCATCAGGCCATGTAAGTGCTGGAGAAAGTATAACTGAAGCTTTTCAAAGAGAAATCAAAGAAGAAATTGGTTTACATCTAGATGCGAGTGACGCGACTTTTGTTGCGGTAGTTCCTTTTAAAATGGACCGTGTAAAAGAAGATGGTAGTATTTTTAAAGATAGAGCATTCGCGAATGTTTATGTAGATTTATATGATGGAAATTATCACGATTTTAAAATGGATCCAGAAGAAGTTTCAGGCTTAGTTTTAGTAAACGCAAAAGATGCATTAGAATTATTTCAAAAAGAAAATGGAACCATTAAAGGACAAGAAATCACTTTAAATAATGAAATCATTGAACGAGAAATTGATTTTCAAGAATTTTTAGTAAATGAAGGAGAAACTGCTTTAGAAAAATATGGAGATGTTTTAAGAAAAGTAATAGAATTAACAAAATACTAATGGAATCTTACAAAGAAGTGATTTTGTGAGATTCTTTTTTATGCTATAATATCCTTAAGGAATGAATGCCTATGAATAGTTTAGAAACTTTTGGAGAAAATTTATATCTACTAACAGATATCGAATTAGGAATAAATAAAAATCCTAAAGATATAGATAGAATATTTTTTGAAATAAAAGAAATGATGATGTATGTAGAACAAAACAGTTTAAAAAATCTTTATTTGTTTTTAAAAGCATATCTTGAATTAACCCTTTTATCTATAGGTAATTCTTTTTATCAAGAACAAGATTTTATAGAATATAAAAAATTATTAGTAGAGTCTTGTAAAAAAGTGCTGTTTTGGAAGAAAAATATAGTTTTTTTAAAACAAGAATTGTTAAAAAAAGAAAAAAGTAAAAATTATCAAGATTTGACCTCACTTTATACAATCTTATATTTTTTGGTTTGTTCTAAACACGCCCGCATACTGCGTATTAATGATGAAAATTTATACATAACGTCTTTAATAAAAGGATATAGTTATGAATCGAATAAATGTTTTGATGATCTTGAATATGATGAAGAAATTAAAGAAAGTATCCTAGAATATAAAAGACAAAGAAAAGAGGAAAAAACGTGAAAAAAATTTTAATAGTTGAAGATGAACCATCTATTCGTGAAGAATTAAAATCTTTACTTCTGAATGCATCTTATGAAGTAGAAACCATTAATGATTTTACAAATGTGCTAGAACAACTTTTAAAAATAGATTGTGACTTAATTTTATTAGATATAAATATTCCCAACATGAATGGGGAAGTTCTTTTAAAAGAATTTCGAAAAGAAAAAGAAACACCAATTATTATGGTAACAAGTAGGAGTAGTGAAACTGATGAAGTATTATCAATTGGATATGGAGCAGACGACTATATTACAAAACCTTATAATCCAACCATTCTTTTATTAAGAGTGGGAGCGGTTTTAAAAAGAAGTGAAAAAGCCTATGATCATCTATCTTATCATGAATGGACGGTTTATCCAACGAAAGGAATTTTAAAAAAAGAAGAAAAAGAAATGATTTTAACAAAAAATGAAATGATTATTTTCTTATATCTTTTAAATAATTTAGGAAATATTGTGACAAGAGATGATTTAATGACAGATTTATGGAATAATGATGAATATATTAATGATAATGCTTTAACCGTGAATATTAGTCGTTTACGAAGAAAATTAGAAGAAATGGGTTATATGGATGCGATTGAAACAAGAAAAGGACAAGGATATATTTTAAAATGAAATTTCAAGATTATCTAAAAGACCATTTTATTGAAATTCTTCTATTTTTCTTTCTTCTACTTTTTTTATTTTGCTTATTTCTTCTTTTAAAACTTTCTTTAGCCACGAATATCTTTATTTTATCTTTAATAACTTGTTTCTTTCTTTTTAGTTTTTTCTTTAATTATTTTAAAAGAAAAATCTTTTTCAAAGAATTTCTATCTATTTTAGAAAAAATTGACCAAAAATATTTTATAACGGAAATGATACCTACAGCAAATTTTTTAGAAGGAAAACTATTCTTACAAGCTTTATATGAAATTGATAAATCGATGAAAGAAAAAGTGAGTGAATCTGAAAAAAGCATGAAAGATTTTAAAGAATATTTAGAATTATGGATTCATGAAATAAAATTGCCTATTGCTAGTTTAATTTTACGAAATCACAATAAACAAGAAAAAGATAGTAAAGAATTAGAACAAATTAAAAAAATTGAAGAATATGTAGAACAAGTACTCTTTTATGTAAGAAGTGAACATAGCGGCAAAGATTATTTAATTCATGAATGTGATTTAAATACGATGATAAAAAATGTTATTTTAAGAAATAAAGATGATTTTTTAACTTTAAATATTTCTGTAGAAACAAAGAACCTCAATAAAAAAGTGTTAACAGACTCCAAATGGTTTGAATATATTTTAAACCAAATTGTTTCTAATGCGAAAAAATATAAAAAAGAAAAAGATTCAATGATTCATTTTGAAGCAGAAGAAGATGAAAATGAAATAAAAATTTCTATAAAAGACAATGGAATAGGAATAAAAGAAAGTGATTTGCCAAAAGTCTTTGAAAAAAGTTTTACAGGAGAAAATGGTCACAACACAAAAGAATCAACAGGTATGGGATTATTTTTAGTCAAAAAAATGTGTGAACAATTAGGACATCAAGTAGAAATAGAATCCCTTGAAAATGAATATACCAAAGTAACAATAACCATTTCTAAAAATTCGTTTTACAATGTTTTAAAAGGGTGTAAAAAATTTTTGTAGGTAAAATAACATTTTGTGCTATACTTAGCTAGTATAGGAGTATAGACGTATGAATGGTAAAAATGAATTTGATAATG
>CAJFEV010000087.1 GCA_904374795.1 uncultured Bacilli bacterium
ATTACAAGTGTTTTTGATCGTAAAGGTATATCCTGTTGTAGATAGTCCTTCTTCATCGCTTATCGGATATGTTTTATTTAAAGTGATTCCTTCACTTTCTTTAGTCATGGTAAGTTCAAAACATTTACTTCCTAAAGTATTAAAATTTCTTTGTTTACTTGTAAACAACCAACTGGCATAACTAAAACCCAGGATACTCATAATTCCTAATAAGACTAACAAAATGATTAACACTTTTTTTCTTTTCATGAATCACCTCTTGTTGGAGTTAAAATGATACGAAAGCCAATGTAATTATGTACACTACCATATTCTCCATCAAAAGCAAAAATATCAGCACCTGTTCCATCCGACAGATTTCCGCCACGAATAAACCATGGATTATTAACCCAAATAAAACCACCTCTTGCAATATACCAACTACTTATTTGAACTGTTTGACTCATAAAACTACTATTATTAAAAGGTCCCATTTCTCCTGTAGCATCACCAAGAATTCTTCTTTGATTATAACTTGTACTTGTATTGTAAATATATTTTTCATAATATTTTTGACTAGGCCAATTATAGCCATCTGTTAATTCAAGGAAATTTGAAGTATCCCCATCACATGTAGGACAGCTGAAAGTTCCGTTGAATCCTGAGTTATGTAGACTATTTCTTCCACTTATCGGATTACCTTCTTCATCCACTATTACTCCCATGACATATTCCCATACTCCACCGCTCATATCATAAATACCAGTTATATTTCCAGTACAACTCGCTAAAATACTATTAGGATACGATGCATTACATGTATTATCATTACAATATCTATTACATTCTTCGCTAGTTCCAGAATATCCACACGTTGGTTCATTGTTTGCCTGATAACCTGTTATAAAATCTGAATTGTTGTTAATTCTTACACTTTCTTGGGAACCATAGACGCTGTGTTGAAGATATGCTACAGCTCCCCACTCAATATTCTTCATCATATGACTATCCAAATTTCGTTGGTAATCATAACTTGTATAAAAAGCATTCGCTACCTGCACGTTTCTCCAACTATAGACATTTGGTTTAATAATTACTTTACTGGAATCATTCACATTTTGCTCAGCTTCGGCAGTACTATTTACTCCATTATATCCTGTTTCAAACTTTCCTACCCAAAATCCTGTTGAGGGAATAGAGAGAAATGCCGGATGGGTCATGTAGTCCCCTATTTGACAATTACCTGTTGCTCCAGACTCCATTGGGGTTGTACATTCACCACTCACATTATCACTTGTATTGTAATCTCCAAAGATAACGGGTATTTCATGAACCTTACTTTCGTCTACAGTTGTCAAACTATTATATAATCCTAAATCCCATAATTGATATCGATATTTTGGGATCCATACAAAATAACTTTCTATAGCACTCTCAGGTATGATTTCATTTTCTTCATAACTTTTATTGGTAAAATCTATGTATTTTAAAAGCTTTGTATTATCTTTAACTTTTATATTTTCCTTTGATGTTTCTTTAATCTCCTCTTCACTTAATACTCGATTATAAATAGCTACTTGATAACAATCCATATTACTAAAAAAATAATGTTCACCCTCTGAATCAGCTTGGGCGCCTAATAAAAATGATTGAGAAGAGATTTTTAACTTTTTATTTCCTTCAACAGCCGCTTGACCGACTAATTCACCATCAATATATAATTTTATCGTATTTCCATCATAAGTAGTCGATAATAAATAAATTTTATTTAGCTCTAGACCTTCAGGAATATTAACTCTAGTATAATCGTTGTCTCCTTCAAGGTAATATGCTACACGTAAATTATTATGGGGATAATCAACCGAAACTCCTTGTGGTTCAAGATTGCCTAACACAATATGTCCCATACTATCTTCAGTAGACAAAATCTTAAATTTCAATTGCAAAGTGACTTCTGTGCCAAAATCATAATTTTCTAATCCTAAATCAATGTAGTCATCTACTCCATCAAAGGATACATATCCATCTTCTTTTGTCGCTCCATTTACTTTACCTTGTGTATTTAATGAGTCATATTGGTCTTCTAATATGACTGCGTTGGCCCATTCTTTATTTGCATAACTATACCATTCACTTTCTAGGTTAGCTTTCTTTACTGTTCCATCATTATCTATCGTTATAGGTACTAATTCATCTTTTAATACTGGATCTGTTCCATTTAATATTCCTTCAGTATATGTCGTTGTAAAATAAAGATTACATCTTGTTTTATATTCACTTATGTTATTTACTACTGGACTCCAAGTTATACTATCCCAATTAATATAGGCTCCATTTGTACAACTTGATTTTTCTCTATCGTAATAATATCCACTTTCTTTTGATGGAATGGCATTTGTTTCTTCTTCATTTATATAAATTGCTAATTCTACATTTTTATCATTCTGTAATAAAGGAAAATCATTTTCATTTTTTAACAAGAAAAAAATCAAAGTAAATGTCAAAAAAATTAGAAAAAAGAAAAATAAACTTTTTTTATGAAACATGATAACCTCCTTTACTTTTAATATGTTAAAAATCAAAGTATTTTAAACGCATTACAACCCTTGTATTGTCAATATTATTATACAACACAAGTGTTCACCTTTCAACTTTTCAATTATAAAACATAGTATAAACTATTTAGGAGGATAGCCATGTATTATACAGAACGTTTACAATGGATACGCGATTGTAAAAACATTACTCAAAAGGAAATTGCCATTCATTTAGGTATAAAACAACAACAATATGCACGTTATGAAAAAGGAGTAAATATAATGCCTGTAATCTATTTAGCCCCCATCTGCAAATATTTGGATATTTCAGCTGACTATTTGTTAGGATTGATAAACGAGCCTATTTCTTTAAGCAAAAAAGAAAAGCTTACCAACTTTAATTGATAAGCTCAGACTGTTGACAAAGTCGAAAGAAATTTGTTAACAGTCTTTTCATTTTGAAAAAAATATATTATAATAAAAATGTAAGGTTTGCTTTATTATTCCAA
>CAJFEV010000088.1 GCA_904374795.1 uncultured Bacilli bacterium
ACCGCCAGCATTAACATGATTAGAAAGTAAAATAACATCACTAGAATTTCCATAAAAGCTTTGAGCTTTTGTAGGTCTATCATCAGGTCCCAAAGTAACGTCACCAGTTCTTGTCATTTCATTAGGAATACCAAGCTCATCAAATCTTTTATGTAAATACTCACTAATCTTTAAAGTCAAATCTTTTTCAACAATTCCATTCGCACTTGTACCTGGATCTTCTCCACCGTGTCCAGCATCAATTACAATTTTTTTGGCCATAAAAATACCTCCTATCATAATTTATGATAAGAGTCTATTTTTGGTTATATCAATTCATACCAGTTACCAACATTCTAAGTAAGGCAATCAAATTTCGTTTCGTAGAAGATGGAATATTTTTAATCTCCTTCATCAAATTTAATAATGTGGAAATTTTAAGTTCTTTAAGTTGCATAATATTTGTAATTTTTGTTTTTTCAAAGATAGCAAAAAAAGTTTCAACAAAGCTTTTCTTCTCCTCTTCAGTCATTGCTTGTAAATACTCTTGTAAATTATTTTTTAATTTCTCGCTTTTTTTAGATAAAGTTGATGTGACCAACCGTCCACCAAAACATTCCCATGTATACCCGTCATGTTGTAAAACCGCATGCGCACTACTATTAACCACACGAAAATGTTCATTTCCCAAAATCATCCCAATAACACTTTCTTTTGGAACAACTACAGTTAATTTCTTACTCATTTCTTCATAAACTTTAGAATGAACGACATCATCTAAAAAACCGGGTCCATCAAAGTTGTATACTTGCTTGACTTTTCTCTTCCATTTTTCATTCCCATACATATAAGCATACATAGCCAAATTTCCACCTTTACTATGTCCTCCAACATAAATCTGTCGATCAAATAAACGAATAGTTTGGTTAAAATATTCTTGGGCTAGTTTTTGAGAAGATATAGGAAACTGATAAATAATTTGAAAGTCTTCCTTCCATCCAACAACATTACTATCTGTACCTTCAAAAGAAATATAAGTTATATGATTAGACAAACGAATGGTTAAAGCTCCGAATTGACCATTAGAATCCACGCTAGAAACTAAATAATACAATTTTGTATGATAAAAACGTTTAGAATATTGAAGCATCTGCATTAATTTATAAGAATTAGGAAACAACCAATCTTCTTTTTTAAAATCCTTTTCATTATATTTTTTTAAGAACTTAAAACAAGCTTCTTCTAAATAAATAAAATCATTTTTTCCATTTGGCACAATTTGATTAAATTTAACATAACTAAGTAAAGATAAAATTAAGCTGTCCACTTCATTAAAAGCATATTCATCAAAAGATAAATTTCCATAATAAGTTAAATAATCAAATAAATTCTTCAAGTCCTTCACATCCTTTTTGCAATATTTGTTTTTCAAAAAAAACTTTGCTATAATTATTCTATCATAGAAATGAGGTTGTTATGAAAAAAAGAAAAAAAGTGAAAAGAAAAATTTTGACATATGTACTAACACTATGTTTAACGGCTATAATCCTAGGCATTGTTTATTTAGGATATACAATATTTTTTGTGAAAAAAGAACCCCAAAAAAGCTTTCTAGAGACAATAGAAACAACAGCTTATGTTGACATTAATAAATATGTTATATACGGTATCCATATGAATATAGAAGGAACATTTACTTTACCTGAAAAAGTTGAAGAAGTTTCTTTAAAACTTAGCAATGGAACAGATAATGTTAATATTAACTGGGAGCTTACTGAAGAAGAAAATAACACATATTCATTCATTACAAGCGAATACATTAACGAAGGAATTGTATTAGAAAATATACCAAAAGGTGAATATTATTTAGTTATTGAAACAATAAATCACGACGAAGAAAACAACGAAATCAAAAAGTATTATTCTGTTCAAAATAAAACAGAATATGAAAACTTAGAATATTATACGTTAACAAAAAATGGGAAAAACAACAAAATAGATATTGAATGGAATACATACGAAGAAATTCCTACACTAAGATTTACTATTACAGAAACTACACTACCAGATGACGTCTACGACATAACAATTGACCCAGGACATGACGTTACAGATCCAGGAATGACCGCTTGTAGTGATGGAAGTACACCAGATTATTATTACGGTTGCTATACAGGAACTACAATAAAAGAAAATGCTTTAAATTTGGAAGTTTCTCTTGAATTAAAAAGAATTTTAGAGGAAATGGGTTACAAAGTAGCAATGACCAGAGACGATCCAGAAGATGAAGTATATATTTATGAAAAAAATGGAAGTGCAACTTTAGCAAATGACACCAAATCAAAATTTAACTTAGCTATTCATCATAATTCATCAGGAATGGGCGGAACAAGTTATTTAAAAGGATTAGAACTTTATATAGCAAATGATACAAACTTAGATTTAGCTAAAATTTTTGTTAATGAAATTACTCAGAATGCAAATACTACAACTTCACCAAAACAAGAATACAACATTGCTGATGGAATTTATCAAAGATTTTTTACTTTAGATGAAATTGGAGATGACCTAGGTTTCTGGACAACGGATATGATTTATTACTACTACATCAGAGAAGTCGGAGGAATATCTACACACGCTGCTCAAGATGGAATTTATAAACCAGACTATGCAAAAAATGAGCATTACAATTCTAACAATACTGCCGAACCATATTTATTTGAATTAGGCTATATGGACAACTATGAAAACCTTTTAAATATCCTAAATAACCGAACAGGATATGCCCAAGGTATCGCTTCTGCAATTCAAAAATATTTA
>CAJFEV010000089.1 GCA_904374795.1 uncultured Bacilli bacterium
AGTTTAAACTTGTTTTATAGTAATCAAATTAAAGTGAAAACAACTACGAAGAAAGTACGTTCAATCATGATTTTTCTATGTATTTTCTTACTCATTTTAGGATTAGTCATTGTATTAGGAAGACTTCTTAAGAATAATTGGCTTGAAAAATCTAAAAACTAGATGAATGTGGTAGAGTTTATCTAGTTTTTTTCGTCATTTTCTTGTATTTTTTTTTGATTTTCGATATAATTGTGTTTAGAAGATAGGTGAAGGGAATGCGGAAGATTATTGCGTGTATAGATATAGGCTCTAATTTTATTAAACTAGTAGTCGGCGAAATTTTTAAAAATCGTGTACAAATACTTGCAGCATCACAAACACCATCTTTAGGAATATCGAAAGGATTTGTTGTTGAACCACAACCATTGATTTCTAAATTAGAAGAAGCCTTTCAAAAATGTGAGAATATCTTAGGGGTAAAAATTTCGAAAGTTTTTTTAGGTGTTCCTAGTGAAAATAGTGAATTTTTTCTTGCTGATGGTTCTACGACAATTACAAGTGAAGATCATGCGATTCGTAATGCCGATATTGTAAGAGCAATGCAGGCTTGCACATACAATCGAATTGATAATGATCGAGAAATCGTTAGTATTAAACCTACATCTTATTATATTGATGAAGGGGAGAATATTAAAAATCCTATTGGAGTTGTAGCTTCTAAATTGACTGTTAAATGTTTAGTTGCTACAATTCCTAGAAAAAATGCTTATACTTTAGTAAAATGTTTGGAGCAAATCGGTGTTCAAGTTGTTGATTTCACATTAGGAACTATTGGTGATTATTTCGAGTTTCAAAAAGAGATGATGAAAGATAATGTGGGAGTCTTTGTTAATTTGGGATATTCAAAAACTGAAATTTCTATTTTTAATAAAGGATTACTTACAAATTGTGAAACTTTAGAGTTTGGTTCTAAAATTATTGAACAAGATTTATCTTATATTTTTAAAGTTCCTTTAAAGGATGCGCGGGATATTAAGATGACTCTTGCAGCTGCTCATAATCGTGGTGTAAGTGCTTCTATTAAAAAGAAGTATACAACAAAGACTGGAGAAGAAGTTATTGTTAGTGAATATGAAGCTACGGAAGTAGCCTCTTCGAGGTTAGCTGAAATATTAAAAATCGTGAAAAAGGAAATAAATCACTTAACAAAAAAAGAAATTCATTATATAATGATAACAGGTGGAGTAAGCGAAATGACAAATTTTTCTTCTTTATTAGAAGAAGTATTTGGGCGTAGTGCAAAAGTTGGAGTAACTAAAGAACTTGGGGTTCGTAGTAATGTCTACTCTACTAGTGTTGGTTTACTTAAATATTATGAAGATAAATTTCGCAATCGAAATCAAGAATTTTCTATATTTAGTGAAGAAGAAATTAAAGATATGTGTACGATAAATAAGAAAATTAGCTTTGGTGAAAATTCCATTCTTGGCAAATTATTTGGCTATTTTTTCGATAATTAAGGAGGGTGTATTATGGATGGTAATTTAAAAATTGATCCAATTGCAAAAATAAAAGTATTTGGTGTCGGTGGTGGCGGGAATAACGCAGTCAACCGAATGATTGAAGAAGGTGTTCAAGGCGTAGAGTTTTACGTTGTAAATACAGATTTACAAGTTTTGAATGCAAGTAAGGCAAAAAATAAAATACAAATTGGTGAAAGTATTACTGGCGGAAGAGGAGCAGGATCTAATCCAGAAGTTGGACGTGAGGCTGCATTAGAAAGTAAAACTGAAATTGAAGAAGCTGTTAAAGGTGCGGATATGGTTTTCGTGGCTTGTGGGTTAGGTGGTGGAACTGGTACTGGAGCAGCTCCAGTTATTGCTGAAATTGCTCAAGAATCTGGAGCTTTAACCGTTGGTATTGTTACAAAGCCTTTTCGTTTTGAAGGAAAAAGAAGAATGGAGCATGCTTTAGTTGGCTTAGAAGAATTAAAAAAGCATGTTGATACTTTAATTATCATTCCAAATGATCGATTAAGAGAAATTATTGATAAAACGACAACCTTTAAAGATGCGTTTAAAGAAGTTGATAATGTTTTACACCGTGGTGTTCAATCTATATCGGATTTAATTGCTGTAACAGGAATTGTTAACTTAGATTTTGCTGATATTAAAACGGTTATGGAAAAATCTGGAACAGCTTTAATTGGTATTGGTATGGGTGTTGGAGATAATAGAGCCGTTGAAGCTGCAAGACAAGCTGTTTCTAGTGCATTACTTGAAACAACCATTGATGGAGCAACAGATGCAATTATCAATATTACAGGTGGAGATAACTTAACGTTATTTGAAATTGAAGACGCTGTAGAAACTGTAAGAGAGGCTGCAAATAGCGATATTAATATTATATTTGGAGCTATTCCAAATTCAAATTTAACGGATGAAGTTATTGTTACGGTAATTGCAACTGGCTTTGATGGTAAAGGCGATGATGACACATCTACTATGATGCCAAAAAGAAGAATAGATGAAGATGATACTGAATTTGATATTCCGTCATTTTTAAGAAGCAAAGATAATTATTAAGCTGGATATTCCAGTTTTTTTTTACTAAAGATGTTGAATAAATTTTTTTATCTAACAATAAAATTACGAAAATAATAATCAAATAATTCGACAATTTGTTTGTTGTTTTTTTTGTATACTAAAAAGGGTGAAAAGATGACGATTTATGTGGATCTAGTTTTTCTCTTAAATTTGTTTTTTGATTTTGTCCTTTTACTTACAGTAAATAATACTTTAAAAA
>CAJFEV010000090.1 GCA_904374795.1 uncultured Bacilli bacterium
TTGCAAAATATATTGCTTAAATGCTATAATAATATATAGAAAACTAAGCATAATATAGTCAGGAGTATGAAGAATATGTCAAAGAAAAGTATTGTATTTTTAGTTTTGCCCGTTATTGTACTCGCGGCAGCAGCTTTTTATTGGGGGATTAGATTACAGGAATCTCAATATGAAGTATTTACACAGGAAGGCTACATTATATCTAGTACGTATGAAAATGCATCCATTAATACGACCAAATACTATTTTACGGAGGATACAAAATATAAAACAAATTATAATAGTCAAGTATCTTTTAATAATAGCGATAATGAAGAAGTGCAAGTAGATAATACAGCTTATGTTCATTATATTAATGGGGGAATTGGTGTTTTAAAGAAAACCGCTTTACTAGATTTAAATACCCTAACTACTGGAGAAGGCAGTCTTGTAAAATACTATAATATGTTTCCAACCTCTATTTTAAATAAAGAATCAAGTCAATATACGATTACAAATCAAAACAATAAGATTGCTTTTACTAATTTATTAATTAAAAGCAGTGAATCAAAATATTTACTTGCTTCTCCTAAAATAACTTTGCACATTGGTGAAGTTGAACGAACAATTGAAAATGATTTTGTAGAAATCACTTTCTTAGATGGTGAAATTGTTCGAATTGAGAATCAAGAAGTAGCTTACCAAAATATATCTGATGATATGTATATTTTAACAAGCAATGGGCTAAAAATTGATTTAGCCAATCAAAATATTTACTACAATGATCAAAATGTTTTGAATTTAGAATATATAACAATTGATTCCGATGATAACATTGAAATTCTTCCTGAAGAAGAAAATCAAAAAGTTGAGGAGGAAAATCCTGATGAAGAAGAAACTCTTCCAAATGATCCAACAGAAAACTTACCAGATGGTATTATAAATCCTGGTGTTGGAGATAATGAAGAGATCATTGATGAAAATGAAAAAATAAGCGATCCAATATTCACAGTAAATAATATGGAAGTAACTGCAAACAAATTTTCTGCAGATGTAAGTGTTGAAGACCCTGACGGAACTTTAGGAAGTAGCATTGACGTAAAAGTTTTAAATTTAACAAACAATCGCTTAGTATACCAAGAAAGAATTATGAGTGGAGAAAGCAATTTTTCTGTTGCACTAGAAAATTTAGATCCAGATATAAACTATGTCTTTATTGTATCTGCGGATTACACCAAAAATGATAGTACGTTTACAAGAGATTTTATTCAAAAAACATTTATTACAGAATCTATTGGAGTATCTTTAGAAAAAAATTATTTTTCAACTTCAAATTTAAGCTTTAATATTATAAAGAGCGATTATTCAAGAGTAAAAAGTTTAGAAGTAAGCTTATTTAATACGAGTGGAGAAGTCGTTAAAACTATTCCGGTTGATTTGTTAGATGAAGTGACAGAAGTAAACTTTGATGGACTAACAAATAATACAGAATATACGGTAAGAGTTCAAAATTTCTTATATGACAATGCTATTATTAATAGCAATTTCACCATTAGAGGTACATATAAAACGTTGAAAAAGAAACCAACCTTAGGAACAACAAGTTTTACAATTGATAAGAAAAATGCTTTGTTCTCTTTAAAAGTAAATGGAATTGATGATCCAGATGGTGGCATTAGTAATTATCGTTATGAAATCTTTGATGCTCGAAATATTGATGTTAATAATCCTATCACAGTCATTGAAAAAGAAAGCGCTACAGAAGCACAATTAGCTATCGATAATGATAAAATTGAACGAAACGTTCCATATGTCTATCGTCTAGTGGCAACATTTAATGATAATGAAAAAGAGTATGAGTATTCTACAGATTATAGTCAAGTCATGAAAATGGATGGTGTAGAATTTCCAAGTGTTCGTTTTGAACAAACAGAAATTACTTTTGAAAGAATTGAAGGAAATATTATTATTGTAGATAATAATGGTACAGTTGATTTAACTAGTGGAGGAACCATTACAGTTACTTATACTGATTCTGTCGGAAACACAAAATCTTTCACGAATCAAGGAAGTTTAGTTATTCCGTTCTATGCGGATAATTTAAGAAAAAATGAAACTTATACTATTTCAGTTTATGCTTCTGTAAATCTACAAGACGGAAATGATACTATTGATAATTGTTATATTGGTAGCATCACTCTTTCGACAAAAGATACAAATCCATTAAGCTTGAATTCTTCGGTTGATGATTCCGATTCAACCGTAGCATTCAAAGTGTATGGAAAATTACAATCAGCTACGGAAGGCGTGGATACTACTCTAGAGGCTAGTACTTTATCAAGTTTAACCTTTAATCTTTATCAAGGTACGAGCACAAATGGTACATTAGTGAAATCTGTTCGTAAAGTTGATTTAAATTCGAACTATTATGAAAGTGATTTAAAAACAGATTATTACGATCAAGAATTCGAAGTAAATCCAAGCTTTTTTGGTTTAAAAAATGGAGATCTTACATCAGAGTACTATACGATTGAGGTAACAAATGCCTATGATTATACAATTTATCAAAATGATATTCCAATCATAAATAACACAGCTGT
>CAJFEV010000091.1 GCA_904374795.1 uncultured Bacilli bacterium
AAAAGATATTATTTCTTTTAATTTTTACCCATTTTATGGGAATTTACATTTATACTTCTTATTTATTACTTTGATGGGAACTTCTAATTTAATTCAGTCAGTAAAATCTAATTTGTCGACAATTTCTTGATACTTTTTTTCTTTTTTGTAATCTTCTTTTTTTATGTAGTTTATAACATCTTCTTTTACCTTCATTAATATCGGATAATCTCTTTTTAAATTTGCTATTTTGAATGTCATATCACCACTTTGCTTAATCCCAAATAAATCGCCTTCGCCACGAAATTCAAAGTCTTTTTCACTAATATAGAAGCCATCGTTACTTTCTTCTAGAACTTTTAATCTTTCTTTTTCTTCATTACAAATCAAATAACAATAACTTTGTTTATCATTTCTTCCAACTCTTCCTCTTAATTGATGAAGTGTTGCTAAGCCAAATCTGTCTGCATTAAAAATTATCATGATGGTTGCATTTTTTACATCAACTCCAACTTCAACAACCGTTGTTGAAATAAGGATTTTTGTTCTTCCAATTTTAAAATCATTCATTACTTCTTCTTTTTCTGATTTTTTTAATTTACCATGTAAAACTCCAATCGGTATTTTATTATGAAAAGCTAAATCGAATTTTTCTTTTAATAAATTTACATCTTTTAAACTATTTTCTGCATTTTCTTCAATCATTGGCGCTACTACATATACTTGTTCATTTTGTTTAATTGCTTCTAATACCTTAAATAGTACTTCTTTTAAATCTTTTTCTTTTACAATTTTGGTAATAATCTCTTTGCGACCATTTGGTTTTTCTTTTATTAATGAAGTATCCATATCTCCATATATTGTTAGGGCGTATGTCCTTGGTATAGGAGTTGCACTCATAAAAAGCATATCGGGAAGAAATCCTTTTTCTTTTAACATACTTCGTTGATTCACTCCAAATCGATGTTGTTCATCTGTCACAATAAATGCTAAATTTTTAAAGTAAAGTTTTTCATTTAATATAGCATGTGTTCCAATTAAAATATCAACATCGCCTTTTTGAACAGAAATAGCAATTTTTTCTTTTTCTTTTTTAGACATGCTTCCTACTAAATATTCTACGTGAATATTTGTTTCTTTTAAAAGGTTGCGAATTGATTCGTAATGTTGTAATGCTAGAATTTCGGTTGGAGCCATAAATGCACTTTGATATCCTGCTAAAGTATTTGCATACAGTAATGTCGTCGCCACAATAGTTTTTCCAGAACCTACATCTCCTAAAAGTAAACGATTCATCCTTTTTGTAGAACTTAAATCTGTTAATCCATCTTTAATTGCTTTTTGTTGATCTTTCGTTAATGAGAATGGTAATGTTTTTAAAAAACTTCGAATTTTTTCTATAGGGATACTTTTTTTAATTCCAGCTTCTTGTTCTTTTAAAGATTTTAGGTATTGAATTTTAAACATAAAAACAAACAATTCTTCGTAAATGAGTTTTTGCTCTGCTTTTTTTACAATAGATACATCTTTAGGCTCGTGGATCTCTTCTAAGGCTATATCTTTACTTAATAAATGGTATTTTTGATTAAATTCTTCTGGCACATAATCATAAAGAGTGTCTTTTTCTTTCAAAGCTTCTTTTATGATTTTTTCTAAAGTATTATTTTTTAATCCTTTAATCGCATGATATATTGGAATAATTTTTGTTTCTGTAACTGCATTAAGCTTAATATCATTGGCTGTGAATGTATTTTTTTTTGCATCATATTTGCCAATTAAAGTAATCATTCTTCCTACAGTCATACGAGGTTTTATAAATGCACGATTAAATATGGCTACCGTAAGTATTTTTCCATGTGTTTCTACTTTAAATCGATATGTATTAAAGTTTTTACGGATAAATGAAACTTTACCAGTATCCACTACTGTTGCATTGATTGTCAAAACCGTATTCGACTCTGATGTTTCTAGTGTTGTTGGTTCTAGAATTTGATATTTATATGGATAATATGTTAATATATCTTCAATTGTATAAATGTTTGAAGCATATAGATGTTCTATTGTTTTTTCTCCTATTCCTTTTAAATTTTGTAAGTTCATATGCCCTCCTAAGCACATTATACAATAAAAATATATAGAGTTTCAAATATGAAAAAATCCATCAGATTTGATGGATTTAAAGTACTCACTTAGAAGAGCCCCCTGAAGGCTCTTCCTTAAAAGAATAAAAAGGGGTTGACTAGTGTGATACTAGCACCAATTCGCCTTCTAAAAGTGAATTGGTAGTTTATATACTAATCGATAAGTTTCGGTTTGTCAACTAAAAATTAAAATTTTTATTTATTTTTTTAGATTCCTAGGATTGTTCTTTTTTAATAACACTCCCGATGCAAATACTAATCCTAAAATGAGTAAGAAAATACATAGGAAAATCATGATTGAGCGAACTTTTTTTGTAGTTGTTTTTACCTTGATTTGATTGGTATAAAACAAGTTTAAACTATTATTCATTGAAATAACATCATTGATGGATTGTTCAGTA
>CAJFEV010000092.1 GCA_904374795.1 uncultured Bacilli bacterium
CTCGATATGCATTTGACTTTAAAAATATTGAAAATCTACTTTTTAACGTTATTTCGTCTATCTAATTCTTTACGTCAAGTTTTTATGCAATTGCCTTACATATTTTTTTCCAAACTCATCTTGAATAAAATATTTTCTTACTAGCTCTTCATCTTTCATTCCATAAGTTAGATTGATTTGAATAATTTGGACATCTTCTGTATAGTTTTGTCCTACTAAAGTGTAATGAGCATAGTTATCACATTGAAAAGCTAAATTTCTTGGATGTAAATAGTCTTCGACTGAACTATTTATTTCAATTCCAATAAGTCCTTGATCCGTTTCCAATAATATGTCTAAATATTTTCTTCTAATAAAAATATTGCCACTATTTAGTTCAATATTTCTTCGAATAACTTTCATAACTTCAGTATGTAAACTTTCTTTTAATACAGCTAATAAAAGTTTTTCGTTTTTTTCATTCAAAAAAATTTCTTTAAATGCTCGATCGTATTTTGCTGTGTAAAATTTTTCGCTTTGTTTTTCTAGTAGTTTTGTATTCATAAAAAAATTCCCCGTTTCTTGAGAATTTATTTTACTTTTATTTTCTTTCTTTTCAAGAGAAGAAATTGATAAGTTTTGTCTTATTTTGCCTAAAAAGAAGAAATCCTTTTACTTTTGTTATAGATTCCCTCTTTTGATGAGGTTGTCTTGTTTTTTGTTAAGAAATTTTAACCAATATGAGGTGCTTTGGTTATCTTTATAAAAGTTATTACAAGCTTCTTGAAAAGAAAAACTATAAGCTTTTAAATTTGTAAGCCATCTTTTCTTTCCTTCCAAGGTTTGTTGGCTTTGATAAATTTTAAAAATCCTTGCTAAACTTCTAGCCAATCCATATAATTCTTTTTCAGTCATTAAAAATCACAGTTTCCTGGAGTTCTTGGATATGGAATTACATCGCGAATATTATCGACTCCTGTTAAATAAATTAAAAGTCTTTCAAAGCCCATACCAAATCCTGAATGAACGCAAGTTCCGTATTTTCTTAAATTCAAATACCAATCTAATTCTGAAGTATTCATATGTAATTCTTTCATACGTGTGAGTAATTTATCATAGTTTTCTTCTCTTTGACTTCCGCCCATTAATTCTCCTGCTCCTGGAACTTCTAAATCAACAGCGGCAACGGTTTTTCCGTCTTCATTTTGTTTCATATAGAAAGCTTTGATGTCTTTTGGCCAATCTGTTATGAATACAGGTCCGTCAAAATATTCTGTAATGTATTTTTCGTGTTCTTTAGCAATATCTTCGCCATATTCTGGAGTAAATTCCCATTTCACATCCGCTTTTTTTAGAATAGTAATTACTTCTTCATGGGTAATTCTTGTAAATTTTGCGTTCACTAGTTTTTCTAATTTTTTTATTAATCCTTTTTCTACAAATTGGTCTAAAAATTGAAACTCATCTGGAGCTTTTTCTAAACAATAGCTTACAACATATTTAAGCATGCTTTCCATAATATCCATATCCCCATTAATATCTACGAAAGCCATTTCAGGTTCAATCATCCAAAATTCTGAAGCATGTACTTTTGTATTTGAATTTTCGGCACGAAAGGTTGGACCAAAAGTATAAACTTTAGAGAATGCTGTAGCAAATGTTTCTGCTTGTAGTTGACCTGAAACGGTTAATGAAGTAAGTTTTCCAAAAAAATCTTTTTTATAGTCTACTTCTCCATTTATTTTATCTAGAGGTAAAGTTGTGACTTGAAACATTTCCCCTGCTCCTTCACAGTCTGATGCTGTAATAATTGGAGCATGAAAATAGACAAATCCATTTTTTCCAAAATATTCATGAATTGCTAAGGCTGCTAAGCTACGAATTCGAAAAACAGCTTGAAATAGATTTGCTCTTGGTCTTAGATATGCGATACTTCGTAAAAATTCGTTTGAATGTCTTTTAGGTTGTAAAGGATAATCTAAAGGACAATCTCCTAATAAAACAACTTTTAAAGCTTTTAATTCGATTTCTTGGCCTTTTCCTTCACTTTTTTGTAAGATTCCTTTTACTTCAATAGAAGAACCGTTTTTAAAAGAAACAATATCTGCAAAATCATTCAAATCTTTATCGTATACAATTTGTAAATGTTTGAAGCAAGTTCCATCAGAAAAATCAATAAAACCAAATTCTTTTTGGGGACGATGATTTCTAATCCAACCATGAACTGTAATTTCTTTTCCTAGTAATTCTTCTTTTTTTTCAAAAACTTCGTTTAAAAACATAAAAACTTCCCTCTTTCTAAAAAGAAAAAATAGAAATATTCTCTCTTAAAAGCTATTTCTATTTTAGTTGATTTTTCTTTATTCGTCAATCTTTAAAAATCTTAAGTAAGGCAATCGTATGATTAGCATATGATAATGTCTTAAGTGTTAGTATTTGATTATGTCTCAAAAATACTATAGAATACATCACTTGGTGATGTGTATGAGAAAGGTTGA
>CAJFEV010000093.1 GCA_904374795.1 uncultured Bacilli bacterium
TTCGTTAATATGCTTATCCTCTTCTTTTTTCATATCTTTTATCCTCCTATAATGAGGATATCATATTATAAATTTACCTACAAAAAATTTTTACACCCGGTTTCTGTTGCAATCTTGACTATCTAAAAATGTTTAGTTATAATGATGCTAATAAAGTAAGTTAGAAAAAGTAATTTCATTATTTAGTAAAAAATCGTAATAAAATAATAAAATTTTTTTGAATAATGTATTCTTACTGAACGTAATATACAAATATATTGAATAGGAGATACTTAAAAAAATATTAAAACAAAGGAGTCGGAAAAATATGAAAAATTCAATTATGCTTATTCATGATGGAAGTTGGCCAGAAGCATTTTTAAATATTTCTGTATTTTTGCAAAATATTGGAATATTTGTTTATGATAATCATAGTTTTCATTCTGTTCAAAGTGAAGCACTTAATAAAATACGAACTGTCATTATTTTAATTCCTGATGATGAGGCTTTGAAAAAATTTTGTGAACTTGATATTTCCAGAGCAACTGGTGTTATTTTATCTGAAGGATTGCGTGATAAAATTGACGATGTAAAGCAAATTACGAAAAAATTGCATTCGGAAGTGATTTGCTCTGATAATACCACAGAAATAACTCGGTTTGTTTCGACTAAATTTGCGGCAGGAGACAAGGGATTTTTTGAGACGTTAACTAAACTACATAATATATTTGTGCAAAATCGATTAATTCAAGCATATTATTGTGCTCAGTATATGGACTTGCCCTTGGATGAATGGAAGAATGTTGTCCAAAGAATTCGTAAAGCAGTTAGTGAATTTAAGGGAATTAAAAGTTTTTCTGATTCAGAATATATCATGTTTGCTATTGCCATGGGAAGGAAACGAGCAAATGATATCTGTGTTAAAATTTTTAATTTGACTCAAACAAAATGGTCTCTTTTAACAGAAAAAGATTTTTTAGTATTTGATGAGAAACACATACTTAGAGGTTTTGGTTATGCGTATCGTTGTAATCCTGATTTAAAACTTGCTGCTATATTTTGCAATGATATACGTCAGCGGCAAAAGCCAAGTTTTGAATATGCCCAATCGGTACTTAACGAATGTATGCAAGAAACAGCATTTTATTATGCATATTATAAATATGGAATTTTGCTACAAAAAATTAAAGATAAGAGAGCACTTTTATATTTTAAAACGGCGATTTCAATTAATCCGTATTGTTATCGTTCTAGATATCGTTTAGGGTTAATGTATGAAAAATTGGAAGATTATGAAAATGCAAGAGAGCATTATCAAAAAATTATAGAAATATTCTGTCGACCCGAAACACTTCATCCTATTGAATTTGAGTATTTGTATAAAGCTTTTTATAGGATGGGAATTGTATTCACAGAATTTGGAGATTATGAAGTTGCATTAGAATACTATAAAAAAGCAGATTATCTATGGAATACTTTACAACAGAATGCTTTTCTGCAGCAATTCTTTACTGGACTTATCCAAAATCCTGAAAGATGTGTGAAAGGACGGGTTCGCAAAAATGTATTAGATACATCGATTGCGGAACTACAAAGAAGGATAGAAACAAGCAAGAAAGATGAACTTTCATTAAATTTATTAAGAAGTTCAACTAAGCGTGATTAAAATACATGCATTAAATATAGATATATTTATAAATGTTAATTAAAAAAGACAAGAATGATGTAGTTACAAGAGAAAGTAGTCACAAAAAAAGATGTGGTTACTTTTTCTTTGGTATTATTTAATACAGAAAATACTCATATTCATATTCTATACTGAAAGAAAAATTAAAATATATTCAGCAAATAGTGTATGAGATAGGTTGTTTAGTTAATAGTACAGAGTATCTTTGGAATTTAAAACATTTATTTTTATAAAATTTAAGCAACTATTAAATATTTATTAATTTTATTTGAAAGCTTTTTTATAGTATTTTTTCCTTTTAAATGATATCATAAATATGATATAATACCCGCGAGTATAAAGGATAAAAAAGCTATACTACATAAAGAGGGATAATATGAGAAAAAAACTTTTATTTATTCTTATAATTTTACTAACTATTATGAGTATCCTAGGTATTAGCTATGCCAGTTGGTTGTTTACAAGTAAACAAAGAAACTTTAATACACTAGGAAGTAAATGTTTTGAACTAACGATGACCAATGAAAGTGAAGGAATCACTTTAAATAAAACATATCCCATAAGTGATGAAGAAGGGCTATCTACAACAGGTTATACCTTTACGATCAAAAATACTTGTAATACCTATGCAACTTATGAAGTGAATTTAGAAGATATGTTAGTAAGTGAAGGAGAAAAAAGATTATCTAGTGAATATATCAAAGTATCTGTAAATGATGGAACACCAAAAAATTTAGCTACATATGAAGAATGAAAGTGCTGATCAAGCTTATGAATTAACAAGTGGTTCATTAGGACCAGAGGAAGAGAAAACTTATACGATAAAACTATGGATGGATGAAAGTACACCAGCAATAGAAGAGACGATGAATGCAACATTCTTAAGTAAAGTAAGTATTGAAGCAGGATATATAGAAAAAGAGAATTTGGAAAATGAAATTCTTGTTGAAGCAAGAAGTATTACAGAAAGTGAAAATAATATAAGTGAGGTTTTTGAAATCACAGGAACAAGTGAAAAGTATAATTTAATTGAATATAGTTTAGATAAAGAACATTGGAAGAGAATAGAAAATCCAAGTACAAAGGTC
>CAJFEV010000094.1 GCA_904374795.1 uncultured Bacilli bacterium
TTCAAAACGTGGTCTTCAAAAAATGGTTGGACGTCGTAAAAAATTATTAAATTATTTAAAAGAAACTGATGTAGTAGCATATCGTGAATTGATTAAAAAGTTAAATTTAAGAAAGTAGGCACTAAATTTTTAGCGTCTCTTTTTTTATAGATGAAAAGGAGTAGTAAAATGAAAAAGATTTATTCGATGGATTTTTTTGGGCGGAATATTACTGTTGAGACTGGTTGGCTGGCAAAACAAGCAAATGGTTCAGTTTTAGTTCGCTATGGAGATACAGTAGTTTTATCTGTTGCAGTTATGGGAAAAAATGTGATTACACAAGATTTCTTTCCTTTACAAGTTTTATATCAAGAAAAATTGTATTCTGTAGGTAAGATACCTGGAGGTTTTATTAAGAGAGAGGGACGCCCTACTGATGAGGCAACTCTAGCAGCAAGAATTATTGATCGTCCTTTACGGCCTATGTTTGATGAGAATTTACGAAATGAAATTCAAGTAGTGAATACGGTGTTATCTGTTGACCAAGATAATTCTCCCGTTATGGCCGCTTTATTTGGTTCTTCTTTAGCTTTAGGAATTTCTGAAATTCCATTTGATGGACCAGTATGTGGGGTTGTCGTTGGAAAGATTGGTAAAGAATATCTTATTAATCCAACAGTAGAAGAATTAGAAAAAAGTGAGTTAAACTTAACTGTAGCAGGTACAAAAAATGCAATTTGTATGGTTGAAGCTGGGGCAAATGAGTGCAGTGAAAAGGTTGTTTTAGAAGGTATTTTATTTGGACATGAGGCAATTAAAAAACTTTGTGAATTTCAAGAAAAAATTATTTTAGAAATTGGAAAAGAAAAAGTTGAACTTGATAAAGCTGAGTTAGAACAAGATTTAGTTGAAGCTGTTACTAATTATGCGTATCAAAATATTTTAGATGCAATTCAAATTAAAGATAAATTAGAATCTGCTGGTAAAGTAGAAGAAATTAAACAACAGACGATTGGCTATTTTACTAATATGTATTTAGAGGATGCTGCTTTAGAAGATAAATTAAAACAAATTAATAAAATTTTATATAATTTAGAAGCGGATGCAGTAAGAAGCTTGATAACTGAAAAACATATACGACCTGATGGAAGAGCTATGGATGAGATAAGACCTTTGGATGCGATGGTTGATTTGCTTCCAAGAACACATGGTTCAGCTGTATTTACAAGAGGTCAGACACAAAGTTTAGCGACGACAACTTTAGGAGCAATTGGAGAACATCAAGTACTTGATGGTTTAGGTATTGAAGATGCAAAACGTTTTATGCTTCATTATAATTTCCCAGCTTTCTCTGTTGGTGAGATTGGAAGATACGGGTCACCTGGAAGAAGAGAGATAGGTCATGGAGCTTTAGGAGAAAGAGCATTATCTTATGTTATTCCATCCGAAGAAGAATTTCCTTATACCATTCGAGTTGTTTCAGAAATTTTAGAAAGTAATGGTTCTTCTAGTCAAGCGACTATCTGTGCAGGCTGTTTAAGTTTGATGGCTGCTGGTGTTCCAATAAAAGCACCAGTTGCAGGAATTGCAATGGGTTTAATCACATCTAAAGATGGAAAAAAATATACCATTTTAACGGATATTCAGGGACTTGAAGATCATATGGGAGATATGGATTTTAAAGTGGCTGGAACAAAAGAAGGTATTACCGCTTTACAAATGGATATTAAAATTAAAGGTGTAACGAAAGAAATTTTAAAAGAAGCTTTAGCTCAAGCTAAAAAAGCTCGTTTACAAATTTTAGATGTAATGACAGATTGTATTAAAGAACCAAGAAAAGAATTAAGTCCATATGCACCAAAGATTGCAACTTTCCAAATTAATCCCGAAAAAATTAAAGATGTTATTGGTCGTGGTGGAGACATGATTACAAAAATTATTTTAGAAAGTAGCCATGTTAATAGTGTCAATGATAAAGATGCGGTTAAAGTCGATTTAGAAGATGATGGAAGAGTTATTATTTATCATACGAATCAAGAAATTATTGATGAAACCAAACGAAGAATTTTAGATGTAGTAAGAGAAGTTGAAGAAGATAAAATCTATACAGGAAAAGTCGTTAAAGTAGAAGACTTTGGTTGTTTTGTAGAACTTTGGCCTGGATGTGAAGGGCTAGTACATGTTTCTCAACTTGCTCATGAAAGAGTGAAAAAGCCAAGTGATGTTGTTAAAGTTGGCGATGAAATTTTAGTTAAGAGTCAAGGATATGACAATAAAGGAAGATTAAATTTATCACGAAAAGATGCTTTACCAAAACCACCAAAAAAAGAAGAAAAAAAACATGAATAATTTTTAAT
>CAJFEV010000095.1 GCA_904374795.1 uncultured Bacilli bacterium
TTTAACTTGTCCAAATGTAAGTAATGATTTGTTTACAACAAGTACATCAGAAACAGGAAATAAGGCTTTAACTTATCCAATTGGACTTATAACAGTAGATGAATTGATGTTAGGAGGATTATCAGGTGATAATTTAAATCGCTTATCCTATACTTATTCATCATCTAGTTACTGGACTTTGTCGCCTAGTCATTTCGACGTCACGAATGCGACGGCTTATGAGTTCCATGCTAGCTCGGTGGGCTATGCTAACGGCCACTGGGTTACCAACAGCTTTGGCGTGCGCGCGGTTATCAATCTGAAGTCTGATGTTCAGATTAGTGGAGGAATAGGAACCGCTAATGATCCTTTTGTAGTTCAAACAACTTAGTAGTAAAGATGGAAAATATCTCGTCCAGTGAGTAATGAATTCCATCTTTTTTTTAAATATATGAGTAAATGAGGAAAAAACTTTTGCTTGTAAAATTATAAATTTTATGGTAGTATCATATTGCGTTTATATATTTTTATAAATGTTTTTGAAGTGGGAGGGAGTCATGCGGACTTGCCCAAGACCACTTACACGTTTAAACTTAAAAAAATTCCAAAGAAAGGAGTGGGTTTTCGTGGCAAAAGAAGTCGTAAAAAAAGTAAAATTACAAATTCCTGCTGGAAAAGCAAATCCTGCACCACCAGTTGGTACAGTATTAGGACCTGCTGGTATTAATATCCAAGAGTTCTGTCAAAAATTTAATGATGCAACAAAGGATAAAATGGGAGATGTAGTTCCATGCGAAATTTCTATTTATGAAGATAGAAGCTTTGACTTTGTTTTAAAAACTCCACCAGCTGCCTTCATGTTGAAAAAAGCTGCTAAAATTGAAAAAGGAAGCAAAAAAGGAGCAAATGAAATTGTTGCAACAATTTCTAAAGAAGACCTTCGAAAAATTGCTGAAACAAAATTACCTGATTTAAATGCATATACTGTAGAAGAAGCAATGAATATTATTGAAGGTACTGCTCGTAATATGGGTATCGCTATCAAAGGTGTTAATGATGCCGAATTAGCTGAACAAGCAAAAGAAGCTGCTATTGAAGAAGCTGAAAGAGCAAAACGTGAAGAAGAGTTAGCTGAAATGGAAGCAGAAGTTAAAGAAGAAACTTCAGCTGAAGTAGAAGTAATCGGAAAAGGTAAAGAAGAATCTGAAGAAGAATAATATTATAGAAAAAAGTCCGCTAATAAACCACAGTTAGGAGGGAAATAATGAAAAAATTGGGTCGCAAATATGTGGAAGCTGCTAAGAAAGTTGATAAAAACCAATCTTACAGCGCATTAGAAGCTGCTAAACTTGCAAAAGAAACATCAATTACAAATTTTGATGGAACAATTGATTTTGCTATCAAATTAAATGTTGATCCTAAGAAAGCTGACCAACAATTACGTGGATCTCTAGTACTTCCAAATGGTACTGGAAAAACTAAACGTATATTAGTTATTGCTAAAGGTGCTGCTGCTGAAAAAGCAAAAGAAGCAGGTGCAGACTATGTTGGAGATAAAGACATGATCGATAAAATTCAAAATGAAAACTGGTTTGATTTTGATGTAATCGTTGCAACTCCAGATATGATGCCAGAACTTGGTAAAATTGGTAAAATTTTAGGACCTAAAGGGTTAATGCCAAATCCTAAAACAAATACAGTTACACCAGATCCTGCTAAAGCAATCGAAGATATCAACAAAGGTATGATCGAATTTAGAACAGATTCATACGGAAATATTCATGGTATCTTAGGAAAAGTTTCTTTTGATGCAGAAAAATTAGCAGAAAACCTAGAATATGCAGTAAAAACAATTGCAAGAATGAAACCTGCATCAGTTAAAGGTAAATTCATTACTTCAATTAGTATTTCTGCAACAATGGGTCCTGGTATTAAAGTAGATCAAAATTCTTTTGACATTTAATTAAAGAAGGATTATAATAAACGCTAGAAAAGCCAAACCGAAGACAGCAAGGGGCTACGCCTTAATCATCTTGCCGAGGGACACTTAAAAAACGTGAATTTTAAGCTTGTCCAAAATCGGATAAGCTTTTTTAGATAGAAAAAGTAAAGGAGGAAGAAAAATGGCTAGTACAAAAATTCTTGATGCCAAAAAAGAAATTGTAAACAATATTATTGATAATATTAAAAATAGTGAATCTGTAATTCTTTTTCAATATCAAGGTTTGACAGTATCTGACCTAAGTGATTTAAGAGTAAAATTAAGAGATGCAGATGCTACTGTTAAAGTTTACAAAAACACTCTTTTAAAAAGAGCATTAGATGAATTAAACTTAAGTTTTGATGGTTTCTTAGAAGGGCCAAATGCAATTCTTTTTGGTAAAAACTTACTAGAACCAATCAAAGTGTTATCTGATTTTGCTAAAGATCATGATAAACTAGAAATTCGAGTTGGAATCATCAGTGGCTCAGTAGCAGATTTAGCTACAATTAAAGAATATGCATCTATCCCATCAAGAGAAGGCTTACTTACTATGCTTGC
>CAJFEV010000096.1 GCA_904374795.1 uncultured Bacilli bacterium
GATTAAAACTATGGCGAGTATCACTATCGTTGCCATCACTTCTATTAATGTAAAACCCTTTTTCATACCTTTCACCTTAGTATAAGAATATCATAAAAAAAGCAAAAAAACTAGCGACCAACTCAAATAAAACAAAAAAACCAGAAAGAAATCCTGGTTTACATATATCTATTCATTTGATTCATCACTTGACGAACTTGTTTTTGACTTGGTTTTCTACCCATACTACTCATCATAACTTCAATCATTTTTTCATTTATAGGTGGATTCTTTTTCATATATTTTTTCATAACATATCTCGATAGAAAAAAACCTATAACAAGTCCAATAAGTAATCCAACTACGACCAATAATATATCTCCCCACATAATATCTCCTCCTTTATTTAGCTTCTTCTTGGGCACGTGATTCACGAATAACAATAATCTTTACAGTTCCTGGATATTGCATTTCACTTTCAATTCTCTCTTTCATTTCACGCGCAATCTTATAAGCCTTGGTATCATCAATTTCATCAGGCTTAACCATAACTCGTACTTCTCTTCCTGCTTGCATTGCAAAAGTTTTTTCAACACCTTCAAAAGAATTACCAATTTCTTCTAACTGTTCTAATCGTTTCATATAATTATCTAATGAATCGTTACGAGCTCCTGGGCGAGCAGCCGACAAAGTATCAGCTATTTGAACCAAAACAGAAATAATCGTATGTGCCTCACTATCACCATGATGAGACATAATAGCATCAATAACCACTTCATCTTCATGAAACTTCTTAGCTACATTTGCACCAATTTCTACATGACTACCTTCCATTTCATAATCAATAGATTTACCAATATCATGCAACAATCCAGCTCTTTTAGCCAAGACCACATTTTCACCTAACTCGGCAGCCATAAGTCCACACAACTCACCGACTTCCTTTGAATGTTGTAAAGCATTTTGTCCATAACTTGTTCGAAAGTGCAGTTTACCAACCAAATAAACTAACTCTGGATCCATTTTGGTAATTCCTAGCTGATAACAAGCTTCATTACCGAGTTCGGTAATTTTATTATTCATATCCTTACAAACTTTATCGTAAACTTCCTCAATTCTTGAAGGATGAATTCGACCATCCTTAATTAAAGTTTCAATTGTAATTTTTGCAATTTCTCTTCTTAATGGATCAAAAGAAGAAACAACAATAGTTTCAGGAGTATCATCTATAATCAAATCCACTCCAGTAACTGCTTCGATCGTTCGAATATTTCTTCCTTCTCGTCCGATTAAACGCCCTTTCATATCATCATTTGGTAAATCAATCGTACTAACTGTTTGTTCGGTCGCTACATCTTCTGCATAACGTTGCATAGACTCAACAATCAAATTTCTTGCATTTTCAGAAGCATTTAATTTAGCTTCATGCTCCTTTTCTTTCATAAAATTTGCAAGTTCTTCAGCCATTGCTTCTTCAGTACGTTGCATGATTAAATCATGGGCTTTTTCTTTAGAAAAATGAGCAATTTTTTCTAAACGACTCATTTCATCTTTTAACATTTCATCCAACTTCTCATTCTTAGATTGCAAATCTTTCTGAGACGCTAATAAATGATTTTCCTTCTCTTCCAAACTAATTTCTCTTTTTTGAAGCATTTCATCACGTTTATCCAAACTATTCTCTCTTTGCAATAAACGATCCTCTGTTGATTTCAACTCTTCCTTTTTCTCTTTTAACTCACGCTCTGTTTCTTGTTTTAATTTATATCCTTCTTCTTTTAGTTCTAAAATTCGATCACGTTTTTGCTTTTCAGCTTCTTTTTTTGCTTCTTCAATCATCTTATTAGCTTTTTTAGCAATACCGTTTCCTCTTATATATGCAAAGAAAACAGCAAGACCAATTCCAGCTGCAATACCAAGAAGTAAAGTAAGTATGGATGGTAAAAATTGTTCCATATACTTTCTCCTTACTATTTTTATTTATAGAAAATTAATAGAATGTATTAAAATATCTATACATCAATTATATATGAGTTTAAAAAAATTTACAAGAGCAATTCGTGAACAGAAAAAATGTCTGAATTCCAAAAGTAAATGCAAAAGAAGGTATGCTTTTTGCATTTAGTATCAGAATAGGATTTGCATTTAGTTTCAGACTAATCAAAAACCTTTAAA